>CAXSHI010000245.1:0-6161 GCA_964236755.1 uncultured Acetobacteraceae bacterium
TCCTGCCCTCTGCCGTGCGCGTCCTGATAAGGTCGCGCTCCACGTCCGCCAGCCCTCCCAGCACGGCCAGCATCAAGCGCCCGGTGCTGGTCGAGCTATCGGCCCACGGCTCCGCCAGTGACCGGAACTGACCGCCTGCGTCGGCAATGCCCTTGACGATGCTGAACAGGTCGAACGTCGAACGGGCCAGCCGGTCGATGCGGGTCACTGTCACCATGTCGCCGGGGGTCGTGGCCTTCAACATGCGTTGCAACTCCCGCCGCTCCACCTGTGCGCCGGTCGCCTTCTCCCGATACACCTTGACGCAGCCTGCGGCCTTCAACTGCTCAAGCTGGGCGTCGAGCGTCTGGCCGTAGGTGCTGACGCGGGCATATCCGATGATGCGTTTCTGTGGGTGCGATTCGATCATATCTTGTGCAAACCCTAACCCATTGGTAGGGTTAGGTCCAGAGACGTTTGCAGAAGTCTTGATTTTTGCATTCAACAATCGGATCAAGAGGCACGATGGTGCAGGCTTCGCCCATGATCGTGCTTGCCGGCCAAGGAGCACGTGGTCCATGCTTGGACCATGTTCGTCGTAACCGAAGCCGATGCCGCCGCGATCCGCGCCACCTTCCACAAGGAAGGCGAGCTGTCGGCCATCATCGAGCTGCGGCAACGCTTTCAAGGCATCACCGATCACGCGCAAGCGCGGGCCGGTGTCCGGACCATCGCCGGCTGGCAGCCGCCGCCCGCGGCGCTGTGCACAGTGGTGTCGCTGCATCCCGGCAAGGGACGCCGACGCAGCTCTTGCGGCATCTAGTGGTCGGCGCACAGCTTACTCAAAACGGCACACAGGGCGGGGATCACCAACCCGGACGGCATCTTTTACGTGCTCTGCCACGCCTTCTAATGTCTACAGATGAGAAGGTCGTCTCTGTCCGTCCTCCCGTCCGTCAATTCGTTTGTCCGCTTTCCCGTGCCGACGCCAGGGTTGACGGGCAGATTGGGCGTGGACGGTATCGGTTCGTTTGATGGACACTCGCTCATTACGGATGCACGCGGCGTGCTGCACCACTCGGTTACCAGAACGCCCATTCGTCAGGTCCGGTCAGAAGGCAAGTTCTCCGCCAGCATCGCCCTGACCTTGGCGGCAAGCGCCACCATGGTGAACGGCTTGGTCATGACCTGCATGCCCCGATCAAGGTGGCCGTTGCCCACGGCGGCATTGTCGGCGTAGCCCGTGATGAACAACACCTGCAGCCCCGGCCTGATCTCACGCGCCGCGTCAGCCACCTGCCGCCCGTTCATGCCGCCGGGCAGCCCCACGTCGGTGACAAGGAGATCGATCCTGGCGTTTGAGCGCACAACTTTCAGCCCAGCCGGTCCGTCCTCCGCTTCGATCGTAGCGTATCCAAGCTCTCCCAACACCTCGGACACCAGCATGCGCACGGTTGGCTCGTCGTCCACCACCAGCACCGTCGCGCTGGCCTCGGCCCAGGGCGGCGCTGCGATCGCTTGCTCGCCAAGAATGTTGGCGTCCTCGGCGGCATGGCGGGGCAGGTACAATCGCACCGTCGTGCCCTGGCCCACCTCCGAGTAGATGCGCGCCTGCCCGCCAGACTGCTTGGCGAAGCCGTAGATCATGGACAGGCCCAGCCCCGTTCCCATGCCGATCGGTTTTGTCGTGAAGAACGGGTCAAAGGCCCGCGCGATCACCTCCGGCGACATGCCGGTTCCGGCGTCGCTGACGCAGACCGCCACATACTGGCCGGGCTGCATGTCGCGCTCGCGTGCCGCGGGCTCATCCAGCCAAGTGTTGGCCGTCTCGATCGTCAGCCGTCCGCCGTCCGGCATGGCATCGCGGGCGTTGATGGACAGGTTCAGCACCGCGTTCTCAAGCTGGTGGGGATCGCAGAGCGTCGGCCACAAGCCGCCGGCCAGCACCGTTTCCAGAGTGACGGCAGGACCGACCGTGCGGCGGATCAGCTCCTCCATCCCGGCCACCAGCCGGTTTGGGTTGGTCGGCACTGGGTCCAGCGTCTGCCGGCGGGAGAACGCCAGCAGGCGGTGTGTCAACGCCGCAGCCCGGCTGGCGGCACCCTGGGCGGCTGTGACGTAGCGAGACACCTCGCCGAGCCGGCCCTGCGCTATCCGGCTTTGCAGCAGCTCCAGGCTGCCGGAAATGCCGGTGAGCAGGTTGTTGAAGTCGTGCGCCAGGCCGCCCGTGAGCTGGCCGACCGCCTCCATCTTCTGCGCCTGGCGCAAGGCGTCCTCGATCCGCTCGCGTTCAGCGATCTCCGTCAGCAAGCGGTCGTTGGCCTCGGCCAGCTCCCGCAGATGCAGCCTCTGCTCCGTCAAGTCAGTGATGACGCCGCAGAGCAGCGTCACGTCGCCGTCGTGCAAGAAGCTGAGCGATACATAAACCGGAACCGACTTGCCATCGGCGGCGCGGAAGGCCAGTTCTCTTCGGGCACTTGCTCGCTTTGCCCCGGCAAGCAGCCGGTCGAACGCCGCGGCATCCTCGGGCAACACGAACAGCCGCAGCATCTGACCGACTACCCGCTCTTGCGGAACGCCCAGCAGCTCGGCCAGTCGCCGGTTGCAGTAGAGCACCGTGCCATCTGCGCCCAGGGTGACGGCACCCTCCTGCATCTGCTCGATCAGAACCCGGTATGGCCGGTCGGCGCTTTCCAGCGTGTAAACCCGCTGCTCGTCCGCATTTTCGCTGACCACCAGGGCATCAATGTGGCCGCGCCGGATCGCGTGCAGCGTATCCTCGCTTTCTTCGAGCTGCGCCTCCAGCTCCCGAATGCGTTCGCGCAGTGCCGCCGCATCTTCCGGCAGCGGGTCAGGAGCCATGGTTGGTCCCGGGCGACCGTTCCTGCAATTCAAGGCCCCGCAGCACCCGGTCGGTTTCGGACAGGTCGCCGATGATGCGCCGGACCGGCAGCGGCAGCAGCTTAACCAGAGTGGGCGCTGCAATGACCTGATACTGCTCGGCAAGCTTGGGTTGCTGGTAGATGTCGATCACCTCAAGGTCCACTTGGCCGGCCAGATGCTCGTCGCAAACGCGGCGCAGGTTCTCGATCGACCGCTGCGACCGGAGGGTGCTCCCGGCCACGAACAGCCGCAGCTTGTAGCCTAAGGGGGCAGGAGAGCCGTCCTCCTCGGACGTCATGTGGGAGTGGCCTTCGGGCGTATGTCCAGGCCGACCAGCACCTTCTCCGTGTTCGACAGGTCGCCGATGATCCGCTTGAGCGGCGCCGGGAGCCGGCGCACCAGAGTGGGAATGGCTAGTATCTGGTCGCCTGCTGCAAGCTTCGGGTTTTGCAGCAGATCGATCACCTCGATGTCGTAGCGCCCGGCCAGGTGCTCCTCGCAGACCCGCTTGAGGTTGGCCAAGGCGGCAAGCGACTTGGCCGTCTGGCCAGCAACATACAGGCGAAGGTGGTAGTGGCCGGGATCGGCGTCGGCGTCCTGGTCGTCGGGCGGGCGGTGCCCTTCGCTCATTTCGCTTCGCCTCGGCGGACGGCCACAACATTCCGGTTGCCGGCCAGCGTGGCCTCGTGCGCGTCCTCCTCCACCAGCAGCACCTGCGCTTCATCCTCCTCGATCTCCAAGGCGGCCCGCAGCTCGGTAATCTGGCGTTCAATCGCTTTGCGGCGCCGGGCCACGTCGCGGCGGCGCCGCGCCGCCTCCTGCTGCCGGCGGGCCGCAGCGGTCTGCTCGCGGCTTTCCTGGGTCAGCCGTGCCGTGCCAGTCAGGACGCCCTCGGGGCCGACATAAGCGTCCACCAGATCGATCCCCGTGCCGGTGATGCGATACTCGCGCACTTGGTTCGAGTGGCTCATGCCGCGCGACTTGATGACGTACAGGATCCGGTTGCGCTCCCCGTCCGCCTCAATGCCTAACAGCTTGACCCAAACGTCCATCAGCGACGACAAGCCCTGTCCGGTGCCGTCCGCCGCAGCGTCGTCGGCCTGCAGGCTGGTGAACAGCCCGGTGATGCCCTGGGCCTTGAGCAGGTCAACCATCCGCAGCAAAGTGGCATGCACCTCCGCCTCCGGCCCACGGAACGCCGACAAAGGGTCAATCACGACCACGCTGGGCTTGAACTGCTCCAAGTCGCGGTGCATGCGCGCCAAGTGCATCTCCAGCCCATACAGGCTCGGACGCGCTGCCTCAAAGCGTAAGAGGCCACTGTCCACGCGCTGCTTGAGATCCAAGCCAACGGACAGGGCGTTACGGCAGATCTCCTCGGCGCTCTCCTCGAATACGAACGACAGGCAACGCTCGCCGCGGGCGCAGGCAGCATCCGCGAAGTGGCTGGCGAACGTCGTCTTGCCGGTCCCGGCGACGCCGGACAGCAGGACGCTGGAGCCGCGGTAGAAGCCGCCCTTCTGCAGCATGGCGTCCAGGCCCGGAACGCCTGTCGAGACGATAGCGGCCGACACCGGGCAGCCCAGCCCGGACGATGTGATTGGCAGGACGCTGAGACCTTGGCCGTCAATCAGGAAGGGGTACTCGTTGGTGCCGTGCGCTGAGCCGCGGTACTTTACCACGCGGAGCCGGCGCGTGGTGATCTGGTCCTCCACCCGGTTGTCGAGCAGGACCACGCAGTCGGACACGTATTCTTCCAGGCCCTGCCGGGTGAGCTGCCCCTCACCGCGCTCGCCGGTGATGACAGCGGTCAGGCCGCGGTCCTTTAGCCAGCCGAACAGCCGGCGCAGCTCGGCGCGAAGGATGGACGGGTCGGTGAAGCCCGAGAACAGCGTCTCAATGGTGTCGAGCACGACGCGCTTGGCCCCGATCGAGTCCACGGCGTAGCCCAACCGGACGAACAGGCCTTCGAGGTCGTACTCCCCAGACTCCTCGATCTCGCTGCGTTCAACACGAACGTGGTCTATGGCCAGCTTTCCAGTAGCGATCAGGCCGTCCAGGTCGTAGCCGAGTGAGGCGACATTGGCGGCCAGGTCCTCGGCCCGCTCCTCGAAGCTCATGAACACGCCGGGCTCATCGAACCGGGTTGCTCCGTTCACCAGAAACGTGACGGCAAACAGCGTCTTGCCGCAGCCAGCCGCGCCGCACAGCAGCGAGGGTCGGCCAGCCGGCAAGCCACCGAGCGTGACGTCATCGAAGCCGGCGATGCCCGTGGGCGCCTTCGGCAGCAAGGGATGGTTGGCGGCCGGAAGTGGCATTTTAAGAGCTTGTCCTTGATCCGTTGCGACACTGCATCCCTTGGCAGCATTGTTGTTCTGGCCATGGTGAGACTGGGTAGTGCAACGATCCGCCATTACCGGCGCCCACGTGCCCCCGCCAGGCCTCGATGCCGATTGCGTTGCAGGAGGCAAGCCGTCGGCCTGGTCATTCACGGGCCGCCTCCGCCCGCTTTGCCGCCCGCACAGCCGGGGCGCCGACCTGCCGGGGCGCTTCCTGCTCCCCAAGGTTCCGCACTGCATTGGTCCCCGGACTGCTCAGCAGCCGCAAGCCGGCGCGCATGACCTCGCTTGCGCTGCCATAGCGGCCTGACCCAACTTCCGTTGCCACGAAGCGGGCGAGTTCCGGGGTGAGCGACACGGTGAGGGCGTGGCGTGAGGGCATGAAGGAGGACATACTTTTTCTCTAGTAGGGTGCAAGTGTCACCCCCTCTGCCGTGGTGTAAGGATTTGTCATGCGCATTGCACATGGCTCCAGGCGCCTCGCGCAAACCCTGCTTTTGCTGGACCGTCCGACTTTGGCTGAATGAACAGGCACCCGCTACGTAGAGGCCAGCACTGGTAGGCTGCTATCACTTCGTCAAACGACCCGACACCGCTGGCGAAGTCGCCCAGCTTGCCGAAGCGCCTATCCGGGTGCGGCAGCAACCCGCCCCCGGACGAGAGAAAACCGGCCTGTTCACGGCCGTTGGCGCCTTGAACGAACGGAAAACCCCGACTTCGCCAACAGGGTCCGACCCCCAGACGAAGTAGTACAGTCCATGCTCGGCGCAGTGTCCGGCAGGGTTCGTTTGACGGACACCCTTGGTTTGGCCGCTGGCCAAGGTGCCACAGCACCAACCGGCCAATCTGCACGGTGTTGCGAAGCACGTTGAAACGGCTGTGCGCCAGACTGCACGAACTTGAACCTGTTCGCCACAAGGTGGGTGCGGACACCTACGGGTTCGCTGCCGGGCAGTCCGC
>CAXSHI010000246.1:0-6116 GCA_964236755.1 uncultured Acetobacteraceae bacterium
TTCGATCAGCTACTCGCTCTGGGAACCCAGTAATCAGAACTGAATGGCCCTGGCTCGCCTGCAGCTTGGCCAACAGCGTCTTGGTCTCGGACAGCACCAAGCCGATCTCCGCAAGCGTGCTGACCACCCTCGGCCGGCTGAACGTCACCAGTTCCGTCATACTCACCTCGCCCGCGCTGGTCCTCGCTTCCAGCCGCACCGTCCAATGCATCACGCCTGCTGCCCTCATGATCAGACGTCAGCCAGACCGATCAGCCCGAGACAGGCAAGCACGCAGGCCGTCCCAGGTTTTTGACACTCCCGACTCAAAACCTCCCCCCGACATCGCAGCCCAGATCGCGATGTGAACTCATGGCAAGCGGAAGGTACTTAGAATTGCTGTAATAACGCCAACTTTGTTGATGAGCAAAGTGACCTACGTCACAGTCTGGCCACGCCCGTCGATGGCACTCTTCCTCCAAATAGATACCGCGGGAATTACCGCGCGATGGTTCCAGGCATCACGCCCGGGCCTAACGAGCATGCAAAGCGGCTGACGGGTGAGTATCTAGTTTCATCCATAGGGAGTGCGTCATGGGTGTACCTCGCACGATGGGCAAAATGAACGCGCTTACCGCCATCACGACAGTAAAGGCAGGGATGGGGCCGGCACTCCGCGCCACGCTGGACGCCCTAACGAAGGCCCACGGTGGAAAAATGAGCGGAGTTGGGCACCATCCACATCGTTCGTTGGGTGCTGTTCGATTACGATACCCGCCTGATCTCCGCGACCAACTTCAAAGGCGACCTCGAAGACCACATGCGCGACTTCGCCGGGCGGGCGCCAGACGGGATCGACGCAATCTGGGGACATTGCGAAGGCTACCCGGGCGCAAGCGGCTATCCCAAGCTGCGGGACTACATCCTAGGCCACGCGGTCGAAACGACTGGATACTACTGCGCTTATCCCGATGCCGCGGTGCAGGACATTCGCAAAGCCCTCTCATGGAAGGGAAAGTTCGACACGTTTTTGGACGAGACCGGCTGATGGCCTTGTGCGATCCGCCGCCCCTGCCCGTCTCACTCGACCTGGACGACGTCCAGGGAGTGGTATGGCGCGCTATAAGGTCCCCTTCGCGCGGCACTTGTTCCTGCGTGTCGTGGATGCGGCGGGCCACGCTTCCAGCTTTCGTAAGCACGCGCGGCGGCAAATACTTCGTTGTCCCGGGGCTCCGTTCCATAGCCTACCTGTCGTCAACGGCTTCGACATCGCAATAGGGGGATCGTCATGGGCACGCGCGCCACGATATTTGCACTCGGCATAGCGGGCAGCATGGCGGGGTTCCTCACGAGCTGTGCCGATCTGCCCCGCTACGCTCCGGTCAAGACGGTCAGCTATCCCGAGCAGAACTGGACCGACGCGGAGCGGGAATGGTTTTACCACACGTCGCAGGGTACGAAGCTTCTGCCGTACACCTGGTTTCTTGCCTTGGAGCAGCCGGAGCTCAGCCTGACCGGCGCGCCGCCGTTTAACGCTCCAGACTATCTCGCGCGCTTCGGCTTCCTTCCGGACGCCGCCTCCGGCGCGAACCCCGACGCCTTGCCGGTCGGATTTGCCCGCGGCGAGAGCTTTGTCGAAGGGACGACCCAGACCGAGCCTGTGGTGGGCCTGACCTGTGCAGCGTGCCATACCGGCCAGATTGAGTATCGCGGCCACGGCCTGCGCCTCGACGGCGGCCCGGCGATGACAAACACCGGCGCGTTCCAGGCGCAGCTTGGGCTTGCCCTTGCCCTGACGCACGGCTCGGACCTGCGGTTTGCTCGGTTCGCGTCGAAGGTGCTCGGCCCTGCCGACACCCCTGCAGCCCGCGTGCAACTGCATGACCGGCTCGGCTGCGCGCTGGCTGCCGGCAAGGCGGAGGCCGGAATGGCCTCCAAAGAGCAGCTCTATCCCGTGGAGGAGGGCTTCGGTCGCCTCGACGCACTCGGCCGCGGCGGGAACTTTGTGTTCGGCACGCTGGCGGAGGACAAGCGAAATTTCGCCGTGGCGGACGGACCGGTCAGCTATCCTGCACTTTGGGACGCATCCTGGTTCGACTGGGTGCAGTATAACGGCGCCATTCGCCAGCCGATGGGCCGCAACGTGGCCGAGGCCATGGGCGTGCGTTCGATCGTGAAGTTGTCCGGACCGCCGGAGAACCAGTTCCGCTCGACCGTTCACATCAGGAACATCGCCGACATGGAACGGCTTCTGGCCGGTCCGAAGCCGGGGTCAGGGCTGCGCGCGCCGCGTTGGCCGCAGGACCTGCTCGGGCCGATCGATGCAGCCCTGGCCGAGCGCGGCCGGGCACACTACGAACGCCTGTGCGCCGGCTGTCACGACGGGGGTTGGTCGCCGCCGGACGCGTTCGGGCAGAGCTACCAGCGGATCAAGATGTTTCCTCTTGCTGAGATCGGCACGGACCCCAAGACGGCCGCCAACTTCGTCGGGCGCCGAGCCTACTTGCACGCCACCGACCCGGCGCCGGTTTCGGCCGCAGAGGGGCTGAAAGAGGTCACGAACGGCGTCATCAAGTATTGGTATGACGCAAACCAGGTGCCGACCGCGGATCGCCTTCGCATGTACGGCTTCCGTCAAAACGACTGGCGCGCGCTCGCCGCCTATCGGGCCCGCTCACTGAAGGGGATCTGGGCGACCGCGCCCTACCTGCACAATGGCTCCGTTCCCAACCTCTACCAGATGCTGCTTCCGGCGGCGCGGCGCGACCGCGTCTTCTTCACGGGAGGCCGCCAGTTCGATCCGAAGCAAGTCGGCTTCGAGATTAAGAAGTTCGACGGCGCTTTCCGCTTTGACACCACGGTTCCGGGCAATTGGAACGGGGGGCATGAGTTCCGCGACGCGCCGGCGGGCAATGGCGTAATCGGCCCCGAACTAAGCGACGCCGAACGGTGGGAGATCATCGAATACTTGAAAACACTTTGAGCTCGGCTTCGTCGATTTCCAGGAGCGAGGATCAATCATGAGTATGTTCGACCGGATTAAGGTGCGCCTAGGATCGAAGAACGTGCCGACTGAGAACCACCTTCCGGTCGAGACGGCCGTGGTCCAGGCGCTCATCAGCGAGATATGGATGATGGTGGACTATGTTGCCGGCAGTCCTTCCCAGGGCTTGGGCAAGGTCGTGGTCGCGAACCCGCGGGCTGCCGGGGTAAATCTCACGCCCGCCGAGCTGCTTCAGCAAGTCAGCGACACCGAGCGGCGTCTCGCCATAGGAGAGCCGCCGCAGAACTATGACCGTGCGGCGATGCAAATCGTGCGTGACGCACTGAACCTGTTGATCTATCCGGCGTCTGGGCTAACCGTCGCATATACGACGATGGTCGCCGGTCCATTGCGGGGCCGTGCTGCATCGCGGTTTTCCCTGGCGAAGCAGGCCTATTCCAACCTGGTCTTGCGCGCATTCGGCCATCGGAACTTCCAGCGCGCGATTCTTGTGCTGGCGATCCTGGTTACCGGCATGGCCGTGTGGGAGTCAGCAAAGGTCGCCCTGGGCAAAGCCCTGCTGCAGAACCTGGACGTGCTGCGGAGCCAGCAAACGAGCCTGAGCGCCGAAAAAACGAGGTTGGAACTTTCCCAGGAAAAAACGACGGCCACGATCAAGAAACTAGAGGAGATAACAAAACAAGCATCTCTGCCGTTGGGTTCCTATCGTTTGTGTGACCGCGCGCTCGTGCTGCATGCAATGCTCAACAATCAAGATCTCCAGGAATTTGTGGAACAAGCGGCAAAGGACCCAGGTCCCCGCCTGCTTGCCTATGAGACAGCGGAGGAGCGGGACGTATGCGGGCGCGACGACATCCTGCGGGTGAACCTCGGGATCGTCCACCAAGACCTGACCTCATACAGCCAGAATTGGCCCGGTATGGTGGGCAGCGGCTTTGCCGCCATACGCAACATCCTCCATTGCCTGCGGGTCACATGCGCCGATACCGTCGCGGTGCCCCACAAGCCGGGCCAGGATGACGTCGAGTTCAGAGTTGCGCCAGTCCTGCTCGTCTGGGGTAATTTCGTTCTGCCCATCATCTTCGGCCTGATCGGCTCCTCGATCTTCGTGACGCTCGACCACTACAATAAGATCCGCGACAGCATGCTGCATCCGCGAGACTACTTCTTGGCGCCGGTGCGGTTGGCGCTCGGCCTTGTCGTTGGCGCCTGCATCGGGCTGTTCTTCAGCGCCTACGGCCCGGTGACGCCGTCTCCATCCACGCCCGCCGCTTCGGCACTGGTCTCATCGTTGACCCTCACGGCGTCCGGGGTGGCGTTCCTGGCTGGATTTGGGGTCGAGACGGTATTCATGATGCTGCAGGCGCTTATCAACCGCCTCTTTACCATGCCGGCCGCTTCGAAGTGATTGGAGATCATGCAAGATCGTGGCGGGATTACGCCGCCGCGGCTGCCGCCTTCGGCAGATCATCGGTGGCGGAGGGCCCGGGCGACGGTGGCAACGGAGGTCCTCGGGCGTGCCCAGCGTTTCAGAGTCGGCTTTAACGTGATCTGGAGGGAAGACGCATGTCTGAGGCCCCAAACCCCGTAGTTTTCGTGCACGGCTACTCGGATAAAGGTGCATCGTGGACGCCATGGCGCGACACCCTCCAGGCGGGTCTCGGCCTTAGGCCGGAGGACTTGCGGACCTGCACCTATGTCTCCCAAAACAATGAGGTGACGATCAAGGACATCGCCGAGGCTTTCGATCGTGCCCTCGGCGCCCAGGGCGGGTTGACGCCTGACCAGCCGTTCGACGCCATGGTACACTCGACGGGCATGCTGGTGGTCCGCGCTTGGCTCGCCGCCGATCCCCGTCGGGCCAAACGCTTGAAGCGGCTGGTGGCGCTCGCGCCGGCGACGTTCGGCTCGCCGCTGGCCCAGCAGGGCCGAAGCTGGCTAGGCGCGATCTTCAAGGGCAACCGGCACCTCGGCCCCGACTTCCTGGAGGCGGGCGACCGCGTGCTCGACGGATTGGAGCTGGCCAGCGCTTTCACCTGGAGGCTCGCCGAGGAAGACATCATAGCCGAGCCGCCTCGCTATAGCTGCGGTGCGGACACGCCTTGGGTCTTTGTATTCTGCGGCACGGGAACCTATAGCGGCATACGCAAGTTGGTGGACAAGCCCGGCACGGATGGCACCGTGCGCCGTGCCGGGTGCGGCATGAACGTGCGCCTGATCGAGCTCGACATGACTGAGCGTGGCAGCGTCGCCCGGCGCCGGAACAACGCGCTGACCGACAAGCGCGAACTGGACGCCGGCGACCGGATCGTGGCCGAGCACTGGCTGAATGTGGACATCCCCGTGCATCTGGTGAGCGGCGATACGGACGAGGGCTTGAATCACGCGACGATATTGAGCAACCCGCCTGCAAACCTACAGGACTTAGTCTTGCGCGCCTTCCAGATGACCGACGCGAAGGAGGGGCAAGATCCGGCGCCTGGATACAGGGCGTGGCTGGATCACGCCAGGGCGGCGACAATTCGCTTCGAGGGTATGAAGGAGCAGTTTCAGCAGTTCATCGTGCATGCCGTCGATGAGAGGGGCGACGCGGTCAGGGACTATAATATCCAGCTCTTTCGGGTGGACGACACAAGTGGCGACGCAAGTGGCAACGCGGAAAGCCACATTGAGCAATTCGACGCCGATGTGGACGTCTATAGCGGCGATCCCAGCTATCGCTGCTTTCATCTAGACGTCGCGAGCTTGCTGCCCAAGGCGGGGGGACCTCGACCCGGCCTGACCATTCGTCTGATCGCGTCCTCGGGCACGACCTACGTCGGCTATCTCGGCTACGGCTTCGAGGAGCAGATCGAACCTGGTTCCTGGGACGCCTCGCTCACCTTCCGCGGCGATACGCTGGCGAACTTCGATTTCTTCCGTCCCTATACGACGACCCTGATCCGTCTCTACATAGAGCGGCAGGTTCTCCCGCCGAATCGTCTGCAGCCGAGCACCTTGCTGGTGTGGGACCTCCAAGGCGGTTCAACGACCATGCAGGCCTGACATTGCCTTGGGTCTTGCGTGACCTGACCCCCATATTCTCCTCCACTTGGAGCTAGAGTCCGGCCCATAGCGGGGCGGACGGGATGAA
>CAXSHI010000247.1:0-6055 GCA_964236755.1 uncultured Acetobacteraceae bacterium
CGCGGATCACCGCGACGCCGCCGGCGAGCTTCGCCAGCCGCTCCTGCAGCTTCTCCTTGTCGTAGTCGCTGGTGGTCTCCTCGATCTGCGCGCGGATCTGCTCGACCCGGCCCTTGATCAGGTCGGAGGTGCCCGCGCCCTCGATGACCGTCGTGTTCTCCTTCTCGATCAGCACCCGCTTGGTCTGGCCCAGCATGTCGAGCGTGACGTTCTCAAGCTTGATGCCGAGGTCCTCCGAGATCACCTGGCCGCCGGTCAGCACGGCGATGTCTTCCAGCATCGCCTTGCGCCGGTCGCCGAAGCCCGGCGCCTTCACCGCCGCGACCTTCAGCCCGCCGCGCAGCTTGTTCACGACCAAGGTGGCGAGCGCCTCGCCCTCGATGTCCTCGGCGATGATCAGCAGCGGGCGGCTGGATTGCACGACCGCCTCCAGCAGCGGCAAGAGCGCCTGCAGGCCCGACAGCTTCTTCTCGTGGATCAGGATGTAGGGGTTGTCGAGATCGACCGTCATCTTCTCGGCGTTGGTGATGAAGTACGGGCTGAGATAGCCGCGGTCGAACTGCATGCCCTCCACGACCTCAAGCTCCGTCTCCATGCCCTTGGCTTCCTCGACGGTGATGACGCCCTCGTTGCCGACCTTCTGCATGGCCTCGGCGATCATCCGGCCGATCTCGGCCTCGCCGTTGGCGGAGATGGTGCCGACCTGCGCCGTCTCGGCCTCGGTCGTGATCTTCTTCGTGCGCTTGGCGAGTTCCTCGACGAGCGCCGCCACCGCCTTGTCCACGCCGCGCTTCAGGTCCATCGGCGCCATGCCGGCGGCGACGGCCTTGCCGCCCTCACGCACGATGGCCTGGGCCAGCACGATGGCAGACGTCGTGCCGTCGCCGGCGATGTCGTTGGTCTTGCTCGCCACCTCGCGCACCATCTGCGCGCCCATGTTCTCGAACTTCTCGGCCAGCTCGATCTCTTTCGCGACCGTCACACCGTCCTTGGTGATGCGCGGCGCGCCGAAGCTCTTGTCGATGACGACGTTGCGGCCCTTGGGGCCCAGCGTCACCTTCACGGCGTCGGCGAGGATGTCCACGCCGCGCAGCATGCGGGCGCGTGCGTCGTCGCCGAAGCGAACGTCTTTGGCTGCCATGTGATTTGTTCCTTGTTATTGCTTGATTGAGTCCGCTTACGCGGCGCGGGCGACGGCCGGGGCGCCTTCGACCACGCCCATGATGTCGCTTTCCTTCATGATCAGCAGCTCTTCGCCGTCGAGCTTGACCTCCGTGCCGGACCACTTGCCGAACAGCACGCGGTCGCCGGCCTTCACGTCCAGCTCGACGATGGCGCCCTGCTCGTTGCGGGCGCCGGGTCCGGCGGCGATCACCTCGCCCTCCATCGGCTTTTCCTTGACGGTGTCGGGAATGATGATCCCGCCAGCGGACTTCTCCAGCGGCGTGATGCGGCGGACCACGACGCGGTCGTGCAAGGGGCGGAATTTCATGGGGGTTCACTCCAATGGGAACGGATGCGATGGGGCTGACGGCCTGGCCGGCCGTGAAAGCGCATCGATGAGCGATGCATTAGCACTCTCTTGCCAAGATTGCTAACACTTTGCGAGGAGGCCTGGCGCCTGCCCTCGGAATGGCGCAGCCTGGCCTGCTGACATTGAGTAGGTCAGGCGGGAGCCGGCGTCCGCCAAACCCGCTTCCGAGCTTGCCCCCTTGACGATCGCCCGCCGCAGCGGAGACGCCCCATGCCGGACCACGCACCTCATGCCCAAGACACGGTCCGGGCGGAATTGCTGCGCGCCGCCGCCGACGCGCTGGCCCGCGCCGCCCCGGCGCTGCCGGACGGGGCCGCCCAGTTCATCGCCTGGCTCCACGCCGGGGTGCCCGACGCCGAGCTGGCAGAAGCCACGCCCGAGGCGCTCGCCGCCGCCGCTGCGAGCCTTTGGACGCTCGCGCTGCGCCGCCGGCCCGGCGAGGCGCTGGTGCGCGTCACCCGCCCGGGGTCGCCCGCCGGGCCGCGGGCGGTCGCCGAGATCGTCACCGACGACATGCCGTTCCTGGTCGATAGCGCCATGGCGGCGCTGACCCGGGATGGCCGGGTGGTGCGGCAGTTGCTGCATCCGGTGACGCCGGTTCGGCGCGACGCCGAGGGCCGGCTGCTGGGCCTGGGCGAGGGCGCGCTTGAGAGCTGGATGCGGATCGAGTTCACCGGCTCTGCCCGCCGCCAGGACAGCGACGACGGGCCGGCGCTGGAGGCGGCGCTGGGCCGCGTGATGGACGACGTGCGGGCGGCAACCGGCGATTACGGCGCCATGCTGGCGCTGCTCGCGCAGGCCGGGCAGGAGGTTGCGGCCGACCCCGGCCCGGACGCCGGCCCGGCCCAGGATTTCCTGCGCTGGATGGCGGACGACAACTTCGTGCTGCTCGGCCACCGCCGGATCATCGTCGGTGCGGACGGGGCGCTGTCGGTCGCAGGGGGGGAGAACCGCGGCCTGCTCCGGCGGTCCGAGGTGGTAGCGTTCGATGCGTTCGCGAACCTCGCCGCCGTGCCGCCCGCGGTTCGCGCGGCGCTGCTGGAACCCGCGGCGCTGGCGGTCGCCAAGGCCAACCTGCGCTCCACCGTGCACCGGGCGCAGCATGGGGACGTGGTGGTGACGCGCTGCTTCGCGCCGGGCGGGGGCGTGGTCGGCGCGCGGCTGTTCTACGGGCTGTTCGCGGCGGCGGCCTACAACCGCAACCCGCGCTCGATCCCGCTGCTGGCGCAGAAGGTCGATGCCATCCTCGCCGACTCTGGCGTCGATCCCCACAGCCATGACGGCCGCGCGCTGCGCAACACGCTCGACACCTGGCCGCGGGACGAGCTGTTCCAGGCGCCGAAGGCCGCCATCCTGGAGGGCGCGCGGCGGGCGCTCGACCTGCGGCTGCGCCCGCGCGCCGCCCTGGTGCTGCGGCGCGACCCGTTCGAGCGGTTCGTCTCGGCCATCGTCTGGCTGCCGCGCGACGTGTTCGACACGCGGCTGCGGGAGCGCGTCGGCGGCATGCTGGCCCGCGCGTTCGCCGGGCACATCGCCGCCTTCTACATCGCGCTGGGCGACGAGCCGCTGGCCCGGGTCAACTACGTCGTCGGCACGGTGCCGGGCGCGGTGCCGCCGGTCGATGCGGCCATCCTGGAGACCGCCATCCGTCAGGCCGCCCGCGATTTCCGCGATCGGCTCGGCGAGGCGTTGATCGACGCGGAGGGCGAGGCGGCGGCGGCCGGGCTGATCGCCCGCTGGGGCGATGCGTTCCCGGCGGCCTACCGGGAGCAGGCGACGGCCGCGCAGGGCGCCGCCGACCTCGCCTTGGCCGAGCGGGCCGTCGCCTCCGGCCGCGCCGCCATCCGGCTTGGGCAGCAGCCCGGCGCCGATCCCGGCCAGTTGACGATGTGGCTGGCGCAGCCCGGCGCGCCGACGCCGCTGGCCGACACGCTGCCGCTGCTCGAAAGCCTGGATCTGCGGGCGGTCCGGGACGTGCCGTACGACTTGGACCCCGCCGGCGCGGCGCGGGTGGTGCTGCAGGTGTTCACGCTGCAAGCCGGGGCGGAGGCGGAGGCGGCGCGCTTCCCGGCGTTGCTGGAAGCCCTGGACGCCCTGATGGACGGACGGGCCGAGGCCGACGGCTTCAACCGCCTGGTGCTGCGCGCCGGGCTGACCTGGCGGGAATGCTGGCTGCTGCGGGCGATGTATCGATGGCTCAAGCAGGTCGGCTTCGCCTTCAGCCAGGCGAGCGTGGAGGCGGCGCTGGCCGCCCAGCCGCGCGCGGCGCGCATCCTGGTCGATCTGTTCCACGCCCGCTTCGCGCCGGGGCGGGCGGGCCGGGACGAGGCCGCCTTGGACGAAGCTTGGGCCGCGTTGCTGGACCGCGTGTCGAACCCCGACGAGGACCGCATCCTGGCGCGGCTGATGACCCTGCTGCGCGCCGTGCTGCGCACCAACTTCCACAGGGATGCGCCCTACCTCGCGCTGAAGATCGACAGCGCGGAGGCGGGCGACATGCCGCTGCCGCGGCCGTGGCGGGAGATCTTCGTGCACTCCGCCCGCATGGAGGGCTGCCACCTGCGCGCCGGGCCGGTGGCGCGCGGCGGCATCCGCTGGTCGGACCGGCGCGAGGACTTCCGCACCGAAATCCTGGGCCTGATGAAGGCGCAGCGGCTCAAGAACGTCGTCATCGTGCCCACCGGCGCCAAGGGCGGCTTCGTGCTCAAGCAGGCGCCGGCCGGGCGGGAGGCGCTGATGGCGGAGAGCGTCGCCTGCTACGGCATCCTCATCGACGCCATGCTGGACATGGCCGACACCCTCGACGGCGAGCGCCCCGTGACCCCGCCCGGCATCGTCCGGCGCGACGGCGACGACCCCTACATGGTCGCCGCCGCCGACAAGGGCACCGCGACGTTCAGCGACATCGCCAATGAGATCGCGACCGGGCGCGGCTTCTGGCTGGGCGACGCCTTCGCCTCCGGCGGCAGCCAGGGCTACGACCACAAGGCGATGGGCATCACCGCCCGGGGCGCCTGGGTGATGATCGCCCGGCACTTCGCCGAGCTGGGCCTCGACATCCAGGCCGACTCTTTCACCTGCGTGGGCGTCGGCGACATGAGCGGTGACGTGTTCGGCAACGGCCTCTTGGTCAGCCGCAAGACCCGGCTGCTCGCGGCCTTCGACCACCGCCACATCTTCATCGACCCCGATCCGGACGCCGAAGCGTCCTACGGCGAGCGCGCCCGGCTGTTCGCGCTGCCCCGCTCCTCCTGGGCGGACTACGACCCGGCGGCGATCAGCGCCGGCGGCGGCGTGTTCTCCCGCACCGAGAAGCGCATCACCCTGCCCGGCGCGTCCGCGGCGCTGCTGGGCCTAGACCCGGGGCCGCTCGAACCGGCCGCGGTGATGCAGGCGATCCTCCGCGCGCCGGCCGACCTGCTGTACTTCGGCGGCATCGGCACCTACGTGAAGGCGGCGGCGGAAACCCAGGCCGACGCCGGGGACCGCGCCAACGACGCCATCCGGGTGGGCGGCGCCGAGCTGCGCGCGCGGGTGCTGGGGGAGGGAGCCAACCTCGCCATCACCCAGGCGGGCCGCATCGAGTACGCCCAGATCGGCGCGGAGGGCGTGGGCGGCCGGATCAACACGGACGCGCTGGACAACTCGGCGGGCGTGTCCACCAGCGACCACGAGGTGAACATCAAGATCCTGCTGGCCGACGCCGAGCGGGACGGGGCGCTGACCCGGCGGCAGCGCGACACCCTGCTGGCCCGCATGACGGAGGAGGTCGGCGCCTTGGTCCTGCGGGACAACCACCAGCAGTCGCTCGCCGTGTCGCTTGAGGTGCGGGACGGCGTGCGCGACCTCGCCTCGCACGCGGCGCTGATGGCGCGGCTGGAAGCGGAGGGCACGCTGGACCGCGCGGTCTCCGGCCTGCCGGTCGCTGCGGCGCTGACCGCCCGTGCCGCCGCCGGGGAGGCGCTGCTGCGGCCGGAGGTGGCGGCGCTGTTGCCCGTCGCCAAGCTCTGGTTGACCGAGGCCATCGAGGGCGTCGCGCCGGACGCCGACCTCACGGCCGACCCGGCGCTCGGCGCGGCGCTGCTCGCGTATTTCCCCGCCGAGCTGCGGAACGGCTTCGCTGCGTTCGCCGAGCGCCACCGGCTGCGGCGGGAGCTGGTTGCGACGACGATCGCCAACGCCGTCGCCAACCGGCTCGGCCCGGCGGCGCTGGGGCGCCTGGCGGCGGAGGGCAGCCCGGTCCGCGTCGCCCGGGCGGCTTGGCTCGCGGGCGCGCTGTTCGACCTGGAACGCCTGTACGACGCCATCGACCGGGCGCCGGCCGCGGCGGCGGCCAGGCTGGACGCGATGCTGGCGGTGCGGCGGCTGCATGAGCTGACGGCACGCGACCTGCTCGGCGCGGCGGAGCTGGACGGGCCGCTGGACGCCGCCATAGGCACGCTGCGCCCGGGCATCGCCGCGCTGACCGCCTCGGCCACGCTGCAGGCGGCCGCCGGCCCTGTGGCGCAGCGGCTGCGCGAC
>CAXSHI010000248.1:0-6037 GCA_964236755.1 uncultured Acetobacteraceae bacterium
CGCGGCCCTTGGCGATGTCGTGCAGCAGCGTCGCGGCATACAGCGCCCGGCGGGACTGCAGGTCCTCGACCAGGCCCGAGGCGATAGGCGCCACCTCCGCCAGCTCGCCCCGTTCCAGGGCGTTGAGCACGCGCACCGCCTCGATCGTGTGCTCATCGACGGTGAACACGTGGTAGGTGTCGAACTGCATCTGCCCGACGATGCGCGCCCAGTCCGGCATGTAGCGGCCAAGGAAGCCGGTCTCGTTCAGGATGGCCAGCCACTTCGCGCCGCCGGCCCGGCTGTGCTCGCCGTCGCGCCCGCACAGCAGGTCGAGGAAGATCTCCGCCGCCTGGGGGTTGCCGCGAAGCTGGATCGCCCCGCGCTCGTGGCGGATCAGCGCGCGCAGCGCCAGCGGATGCAGCTCCAGCGCCCGGTCCCGCGCCACCTGCAGGATGCGCAGCATGGCGATGGGATGGTGGCCGAACTGCCGGCCCGGCGCGGACATCAGCTTGCCTTCCGCCAGCACGAAGCCCTGCTCCAGCAGCGCCGCGTCGGTCGTGGCCGCCAGCGCAGGCGGGCCCAGGGCCTCGCGCACGATGCCCGGCTCCAGCACCATGGTGATCCGGGTGATCTCGCGCGCGGTCAGGAAGTAGTGGCGCATGAACCGCTCGACGCCGTCCTGCCGGCCGTGCCGGGTGTAGCCCATGCGGGCGCCGACGACGGGTTGCAGGTCGAAGGTCAGGCGGTCCTCGGCGCGGCCGGCGACATAGTGCAGGTGGAAGCGCACGGTCCACAGGAAATCCCAGCTTCGCCGGGCGTGCTTGGCCTCGGCGTCGGTCAGGATGCCGCCGCCGGGGCTTTCGGGGCCGACCAGCTCGCCCATGACCTGGGTGCCGAACACGTAGCGCGACATCCAGTACAGCGTCTGCACGTCGCGCAGGCCGCCGCGGCCTTCCTTGATGTTCGGCTCGACGAGAAATGGCGTCTCGCCGTAGCGGTGGTGGCGGGCGTCGCGCTCGGCCTGCTTGGCCGCGATGAAGCCGCCGGCGCCGGCATCGGCGCAGGATTGCTGGAAACGCGCCTGGAACGCCTCGAACAGCCCGGCGTCGCCGGCCAGCAGCCGCGCGTCGAGCAGGGAGGTGCGGATCGTGAGGTCCCGCTCCGACTCAGCGATGCATTCCGCCACCGACCGCGTGGCGTGGCCGACCTTGAGGCCCAGGTCCCAGAGGAAGTACAGCATGAACTCGACCGCGGCGAGCGTGGGTGCTGCGGGGCGGTCCGCAGTGATGAACAGCAGGTCGATGTCGCTGAACGGCGCCAGCACGCCGCGCCCGTAGCCGCCGGTAGCGACGACGGCCATCCGTTCGGGGTAGGCCGGGTCCGCCGGTGCCGCGCGGGCCGCACCGTCGCAAGCGTAGTCGCGCAGCGACCCGATCACGCCGTCCGTCAGCCGGCCCAGCAGGCGTCCGGCCTGCAGCCCGCTCATGCCCCCGGCCTCGAACCGCTCCTGCACATGGTGCTGCACGCGGGTCAGGTAGCGGCGGAAAACACTGAGGGCGGCATCGCGCGGCGGCGGCCTGCCGTCGGCCGCGGCGCGCCGAAGCGCCGTGGTCAGGAGCGTGACGGCCTCCTCGGGCCGGTCGGGCAGGGGAAGGGGTTGAGACATTGGTACTATGCTACCCCCGGACACGCCGGGGGAACAGCAGCGAGTGCCTTGAGGCGATAGAGAATCTCCACCGCCTCCCGGGGCGTCAGTTGGTCGGGATCGACGTCCTCCAACGCCCCCCGCAGCGCATCGGGCGGCGGCGCGGCGTGGAGGGGTTCGTGGGCCAGCTGGGCAAACAGCGGCAGCTCCGCCGGCCGGCCGTGGCGACCCTTCTCCAACGCGCCCAGCAGGGCTGCCGCCCGGCGCACCGTCGCCGGCGGCACGCCGGCCAGCTGGGCCACGTGCACGCCCCAGCTTCGGCCGGCCGCGCCCTCCGAAACCTCATGCAGGAACACGACGCTGCCGCGCCACTCCTTGACCCGCATGGTGTGGGGGCGCAGCCGCGGCATCTGCGCTGCGAGGTCCGCCAGCTCGTGGAAGTGCGTCGCGAACACCGTCCGGCAGCGGGTCTGGCCGTGCAGCGCCTCCAGCACCGCCCAGGCGATGGCCAGGCCGTCGAGCGTGCTGGTGCCGCGGCCGATCTCGTCCACGATCACCAGCGACCGCGGGCCGGCCTGATGCAGGATGGCGGCGGTCTCCGTCATCTCAACCATGAAGGTGCTGCGCCCGCGCGCCAGGTCGTCGGCGGCGCCCACCCGGCTGAACAATCGGTCCACGATGCCGATCCGGGCGTTCTCCGCCGGCACCGGCAGCCCGGCCTGCGCCAGGATGGCGATCAGCGCGTTCTGCCGCAGAAAGGTGCTCTTGCCCGCCATGTTCGGCCCGGTCAGCAGCAGCACGCGCCGCGCGGCCGACAGGTCGCAGTCGTTCGGCACGAAGGCCGCCGTTCCCTGCAGCGCGTCCTCGACGACGGGGTGGCGCCCGGCGCGGATGCAGAACTCGTCGTCGTCCGTCACGGTGGCGCGGCACCAGCGCCCGCCTTCCACCAGGCGGGCGCAGGATTGCAGCGTGTCCAGCCGCGCCAGCGCGTCGGCGCAGGCCGTGATGGCGTCGGCCTCTGCGAGCACGGCCTGCACCAGCGTCGCGAACACCAGCCGCTCCCGGGAGGCGGCGCGGTCGGCGGCCTCGCTGATGCGGCGGTCGAGGTCGGCCAGCTCCGCGCAGCCGAAGCGCGCGCCGTTGGCCATGCCTTGGCGCAGCGTGAGGTCCGGATGCGCCTGCAGCCGCTCGACGGCGGCCGCCGGCGCCTCGATGACGTAGCCGAGCTGCGCGTGGTGCCGGATCTTGAGCGACGCCACGCCGAAGCGTTGCGCGTAGTCGAGCGTCAGCCCGGCAATCACCCGGCGGCTGTCGTCCCGCAGGCGGCGCTCCGCATCCAATTCGCCGTCGAAGCCGGCGGCGATCACCCCGCCGTCGTCGAGCCGCGCCGGCAGCGGGTCGGACAGCGCGCGGGCCAGCAGGTCGCCGAGCACCGGGTCAACATCCAGCGCCGCCTGGTCCAGCGGCGCGCTGGCCAGTGCCGCCGACGCTGCGCGGGCCGCGCCGAGCGCCTGCGCCACCGCACCCAAGTCCCGCGGCGCAGCGCGGCCGACCGACAGCCGCCCGAGTGCCCGGGCCACGTCCGGCACGCCGCGCAGCGCCGTCCGCAATTCAGTCACGGTTGTCGGCTGCTGCAGCATCCAGGCCCAGCCGTCCTGTCGCCGCGCGATGGCCGCCGGGTCGAGCAGCGGCCCGCCCAGCCACGCCGCCAGCATCCGGGCGCCAGGCGCGGTCAGCGTGCGGCCGACGGCGGCGAGCAAGGTATGCGCGGCCGAGCCGTCGCGGGCGCGGGTGACCTCTAGGCTGGCGCGGGTCGCGGCGTCCAGCATCATCTGCCCGGCGAGCACCGCCGGCTGCGGCCGTGACAGCCGCGGCATCCCTCCGGCTTGCGTTGTCCGCACATAGTCAAGCGCAGTCGCGGCGGCGACCGCCTCCGCCTCGGTGAACGCGCCGAAGGCGTCGAGGCTCGCGGCGCCGAACGCCTCCGCCACGCGGCGCCGGGCGGAGGCGGGGGCCAAGGCGACGGTCGCCGGGCCGCGGCGGTCGGACCAGTCGGCCAACGGAATGTCGGGCGCCGCCAGGATCTCGGCAGGCTCCAGCCGGCCGAGCAGGGCCGGCAGGTCGGCGGCGGGAGGCGCCGCGGTCTCGAACAATCCGGTCGAGACGTCCAGCCACGCGGCCCCGAGCGCCGCGCCGACGCGGGCCAGCGCCAGCAGCAGGTTCGGGCGGTGCGCTTCGAGCAGGCTGTCCTCCGTCAGCGTGCCCGGCGTGACCAGGCGCACCACGGCGCGGCGCAGCGGGCCCTTGCCGGTGCGGCCGCGGGCCGGCTCCATCTGCTCCGCCACCGCGACGCGGAAGCCGCGGCGGATCAGGCGGGACAGGTAGGCCTCGGCGGCATGCACCGGGACGCCGCACATCGGGATCGGCTCGTTGTTGTGCTCGCCGCGCCGGGTCAGCGCGATGTCGAGGGCGCCGGCGGCGGCCTCCGCGTCGGTGAAGAACAACTCGTAGAAGTCGCCCATGCGCAGGAACAGCAGGGCATCGGGGTTGTCGGCCTTGAGCGCGAACCACTGGGCCATAGTAGGGGTCGCGCCTGCGGCGCTGGGGGCAGGGATCGCGCCGGCGGCGCTGGGGGCGGGGGACGCGCCGGCGGCGCTGGGCAGCTCCATGCCGCCATTCTAGCAAGCCATGCCGCACCTGCGAAGCGGCTGGGTTACGCGCCCGGTTCGGCTGTCGTATGCAGATTGATCCGACCGGACGACACCCGGCGCGCTTGAGGAGTGTGACCCATGGCTGACGGCATCATCGAACCGCGCGCGGGCCGCGTCTCGGCGGAGGAGGCGCTGGCGCTGCACTCGACCGGCCGGCCCGGCAAGCTGGAAACCCGGATCAGCAAGCCGCTGGTGACGGCGCGTGACCTCAGCCTCGCCTACTCGCCCGGCGTCGCCGAGCCGTGCCTGCACATCCAGCGCGACGCGGCGCTGGCCTACGACTACACGACCAAGGGCAACATGGTCGCCGTTATCTCCAACGGCACGGCGGTGCTGGGCCTCGGCAACCTGGGCGCGCTCGCCAGCAAGCCGGTGATGGAGGGCAAGGTCGCGCTGTTCAAGCGGTTCGCGGACCTCGACGGCATCGACCTTGAGATCTCGACGGAGGACGTGGAGGAGTTCGTCAATTGCGTGCGCTTCCTGGGCGCGGGCTTCGGCGGCATCAACCTGGAGGACATCAAGGCGCCGGAGTGCTTCGTAATCGAGAGCCGGCTGCGCGAGCTGATGGACATCCCGGTGTTCCACGACGACCAGCACGGCACGGCCATCGTGGCGGCGGCCGGGCTGATCAACGCCTGCCACCTGACCGGGCGGAGCCTGTCGGACACGCGCCTCGTAGTGAACGGCGCGGGCGCGGCGGCCATCGCCTGCGTCGAGCTGCTGAAGGCGATGGGCATGCGGCCGGAGCATGTGACGCTGTGCGACACCCGGGGCGTCGTCTATCAGGGCCGCACCGCCGGCATGAACCAGTGGAAATCGGGCCACGCGGTCGCGACCGAGGCGCGCACCCTGGCCGAGGCGGTGGCCGGCGCCGATGCGTTCTTCGGCCTTTCGGTGCGCGGCGCGCTCACGGCGGAGATGGTGCGCAGCATGGCGCCGCGGCCGATCATCTTCGCGATGGCCAACCCCGACCCGGAGATCACGCCGGAGGAGGCGCGCGCCGTGCGCGACGACGCGATCATCGCGACCGGGCGCAGCGACTACCCGAACCAGGTCAACAACGTGCTCGGCTTCCCCTACATCTTCCGCGGGGCGCTCGACGTGCGGGCCAGCACGATCAACGACGCGATGAAGGTCGCCGCCGCGGAGGCATTGGCGGCGCTGGCGCGGGAGGACGTGCCGGACGAGGTGCACACGGCGTCGGCCGGGGGCGCGCGGCTGCATTTCGGGCGTGACTACATCATCCCGAACGCCTTCGACCCGCGGCTGATGAGCCATGTGCCCCCCGCCGTGGCCCGCGCGGCGATGGAGAGCGGCGTCGCCCGGCGGCCCATGGCGGACCTCCGCAAATACGCGCGCACCCTGTCCGGGCGGCTCGACCCCACGGCCAACGCGCTCGACGCCATCATGGAGCGGGTGCGCGCCAACCCGAAGCGCGTGGTGTTCGCGGAAGGCGAGGAGGAGAAGGTCGTGCGCGCCGCCGTCGCCTTCCGCAACGCCGGCTACGGCACGCCGGTGTTGATCGGGCGGGAGGACCGGGTGCGGCAGACGATGGCCGGGCTGGGCCTCGGCGTCGCCGACGGAATCGAGGTGCACAACGCCCGGCTGTCGCAGCACAACGCGCGCTACATGGCGCTGCTGTACGCCCGGCTGCAGCGGCAGGGCGCGCTGGAGCGGGACTGCCAGCGCATGGTGAACC
>CAXSHI010000249.1:0-6000 GCA_964236755.1 uncultured Acetobacteraceae bacterium
ATCGCGCTCGGCGACGTGGTGGGCGCCAACGTCGCGATCTGCCTCGTGGCGCTGGCGCTGGGCGTGGGCGCCTGGATCGCGCCGCTGCCGTTCCGGAGCGGGGCGATGCGCTACGCCTTGCTGGGCCTGCCGCTCGGCGCGGCTGGGACTTGGTGCGCCTGGGACGGCGAGGTCGGCCGCATCGAGGGTGCGGTCCTGGTGGCGCTGTACGCGCTCTATGTCGCCGTGATCTGGCGGGCGGAGCGCAAGCCGCCGGCGCTCGGCGAGGTCGGCGAGTTGGCCGAGGCGCAAGAAGCGGCGAAGACCGGGCAACCCTCCCGGTTTGGACGGGACCTGGCGCTGGTGCTGGCCGGGATCGCGGCGATGGCGGGCGGCGCCACGCTGCTGGTCGAGGCGGTGCAGCGCATCAGCGGCGCCGAGGCGACCCAGACCCGGCTCGGCCTCACGCTGGTCGGCTTCGCGACTGGGTTCGAGCTGGTCGTGCTGGCCTGGTCGGCGGCGCGTCGCGGCATCTCCGAGGCGGTGGTGGCCGGCGTCGTGGGCAGCTTCGCCTACAACGCGACCATGACGCTCGGCGCCGGCGCGCTCGCCCGGCCGCTGGCGCTGGCCGATGCCGCCGTGCTGCGCGGGCCGCTGCTGCTGATGCTGATGCTGATGCTGGGATCGTTGGCCCTGGTCTTCGTGCTCGCCATGCGCCGGGGCAGGCTCGCCCGCACCGAAGGCATGATCCTGCTCGCGGCCTACCCCGCGTTCGTCGCCTGGGTGCTGGCGGGCTGAAACGAAGGAGTGTCTGCGCATGACAAGCATCACGACTAAAACGCTGGTCCCGTCGCGAGGCCGACGGCTGGCCCGGACCGCGTTCCTCGGTTCCTGCGCGGCTTTGGGAGCCGCGCTCCTGGTGCAGGCCTTCCTCGCCGGCGTGGCCGCCATGACGGACCCGAGCTGGTGGGGACTGCACCTCGCCTGGGTGCATACGTTCCAGTGGTTCGTGCTGCTGCCTCCGGCTTGCGCCGTGCTGGCCGGCTACCCGAAGTGGCTGGCGTGGGCGAGCGCGCTTCCGGTCGTGCTGATCTACCTCCAATACGTCTGGGCCGAGTTCGGCCGGGACGGCACTTGGGCCTACGGCTTGGGTGTCCATGCTGCGAGCGGCCTGCTCCTGTTCGGAACCACGATACTGCTTGCCGCCGCAGCGCTCGCCGCCGCGCCGCGCCAGTCCTGACCCGTTCGGACCGCGAGGAGAGTCTTGCCGCTCCAGGGTCCTCGCCACGACACGCCGGGATGGGCGGGCCGTCGTGAGGCTGCCAGCAGCTTCGCCGGCGACCGCGCCCATGCCGAAGAAGCCACAAGCGGACACGGGGGTGGACGCCGTCCACGCCTATCGCCTCCCGGCCGCGATCGACCCGATGACGCTGCGCCGCTACTTCACCCTGCACGCGGCGGACCGCGAGGAGGTCGGCCGGTGCCGGGGCGCTGCCAACACGCTGGGCTTCGCCGTCCAGCTCTGCACCCTGCGCTGGCGCGGCCACTTCCTGCGCGACATGGCCGGCGTGCCTCCCGCGGTCGTCGAGGCTTTGGCCGAACAGGTCGGCCTTCCTGTTCTTCGGCAAGGAGGGCGCGGTGCGCGGCCGCACCTTCCAGGACCAGGTCAACACCTTCTCCTGCCTGGCCGTCCTGCACAACGCCGTGGTGGCCTGGAACACCCTGCGCATCGGCGAGGCCGTCGCAGGGCTTCGTGCCGAAGGGCTCGTCATCCCGGACCAGGAACTCGCCCGCGCCTCGCCGCTGCTGCACGCCCACATCAACCCATTCGGGCAATACCGCTTCGACCCCGAGCGGATGCGCCGGGCTTAACCCGGGTTTTCCCGCCAATGTGGGCGTGTCCTCATGATGACTGCCGACTTTTGCACGGTGTAAATCGCGACTGCTTTTGACGAGACCCAGAGTGTACAGGGCAGCCAGATTGAAGCTGTTCACATTGAAAACACCGTTACAGAATAGAACACCGCTTTGCACAAGCATCTTACCTTCGTCGCCTATCACCGTGTCTCGACCGAACGGCAGGGGCAAAGCGGCCTCGGCCTGGACGCACAGAGAGCGGCGGTTGTCGCCTTCATGCATGGCAAGGGGGAGCTGGAAGCCGAATTTGTAGAGGTGGAGAGCGGCCGGAAGGATGATCGGCCCCAGTTCGCCGCTGCGCTCGCCATGTGCCGGGGCAAGGCCGGTCGGGTGCTGCTGATCGCCAAGCTGGATCGCCTGGCCCGGTCGGTCACCTTCATCTCGAACTTAATGGAAAGCGGGGTCGCCTTCGTGGCGGTGGACATGCCCCACGCCAACAAGCTCGCCATGCACGTCCTGGCAGCCGTGGCGGAGCATGAGCGGGAGATGATCTCGCAGCGGACAGGTTGCCCTAGCCGCCGTCAAGGCGCGTGGAACCCGCCTCGGCAACCCCCGGCCGGACGCAGCTAGGATGCGGGCCGCCGTCGCAGAACGAGTTGCCGCCTTCCGGGCTGCGGTTCTTCCTGCCATTCAATCCCTTCAGGCGGAAGGCCGATCACTGCGGGAAATTGCTGCACTGTTGAACGCACAAGGCCAGATAGCACCCCGTGAAGGAATGTGGCATCCATCTAGTGTTCGCACTTTGCTCCGACAGAAAAATGACTACAGTCAAATCAAGAGAGGATAACCAGACCCGATGCCAATCAGCCTGTCCGATCTGGTCCGTGACATCCAGCCGGCTTCCACAATCTTGCTGTTTGGGGCTGGTTCGTCTCTCCCCTCTAATGCACCGAGCGTTGCCACGATTATCGCCCAGCTCTCCAAAAGATTTGGTCAGACAAGTGACGGCTATGGGCTGTCTGAGTTTACAGAACTTCTGGAACAGAAATTTAAAGATCGAAAGCGGATTATTACCGAGCTGCGGGTTATGTTCAAAGGAATTCGCCCTATAGCAGGGCTGATAAATTTGCCTACGTATAACTGGAAAACGCTCTATACAACTAATTATGATGATCTTATTGAACAGGCTTATAAGAAAAAGGCAGTTTCACTTACTTCTATTTCAACAAGTTTTGATTTTACTGTAAGTGCTCGTTCCAATGTCTCTCGCTTATTCAAACTTCATGGTACAATTGAGAAAGACATATCTTTTGGTGATAGCTCTCGTATAATAATAACCGATAGTGATTACAATCACACAAACGATTATAGAGAATATATATTTGATACATTAAAAGCGGACTTAGCAGACTCTAACTTAGTAATCATTGGCAGCTCGCTTTCTGATGAAGATATAAAGCCTCTTATAACAAGGGCAATACGCTTAAATGAGCAGGCTATGTCTTCAGGAAGAATATTCCTTCTAATGTACAATCGCGACGATGATAGGGCTGCTCTTTATGAAGGCCGTGGTCTGAGAGTTGCGTTTGGTGGAATAGATGAATTCTTTGCTGAGATGGCAAGGAGGTCGCCTGGTCCTCTTTTCGACTATCAGGTGTCGGATTCGATGTTGGAAAGATATCCAGCTCTTGTTCCTACGGTGATCGACGTAGTTCATCAGGTAGAGACCGGGAAGGCTGAAGCGAGCCGAATGTTCAATGGATGGCCGGCTAGCTACGCTGACATCGACAAGAGGTTCACATTTGAGAGGTCGATCACTGATTCACTCGCAAGCTTTGTAGCTTCTGGTGAGGGCATAGTTGCAGCTTTGCTGGGAGCTAGCGGGGTTGGCAAAACGACCGCCATTAGACAGGTCATGCTGAAGCTTAGGCACTCCGGCTTCACCTGCTGGGAGCACAGTGACGATTTTTCCCTTCAATCTGACGAATGGCTCAATCTCGCAAAGGCTTTGAGGAAGTCCGGCCAAAGGGGTGTTCTCTTTGTCGACGATGCGCATGGCCATCTAAGAGAGCTCAACGACTTGATAGACGGCCTTGTGGCCGATAAAAATACATCCTTGGCCATTTTGCTATCATCTACTAGAAATACTTGGAGACCAAGAGTAAAAACTCCAAATTTTTTCAAACATAGAAGACAATTTAGCATTAGCCGCCTAGATAACGGCGAAATAGACCGTTTGCTTTTTCTAATTGAAAGTACCCCTGAACTTTCACAAATAGTGGGAACCAGTTTTTCTGGATTTAATCGCGCTGAACGGCGGAGACGTCTTATAGAGCGTTGTGAAGCAGATATGTTCGTTTGCATGAGAAACATATTTGCATCAGAAAGCTTTGATAACATTATACTACGAGAGTTTGCCGAGTTACCGAACAATCTTCAACATGTATATCGTTTGATCTCTGCCCTTGAAACGTCTGGAGTTAGAGTTCATCGGCAGCTTGTCATTCGCCTTTTAGGAATACCAATGCCTACCACAATGGCATTGCTCGACAGCCTTACTGATATTATATCAGAATATAACATCAATAAATTTCAGCACATTTATGGCTGGCGCGGGCGTCATTCTGTTATTAGCGCTATAACTACTAAGTACAAGTTTGGAGATACTTCTAAATTTGTATCTTTATTTGAGAGTGTGATAGACAACACAATTCCGACTTATGACTTAGAAATAAGATCTGCAATAGAATTGTGCAATATTCAAACTGGAATACCAAGAATTCCAAGCAAAGAGACTCAAAATCATTTGCTAAGAAAGATAATGTCTGTCCTGCCAGGGCAAAGGGTTCCGCGTCATCGACTAATTAGAAATTTGATTGAGCTTGGCCATTTTGATCAGGCACAAACAGAGATAAGAATATTTGAAAAGGATTTTAAGAGATTTGATGCGCCAGTATCTCGACTTCGAATCGAGTTGCTCACGGCCCGTGCTATGGAGACAGCCGGCCTGATGCGTGAAGATCGGCTTGCAATTCTTGACCAGGCGCGTGAGCAAGCATTTACCAGCGTACGTCGCCATTCTCAGGCTAAGGCAATATTTGCGGCGTATTGCACAGTGGGATTTAGCATAATTAAGCTAGGTGGAGGATCAGAAACTTTTCAAGATGCGATGAAGCAACTACGTGAGGCCGAGAAGAAGCTATTTGATCCTGATATTGCACCTATTATTAAGAGATTTGAGCGTCTGGAAGCTGGTTATGCGATGAGCGTTTCAGGTGACGATGATCTTGGGGCAGACATCGACTAGTTAGCTTTGTAAAAGGTAGAGGTTTCGCAAGCTGCGGGTCCGCCGCGTAGTACGTGATACACCGGATTATCACGTGCTGATTGACCATGGGCGGGGGTTGTGCGGGACGGTCTCGTTGGAGCGACGCGGGCGCGTGTGACAGGGTGCCTCGCAACAGGAGGGACCGGCATGGCAGACGAATCGGACACGGACATTCTGAAGCTGACGGCGAAGATCATTTCTGCCCATATCCGCAACAACCAGGTCGCGGCCGCGGCGCTGCCGGAGCTGATCCAGTCCGTCCATCGCTCGTTGGCCGCGGCCGGCACGGCCGAACCCGCACCTGCACCGGCGCCATTGACGCCGGCCGTGCCGATCCGCAGATCGGTGTTCCCAGACCATATCGTCTGCCTGGAGGACGGGAAGAAGCTGAAGATGCTCAAGCGGCACCTGCAAACCAGCTACGGAATGACCCCTCAGCAATACCGGAAGAAGTGGGGGCTGCCGGCCGACTACCCCATGGTGGCACCGAACTACGCCAGCCATCGCTCAAGCCTCGCGAAGCAGATCGGCCTCGGCCGGAAGCCCGGGAGCGCGGCTCCGGAACAGACGAACCTGTCGGAGGAGATTGAGGAGCCGGCTTTGCCGGTTCAGCCCCCGGTGACACAGGGCCGGGCACGACGCGCGGGTCCAAAGGCTAAACTCTCGACCAAGTTCCGGCCATAGCTCCTGACGCGCCCGAACCATTGAGACGCCAGGAAAAGCTATACCGGATAGATACGCCGAGGGGCTGGGTCTCGATCTGAACCCCGGCAGGCCGCCTACGTAACCGGGGCAGATCCCCGGGCAATCAGGCCGTGGTTGCGGCCTGACGGACG
>CAXSHI010000250.1:0-5991 GCA_964236755.1 uncultured Acetobacteraceae bacterium
CGCTGGGCGGCGGCGCGCGGGCTGCCGCGGGCGGCCGGGCACCGCGCCGGGGCGCAGGCGGTGCGCCGCACCATCGAGGCGGCGATGGAGGCCGGCGTGGGCTGGCTGACGCTGTATGCCTTCAGCAGCGAGAACTGGCGCCGCCCGGCGGACGAGGTGCTGGAGCTGACCGGCCTGCTGCGCCATTACATCCGCCAGGAGCTGGCCGAGTTGTCGCGGCAGGGCGTGCGCGTCCGAATCATCGGCGACCGCATGCGGTTCGAGCCGGAAACCCGGGCCGAGCTGGACCGCGCCGAGCGCGCGACGCTCGGCAACACGCGCATGAACCTGAACATGGCGCTGTCCTACGGCGCCCGCGACGAGATCGCCGCAGCCGCCCGCGCAGCGGCACAGGCGGCCCTCGACGGCACCCTGGACCCGGCGGCGCTGACCGTCGAGCGGTTCGAGCGTTTCCTGTCCACGGCGGGCATGCCCGACCCGGACCTGATGATCCGCACCTCCGGGGAGTGCCGGCTGTCCAACTTCCTGCTGTGGCAATCGGCCTATGCCGAGCTGATCTTCCTGGACGTGCTGTGGCCGGACTTCGGCCAGGCCGAGTTCAACGGCGCCCTGGCCGAGTTCGCCCGGCGCGAGCGCCGGTTCGGGGCGCGCCCTGCCTGAACCGCTCGACGGCCGGACCGGGCGGGCAAGGCGTTGGGGCGACCTGCGCAAGCGCGTGCTGTCGGCTGCCTTGCTGGCGCCGGCCGCGCTGGCGTGCATCTGGCTGGGCGCCGACGCCTGGACGGCGCTGATGGCGGCGGCGGCGGGCGGGCTTGCCTATGAATGGGTCGCGCTGTGCGGTGGGCGGCCCGGGCGGATGCCAGGGCTTGCGGTGCCGGTCGCGGTCCTGCTCGCCGGGCTGGTCGCCGTGCTGGACCGGGAGCGGTGGGCGCTGGCCGTGCTGGCGGCGGGCGCCCTGGCGGCCGGGTTGAGCAGCGGGCGACGGGCGATGGCGGCGGGCGTGCTGTATGTCGGCGTGGCGGGCGTGGCGCTGATCTGGCTGCGCGGCGACAACGCGGCGGGCCGGGCCAACGTGCTGTTCCTGGTCGTCGTGGTCTGGGCGAGCGACATCGGTGCCTACGCCGCCGGGCGCTTGTTGGGCGGGCGCAAGCTGGCGCCGGCGATCTCGCCGGGCAAGACCTGGTCTGGTGCCGTGGGCGGCCTGCTGGCGGCGATGCTGGTGGGGGAGGTGGCAGGCCGGCTGCTGGCGGCAGGGCCGGGCGGGCAGGCGGCGATGGTCGCTGGGCTGCTCGGGGTGTCGGCGCAGGCCGGCGACTTGCTGGAAAGCGCGGTCAAGCGGCATTTTGGCGTGAAGGACTCGGGGCAGCTGATCCCCGGGCATGGCGGGCTGCTGGACCGGCTGGATGGGTTGCTGACCGCGGCCCCCGCCGCTGCCGTGCTGGCGTTGTTGTTGGGTCGGGGGGTGACGTTATGGCAATGAGTGCTGGGGCGCCAAGTCCGGGAGCGTCGAGCGGCGCCGCCACGAGGCGGACGGTTTCGGTCCTGGGCAGCACCGGCAGCGTCGGCCGGAGCACGGTCCAACTGCTGGCCGCAAACCCGGCCCGGTTCCAGGTGCGCGCGCTGGTCGGCGGTCGCAACGCCGCCCTGCTGGCGGAGCAGGCCCGGTTGCTGGGTGCCGAGCTGGCGGTCATTGCCGAGCCGGACGGCCATGCGGCGCTCGACGCGGCGCTGGCCGGCAGCGGCATCCAGACGGCAAGCGGCGAGGCGGCCGTGCTGCAGGCGGCGTCGCTGCCGGTCGATTGGACGATGGCGGCGATCACCGGTGCCGCCGGCCTGCCCAGCACCTTGGCGGCGATTGAGCGCGGCGGCGCGGTGGCGCTGGCCAACAAGGAGGCGTTGGTCTGCGCCGGCGAGGTCATGCTCCGCGCGGTGCAGGACGCCGGCGCGACCCTGCTGCCGGTCGACTCTGAGCACAACGCGATCTTCCAGGCGATGGCGGAGGGCAACCGGGATGCCGTGGAGCGCATCGTGCTCACGGCGTCCGGCGGTCCGTTCCGCCTGTCCTCGACCGAGGAGATGGCGCGCGCCACCCCTGAGGCCGCGCTGCGCCACCCCGTATGGTCGATGGGCGCCAAGATCAGCATCGATTCGGCGACGATGATGAACAAGGGGCTGGAACTCATCGAGGCCGCCCGGCTGTTTGCGATGGATGAACAGGACATCGGCGTCCTCGTGCACCCGCAATCAGTGATCCACGGCCTCGTGCATTTCCGCGACGGCAGCGTGCTGGCGCAGATGGGGGCGCCCGACATGCGCATCCCCATCGCGCACGCCCTGGCATGGCCGGCGCGGCTGCCCACGCAGTCGCCGCGGCTGGACCTGGCCGCGCTCGGCACGCTGGAGTTCCATGCGCCCGATCCCGTACGCTTCCCGGCGCTGCGGCTGGCGCGGGACGCCTTGCGTGCGGGCGGCGGCGCACCTACAATCCTGTCCGCGGCCAACGAGGTGGCGGTGGAGGCCTTCCTGGCCCGGCGCCTGGGCTTCACCGCCATCGCCGTCCTCGTGGAGGCTGTGCTGGAGCGGCTAGGGCCTCAGGCCGCAGACAGCTTGGATGCCATACTGGACCTGGATGCATCCGCCCGGCGTGCCGCCCACCAGATCGCCGCCGCGAAGGCGGCCTGAGGACATCCCAGCATGCTCGTGATCCCTGACTTCTTCCGCAGCGTCGCCGCGTTCATCGTCGTCCTCGGCGTCCTGGTGTTCGTGCATGAACTCGGCCACTACCTGGCGGCGCGCTGGCGCGGGGTGCACGTCGAGGCGTTCTCCATCGGCTTCGGCCGATCGATCGCCAGCTGGACCGACCGGCTGGGCACGGTCTGGAAGCTCGCCTGGCTGCCGCTCGGTGGCTACGTGAAGCTGCACGGCCAGGAGCGGCCGGAGGATGTGGCCCCCGAGGTGCGGGCGCGCTGGCTGCCCGGTCGGACGTTCCATGAGAAGCCGGTGCTGTCGCGGGCCATCGTGGTCGCGGCCGGGCCGGTCGCCAACTTCCTGCTGGCGGCGGTGCTGTTCGCGGCTCTGTTCGCCACGGTGGGCCGTCCGGTCTCGGTGCCGGTGGTCGGCGAAGTGGTGGCGGACGGCGCGGCTGCGAAGGCCGGGCTGCGGTCCGGCGACCGCGTCACGGCCATCGACGGCACGGCGGTGGCGCGGTTCGAGGACATCCAGCGCATCGTCTCGGCGAACCCGGACCGGGAACTGAGCCTGCGCATCCTGCGCGACGGGCAGGAGCAGACCGTGGCGGTCCTGGCCGGCGGACGGGATGCCGGGGGCGGGCGCCGCGTGGGGCTGCTGGGCGTGCGCGGCGGGGGCACCGAGTTCACCAAGCTGAACCCGCTGCAGGCTGTCGGCGCCGGGGTGGAACAGACTTGGGACGTGACGACGCAGACCGTGGCCGGGCTGGGCCAGATGCTGAGCGGCGCGCGCGGCACGGAGGAGCTGGGCGGCCCGCTGCGCATCGCCCAGCTTTCGGGGCAGGTGGCGCAGCTTGGCGTGTCGAGCCTGATCAGCTTCATCGCCGTGCTGTCGGTGAACCTCGGGCTGATCAACCTGTTCCCGATCCCGATCCTGGATGGCGGGCACCTGCTGTTCTATTTGGCTGAGGCGGTGCGCGGCCGGCCGCTGCCGCTGCGGGCGCAGGAATACGGCTACCGCGCCGGCTTCGCCGTGCTCGCCTGCCTGTTCGTGTTTGCCACCTGGAACGACCTGACCCACCTGGGCCTGTTCCGTTGGGTAAGCGGGCTGATCGGCTAACGGAGCCAAGGCGGCCGGGGGAGCGGCCCCGGCCAAGGGGTTATCGGGTGATTTGAGAGGTCCGTGTTCACCGGGCCTTGGCGATGGGCGGCACTGCGATTACAAAGCCGGGATTGCCGCCATGGCGGCCGCACCTTACGTGCCCGATCCCTGGAGGACCTGCCTGTTGTCCCGACGACGCGCTGCGCTGCTTGCCACGGCCTGCCTGCTTCCGCTCCTCGTAAGCGAGGCGGCCGTGGCGCAGGTCCGGCGCGGGCCGCGGGGCGCCGCATCCCAGCGTGCGTTCGTGCCTGCCCGCGTCGCGCCGGGCAGCGTCATCTCCGCCATCAAGGTGGAGGGCAACCAGCGGATCGAGGAGGGGACGATCCGCTCCTACATGCTGGTCCAGCCCGGCGATCCCTTCGATGCCGAGCGCATCGACCGCAGCCTCAAGACGCTGTTCGCCACCGGCCTGTTTCAGGACGTCGCGCTGCGCCGGGACGGCAACGCGCTGATCGTGAAGGTGCAGGAAAACCCGATCGTCAACCGGATCGCGTTCGAGGGCAACCGCAAGCTGAACGACGAGCAGCTGCGGGGCGAGCTGCAGCTGCGCGCGCGCGCCGTGTTCACGCCGCAGCTGGCGCAGGCGGACCGCCAGCGCCTCCTGGACCTGTATGCCCGGCGCGGCCGGTTCGCCGCGACCGTGGTGCCGAAGGTGATCCGGCTCGACCAGAACCGGGTCGATGTGGTGTTCGAGGTCAACGAGGGCGACACGACGCTGGTGAGCCGCATCGCCATGGTCGGCAACCGCGCGTTCAGCGAGAACCGCCTGCGCGAGGTGATCAACAGCCGCGAACAGGCGTTCTATCGGCTTCTGTCCAGCAGCGACCAGTATGACCCTGAGAAGATCAACTTCGACAAGGAGCTGCTCCGGCGGTTCTACTTGAAGAACGGCTATGCCGACTTCGAGGTGCGCGACGCGACGGCCGAGCTGTCGCCGGACCGCCGCGCGTTCTTCGTGACCTTCACGTTGAGCGAGGGCGAACGCTACACGGTCGGCCAGGTCAGCGTCGACAGCAAGCTGCGCAACCTCAAGGGCGAGGAGCTGACGCCGCTGCTGCAGATCGCGCCTGGGGACATTTATGACGGCGACATCGTCGAGCGCACGACCCAGGCGATCCAGGACGCGGTGCAGAACCGCGGCTACGCCTTCGTCGATGTCAAGCCGCGCATCGCCCGGGATCGTGCCAAGAAGACGGTCGACCTGGTGTTCGACGTCACCGAAGGGCCGCGGGTCTATGTCGAGCGGATCGACATCTCCGGCAACACGCGCACCAAAGATCGGGTGATCCGGCGCGAGTTCCGGCTGGCGGAGGGCGATGCGTTCAACGCCGCGACGGTCCGCCGGTCGCGGCAGCGCCTGCAGGACCTCGGCTACTTCAACACCGTGACGGTGACGCCGTCGCCGGGCACCGCGGCGGATCGGGCGGTGCTGAACACCGTGGTGGACGAGAAGGCGACGGGCGAGCTGACGCTTGGCGGCGGGTTCTCGACCGACGCGGGCGCCCTGGTCAACGTGGGGCTGCGGGAGCGCAACCTGGTCGGCACCGGCATCGACGCCAGCATCAACGGCGTGCTGGCGCAGCGGCGCAGCCAGCTGGACCTGTCGATCACCGACCCTTACTTCCTGGAACGCAACCTGGTGGCCGGCTTCGACCTGTTCGACGTGAACAACAACAACCAGGACATCGCCGCCTACAACGAATCGCGGATCGGCGGCGCGCTCAGGCTCGGCTACGAGTTCAACGAGCATCTGCGGCAGGCCTGGACGTATTCGCTGGTGAGCCGGCGCATTTTCGACGTGCAGACGGGCGCCAGCATCTACATCCAAAACCAGGTCGGCACGTCGCTGCTGTCGCAGATCGGGCAGACCTTGTCGCTGGATTACCGGGACAGCCGGACCGAGCCGCATGAGGGCTTCCTGCTCCGCCTCGGCACCGACTTCGCCGGGCTGGGCGGCACGGCGCGCTATGTGCGGACCAAGCTCGACGGCACCTACTACATCCCGCTGGAGCGGTTCACCGGCGACGCCGACTGGGGCATCGCCTTGTCGGCGGGCGGCGGCTACCTGGCGCAACTGGGCCGCGAAGAGCGGATCATCGACCGCTTCTTCCTGGGCGGCGACAACCTGCGCGGCTTCCAGTC
>CAXSHI010000251.1:0-5986 GCA_964236755.1 uncultured Acetobacteraceae bacterium
ATGTGTTCACGCCGAGCCGTACCGCCCAGGCCAGCACGCTTCGTGCGGGAGAACCCACTTACCGTCGAAGGTCACACCCAGACCTGACACAGCAAAGGCGCGGGCTGTTGCATCCGGCAATGCCGCTCAATACCCTGCCGTCATGCTGCCGCAGATTCGGACCCTACAGGCTGGAGGACGATCACTGCGGTGGATTGCCACTGAACTGAACGCAAGAGGCGTCAAAGCCCTGCATAATGGACACTAGTATGACGCCAGCGTACAAGCTGTCTTGAGGACTGGCACCGAAACTTCACATGTATCATGCGTAATGACTTCTATAAAACGGGAATAAGATGAAGTCTATAGCTTCTATTAATACTATAATACCGCACATTGAAAATAAGTTAGGTTATTTTTCAGGAGAGTCCTTACGGGACTATGACATAGCTATATTTGATCCATATTATCCTCCTCTTGAACGAATTCATTTCGACGCTGGCGGTTCATGTTTATCAATCGATTCTACAATAACCTTAGCTAAAGCAATGTCTCATTGGAGCAGCGAATTCAGGTTTGCTTTGCAGGCTGGAAAAACTATTTTTATTATTATGAACAACTACAAAGAAGACAGAGGTGCAACCGGTAGCACATCTGCCAAAGGCAGTCGATCCTATTCGACCGTTCCTTTAAACAATTATCAAGCTCTTCCTATTGATATTAAAGCCACTAGTTCAAAAGGTCGGAAGATCGTTACAGTAAATAGTGCATACAAAGGTACATACGAAGCAGTTAAGGACATAGTTTCCTATCGAGTTATTATAAACTCCCATGTAACAACAAAGATATACACAACTAAAGATGGTGCTATTGTTGGATCTGTTGTAAAGCTGGCCGGTTGTCCTGGATCAATGATTCTTCTTCCCTATTTTGATTTTGACGGAGACGCCTTTAGCGAACGGGCTGACGATGGCGAAGAGATGTGGACGGGGGTAGCACTTAAAGTTTCTGGTGCTTTGCTTAGCCAACTGGTCGCTATTGATAAACTAGTGAATGGCTTAACCGAGTTGTCTCCTCCTCCAGATTGGATGAGGGAAATGCAGGTCCCGAGCGCAGTTGTCCAGATCGATCATACCATCTCAGAGCTTAGCAGCCAGATTCTGGAAATTCAGGAGCAACGAGGCGCGCAGGAGGAATCCAAAGCAGATCTGATGGAGTTCTCTTATCTGCTTTATGAGACTGGAAAAGTACTTGAAAGATCAATTGAGAAATCGCTTCGCCTCCTAGGTTATAATGTTGAAACATGACATATTAATCACCTTGAAATTGATCATGTGATTGTTGGTCCTAGCGGGAAGAGGATGATTGGCGAATCTGAGGGGAAAGATACCTCTGCTATCGATATAACAAAATTCCGGCAGCTAGAATCTAACATTGGCGAAGACTTTGAGCGCGATGAGATTGAGGAGCGAGCGAAGGGCCTTTTGTTTGGTAATGGTTTTCGTTTGACGTTACCAAGCGAACGAGCTCCGCAGTTTACTCAAAAAAGCCTAGCTAATGCAAAGCGTCTTGGTTCTGCACTTGTACAGACGATGGACCTATATTTTGTTGTAATTTATTTGCTTGATCATCCTGAAGACGAAGCGTTCAAACTTGCCTGTAGGACTGCGATTGAAGAAACTGAAGGTGCCATTGTGAAATTTCCAAGCTTGCCCAGTTAACTATGGCAGCTTGCGAAAGGTAGAGGTTTTGCAAGCTCACCATCCAGACCGTTACGGTCATAGATTTCGGACAGTGTTAAGCCCTGAAATCCGGCTTTCACGCGAATTAGCTGAAAGTCTTGAGTTCCGGATAAGGTAGATTGGTCACCTTTACTCGGCAGCCCGGTTGATCTCCATGCACACGGAAGCTACATAGGTTTATGACCAGCTCGGCCGCCAAGCTGAGCCGGTGGTTGATCGCCCCCGCCATAGCGTGGGTAGCGCACCATGCAGAGCTCACCATCACACCGATGGAAGTTCACATGGAAGCAAACCTATCATTTGACGTGCACGGTGAGGCGCACGGTGTTGTGGGCCCTGTCAGGGGTGCGCTGAACCACGCAAGTGTCGGAGCTTAAAGCCGTCGGAGCAGTGGGCCGGGAACACCGTAGAGGGGGCGTGGTTCAGGACGTGCTAACTCCGGGTTACACTGAAAGGCGCAGAAGCCGCCTTGGCAAAGGAATTCAACGCCTGGAGTGTTACCCTGATCTGAACCACGCCCAGCGCTTCCTCTCGGCCCACAGCCGCATCCACAACCACTGCCAGCTCCGTCGCCACCTTCTGACCGCCGACCAGCACCGTGCCACACGCGACGCCGCCTTCCGCACCTGGAGCGAGGTCGTCGGCGCTGCACCCGCTGCGTGAGGAGCTGATCAGTCGTAAGCCCTCAGCAATGCCTCAACCAACAACCTGACAACGCCCCTGGTCCCTACTGGTGGAAGAGGGCTGCCCCGGGTAGAACACACGGCCTCATCTTCGAACGGAATGAACGCGATGAACGCCAGGTATATCGGAAGGATTGTAGGAGGAGTGGTGTGGTGCGCTCTGTTGTTCATTTGGTTTGCAGGGTGGGCCGTGGCCTTCTACCCGGGTAATACCTTTTGGAAGAATGCCGTTTACGGTGTGGGCGGCATCGGAGGATTTTTGTTGTGCGCCTGGTTAGGCGGCCGGGTAGGTAGCTCCCTTGTCAGAAAGTAGCGCCGCTGACGCATGGAGGTATGCAACTGCGTCATCGACCGATTGCCGATATCGTCCGTTTGGTAGCGAGTTTATCACGGCCGAGAAGAAGGCGCTTGACAAAGACGATTGGCACCCAGCAAACAAACACGCGGCGTGGCGGCTAGGGCTGAGTGTCAACCGGCTCGCTTGCCCTGGTTTTACACGGACCTTGCACTTACCCCACGGAGCCTCCAATCGTCGATGGTCGACCGCGAGACCCGCTTTGCCCGCGCCGTGCGGGCGAAGAAGCCGCCAAGTTCCACGTCCTTTGCACTACAAGAGTGGAAGGCCGCCTTTGCTGATGGACCGGCCACCGCCGACGACGGACGGCTGTTTGAAGCCGCCGATTGGATCGGAGCGGAGATGGCAAGGCTGTCGGTCGCCCTCCCGAACCAAACGCTGGCTTCGCTAAGCCCTAAGTGGAGCACCATCCTCGCGGTCGCCGCGCTCAACCGTGAGTACCGGACTGCGGTCGAGCTAGGAAAGCAGAAGGCCGAAGCGGCTGCCGTTAACGGGACGATGGCCCTCGATGCGCTTACCGGCCTGCGGATCCCAGGCGCGGCAGGTCAGGAGTTCACAGTCGGCGACTTCACGGAGGCCGGGATCGACCTCGCCGAGAACTGGCTGTTCGACGCTGCCCGGTCATCCGGGGCTGCCGGCGCGTCCATCGCCGACCTCGCGCCGACAGCTGTCCGGGCGATGGAGTTGTACAGCTTCCGCAAGAGCCTGAACGCGCTTTGGAACCAAGCCTGGTTCCGCGGCTGGCACGTTCAGGTCGGTATTAAGGGTGCTTGCCGCTGGATCCCGGGCGACGAAGCGCGCGAGCGGCTCGAGTTCGCATGGCGGACGCGCCACGCGGCCAACCTGATGAACTTCCAGCACATCGACGCGGCGACGTGGCCGCACCTCACGCCCGTGGAGCGCCGCAAGCGCGCCCGCAGGTTCTCCGTGGTAGAAGTCCGAGAGACAAAAGAGCGCCTAGAGCTGAAAGTTGGCGCGATCGGCTACTTCTCTAAGCTGCTGCCGGTTTACCTGATCGAGAGGGGCGCGCTCGAAGGCAGTTACGTCGCGGATTTCATTGACAGCCCTCTGCCGATCGACTCGCGCCTCTCTGTCGTGCTCCTCCTGCAGGCCTGGCACGTCCTACTCGACCTCGCGCGCCTACTCGCCGCCAGAGCGCCACTTCCCACGACGCTCAGCCCCGGCGAAGCTTGCAAGCTTGCCATGGCGGTCGACAGGACGACGCTCGCACGCGCGCTTGCTAAGGCACTGCAGGTCGCGCCGGAGGTGGCCGACGCTGTCATTGCCTTCCTTACCTTTGCTTTCCAAACGGGCGGCAGCAAGAAGGCGAGGGGGAACAAGGGGCTATGGGCGGCGCCGTTGGTGCCGGTACCGGCCTCGGACGAGCAGCAATTGCTGCTCCCATTGCCGGTGCTTGCTACCAGCAACCCGGCGCGGCGTGCCGAGGCCTGGCTCGAGAAAGGAGGTATCCACGACGCCAACCCTGTTGACGCCCGCGGTGACCGCTACGAGGCAATCTACCGCTCCAAGGTCTGCAACGCGGTCGCCAGCAACAAGACGTTCAAAACTGCCCGCTGCGCAGCGGACGGGATCCCCATGACGCTCGGCTTCGACGAGCAGATCGACTTGGTCGTTGCGTTCGGCGGCCTCTGCCTGGTGGGTGAGGTCAAGTTTTTTCTGATGCCGGCGGACCCGCACGAGTGCGAGCGCTTCGATGTAAAGCTCGCCACCGCCGCCGGGCAGGCGAGGCGCAAGGAGGCGGCACTCCGCGCGCGGCCCGACGTCCTCGCCCACGCCCTCGGTATAGACGTGGTGGAGGCATCGTCCCTAAAGCTACTGCCACTGGTCGTCACCAACCAGGATTATGGCTTCTCGACGCGGGTCGATAGCGTGCTCGTCGTCGAAGCCGCCTTCCTGCGCACGTATCTTGCCTCAGGAGAGATCGTCACCGACATGGTGATTTCCGCAGTCGGCAAGCGCTCCATCACGGGAGCGATGACGCTTTACGGAACGGAGCAGAGCGCTGCGAGGCGTTTCGAGACACAAATGTCCGCTCCTTATGTGCTCACCCGTTTCTTGAAGCGCATCGCCTGGAAGGAAACCCCGCTTCCAACACTGGCCAACGGCCCGACGCTGCTGGCAATGCCGGTCCTCGAAGACATTGCCGGCAGCGACCGTATGCGGGTAGAGGCGTTAGCCGGGGGCTTGTTCGGCTAGACTGCGCCGCACCGCCAGGCATCCGCAAGGGGATCCTCATACGGACAGTGGATGAGCAAATGTCCGACTGCGCCATTCTCCGTTCAGGCTTTTTCAACAGCATCAAATGTTTTCCGACCCCCCCGTCCTCAAGCGCAGGGGCAGCCATGATGCCGCACCAGGACCGCCAACCCTACCCGTCGCCCGACCTGTCCACCTTTCTCCGCCTACCCCACACGGGCGATCACACGATGTTGCCGGTCGGAAGCGCCTGGAAGCGGTCACCCAGGGCGGCAAGGGCAGCATCGCTTGTAGCATCAGGGACAACTTGGGTGACGACTATACCCACGGGCATGGCGGCCAGCACTGCCCTGTGAAGGGTAGCGGCAATATTGCCCGGCTCTCCAGGTCCTATTCTGAAGACCCATCCCTCTTTTTCCGGATTGCGAGCGACATGCTGTTCCAGGGAGGACGCAGAAGTGTGCAAGGCACCATCCGAGAGGCGTTGATAGTTCAGGTATTGCGGTAGCATGGTGCTGAGCTTCGCCATTTCCTTCCAATTAATGCGGGGTTTCTTGTCCATGGCCTGGATGGATGCCTGGAGTTTGGCAAGCATTGCCGGATCGTTGCCTAGCTGCTGCTCCGATATGAAATTTGCCTGGCCACGCCTGCTGGCCTCAGAGTCGTCCTTAAGCATCCTGATAACCTCGTCCGGCTTATCGAGAAGGGCAGCCGCACATAAGGAGTCCTCCACGATGGTCCGCACCAGGGCGCGGGCGGGGGACACCATCCCCCTCTCAGTCAAAAGAATTACCCCCTGGAAAGAACTGGAGGTCCGCAGCAGAAGCCGAACGGCCACGGCCTCCTGGGACCAGTTGTGTCCTTTGATGGCGCCCATACCGGTCATCGCTGTACGCATCAGGACGGTGTTCAGGTCATAGGCCAGCTCAAACCACGCGCGGTTCGCGGCGCGGATTGCGTAATCCGGTGCATGGCGATCACTGATTCCGTTTGATCGCGATCACCTGGTC
>CAXSHI010000252.1:0-5981 GCA_964236755.1 uncultured Acetobacteraceae bacterium
ACTTGCAGCACGGTCAGCAAAGCAAAGGGAATGTGGCGCCGACGCTCCGCTTACCCTCTGCCCCAACCGAGGGCGGCATGATGTCGAGCACGCAGTCAATCGGGCCGGGTGCGACTCTCTGCATGCCCCCGCGGTCAGCGGCCTCCTCGCCCGTCAGCTTATAGGGGCGGAGCCGCGGACCGAAACGTCGCGCCAGGTCGTGCAACACCGCCTCGTTCCGGCCTGGCGCCACGACGCAGGCGGCTCCCATCGCCAGAGCGACCGCCACGGCGGCACTGCCGTAATTGCCGGTCGCGCCGCTCACCAGAACGGTTTCACCTGCCTGAAGACCCGCGGCAAGGAAGCCGCCATAGGGCACCAAAGCGACCCCGAGCGCGCACCATCGGGCAGCGTTCTTCTCCTCGATGGAACCGAGGCGGACAGCGTTCTCGGTCGGCACCCGCATTTGTTCCGCCAGGGGGCCATCGTGAAAGTATCTCTGAAGCTTCAGGCCCCCGTCGCCGCGTGCGCTCAGACCTTGAAGCGTGATGTCGGGCGAGAGTGCGTCGTCCCGCGACTGGACGGCGCAGTTGCAATAAACCCAGTCTCCGACCGCAAGGCGCGTCGCATCCGGGCCAAATGCACGGACGCGGCCAATGCCGCCGGCCCCGGGGACGGCAGGCAACACCAGGGGGTACTTGCGCTCACCGCTGAAGACCTCGGCAGCGTAAGAGGGCAGGCTCGTCGCTACCATGTCGACGATGACCTCCCCTGTCCCGAGCACCGGGGCGGCGACGTCTTCGACCACGAGGGGCGTTCCCCACTCTTTCAGGACGGCAGCTCTCATGTTGATCTCCTCGTCATTGAGCCACCTTCCAACGCCGCGCTCTTCCCTAACAAGACCAGCCCTGATACCAGTATGATAGGATACCACCCTGAAAGGCTGGCATGGTTGGCGCCACCGAACAGCTTGGTGAGTTTCTCCGCTCGCGGCGCGAACGGTTGAGGCCGGAATACCTCGGCTTGTCTGACCCGCGCCGCCGACGGACGCCCGGCCTGCGCCGGGAGGAGGTCGCCAGCCTCGCCGGGATCAGCCCGGAGTGGTATGTCAAACTGGAGCAGGGACGGGCCGTCGCACCCTCAACCGCCACCATCGACGCTTTATCGCGAGCGTTGAGGCTCAACGAGGTTGAGCATGCTCACCTATGCATGCTCGCTTATGGGAAAAGGCGGCCAGCCTACGTTCGGGAGATAGTGCCGGACTCACTGCGGCGCTTGGTCCAGAACCTGCCTTGTCCAGCCTACATCACCGGGCTGCGTTGGGATGTTCTCGCCTGGAACGAGGCTGCCGCCACGCTGCTGACTGACTTTGACGAACTCGACGTCGAGGATCGCAACATCCTCCTCTACGTTCTCGCCAGCCCGAAAGGGCGGGCGCTGTTCGGCGAACGCTGGGGCGACGAGGCACGCCGCATGATCGCCCTGTTTCGAGCCACCCACGATCTCTGGGCCGCCGATCCCGCCTTTATCGACCTCATTGCCCGCATACGTGCAAGATGCGTCGAATTCGACGCTTGGTGGGCCGCGCACGACATCGGCGCAGCCGCATCCGGACGTAAAATCCTGCACCACCCGGCGCGAGGCCGGCTGTGCTTCGATTACACGACTTTTCAGGCAAATGACGACCCAAGGCTTAAGCTGGCCGTTTATCTTCTCCACTGACGGTTAAATGACCCAAGCGCCGATACGCGGCCTCCCCCGACCTCATGCTCGACACAGTGAAGCCGACTTTGATGCGCCGCTGAACTCAGCCTTGAAAAACGACATCTCGGCCGATCAGCGGGGTTGCGACCCTGTCCGGAGCCGTGGTCTAGCGAACGCCTGCCACTGCGGTGGCCGGCTGCGGTTCAAGCCCCATCGTGATACCGATATTTGTAGGGTGCGCCATCACAATCAGGTCGCCTATACGACGGTCGAAAGCCGTTTGCGCCTGTGCGACCTCCGACCCGTGGCTGACGGCCCAGGCATGAAGTGCCGCGAACGGCTGCTGCAGGGTGAGGCCCAACGGCGTGATCGAGTACTCGACCGCAACCGGCGAGGTGGCGATCACGCGCCGCGTCACGAGGCCGTTCCGTTCCAGGCGCCGCAGCGCCTGGGTCAGCGCCTTGTGGGTGATGCGGCCGAGCCGGCGCTTGATCGCGTTGAAGCGCGCGGGCTGCGTGCAGATGACGCCCAGGATCATCACGGACCACTTGTCTGCGATCTGGTCGAGGATGGGGCGGGTTGTCTCGGCCTCCACGAGGACTTGCTGCTCAAATTCGGCCATGGCGGTCTCCCTCGGTATACCTACGCGATTGCAGGTGCGTAATTGATCGCAGGTATACGCGGTGCATCTAATGGCTCAAGCATCGGAGCACGGTTTATGGCGAGACTGGATGGAAAGATCGCGGTCGTCACTGGCGGCAGCAGCGGCATCGGTCTTGCAACCGCCCGGCGCTTCGTCGAGGAAGGCGCCTACGTCTTCATCACCGGGCGCCGCCAGGCCGAGCTCGACCGCGCGGTCGCACTCATCGGCGAGCGCGTCGAGGCCGTGCAGGGCGACGCCACAAGCGCGGCCGACCTAGACCGGCTCTACCGGACGGTGATGGCCAGCAAGGGCAGGCTGGACATTCTTGTCGCGAACTCGGGCTTCTCCGAAGCGGCCACGCTCGACGACGTCACCGAGGCGCACTTCGACAAGACCTTCGGCCTCAACGCGCGGGCGACGCTGTTCACCGTGCAGAAGGCCGTGCCGCTGATGACCGGCGGCGGCGCGATCGTGCTGATCGGGTCCATCGCCGGCTCCATCGGCACGCCCGGTTACGGCACCTACGGCGCGACGAAGGCGGCGACGCGGTCCTACGCGCGGACCTGGACCAACGAGCTGGCGGGCCGAGGCATTCGGGTGAACACGCTCAGCCCGGGGCCGATCGACACGCCGATGATGGCGGGCACCACGGAGGAGGTGAGAAAAACGCTCGGCGGCATGATCCCGCTCGGCCGCCTGGGCAGGCCGGAGGAGGTCGCGGCGGCCGCCCTGTTCCTCGCCTCGGACGAGAGCAGCTTCATCGCGGGCGCCGAACTCTGCATCGATGGCGGGATGAGCCAGGTCTGATCCCGGTCGGCCAGGGCACCCGCGCGTGCCCTTTCATAGCCATGGCGGCCCGAAGGTATGTGGTCGTGACCGCCTGAGGTGCCATCTCTAGCCTGCACGACGGGATCACTGCTATGCTGGGCAGGTTGCCGGGCCAGGTGCCATGGTTTCTCAAGTTCCGGTTGGAAGACCATGCGCCGGCCAATCACCGCTCAGGCGTATCGACGCGGCGCTCGGCCCCGGCTTTGAATCCAGCCTACACGGGTCCTGAGGACCAAAGGAACGGAAGACGTATGCAAGGACCGTTGACCGGTTCTTGCTGCCGTGAAATCCAGGTTGGGAGACGAATGGAAGCGGATCAGCTTTCATTCCCGCTCGCGCGTCCGAAGGCATCCACGACGCAATCAATGAAGCTGCGCAGCTTGGGCGTCTGCGTCCGCCGGGCCGAGAACAACAGGTACATGGGCTGCGAGGGCGCTGCGTAGGCTGGCAAGACTTGGACCAGCCGGCCGGCGTCGATGTCGCCGCGCACGACTGCCTCCGGCTGCAAGATGACGCCGTGGCCGTCGAGCGCAGCGGCGAGAAGCGCCCGCCCGTCATTGATCTGGAAGCGGCTGCGCACCCGCACGGCGTGGACGCGCCCAGTTTTCGTGAACCGCCACTCCGCATAGGGCAAGCCCGACCAGTTCACGAAGCCTAGGCATTGATGCTCGGCAAGCTCCTCCGGCGAGTTCGGTGCGCCGTTGGCGGCGAGGTAGGCGGGTGAGGCGCAGGCAACCAGGGGGTAGGTCGCGAGCTGCCGCATGGCGAGCGCCGAGTCCTTGATCGGCCCGACGCGGATGACGGCATCGTAGCCTTCATCCACCACGTCCACGAAACGGTCGGTCAGCGTCAGCTCGACCTCGACGTCCGGATAGGCTTTCAGGTATCGCGTCACGAGCGGTGCCAAGCGGCAGGCGCCGAACGTGACGGGTGCGTTGACGCGCAGGCGTCCGCGCGGGGTCGTGCTCAAGTCGTTCACGAGCGCCTCTGCGGCCTCCGTTTCAGCCAGGATGGTGCGGCAGCGCTCGTAGAAGCTGCGGCCAACGTCCGTGAGGCTCTGCTGCCGCGTGGTACGGCGCAGGAGCTGCGCGCCAAGCCGTGCCTCAAGGAAGCTGACATGCTTGCCGACCATCTGGGACGACATGCCAAGGGCGGTGGCGGCGGCAGTGAACGAGCCAAGGTCGGCAGCCCTGACGAAGACGCCCATGCTGGCGAGGCGGTCCATGATTGCCAACCATCGGTTTCAAGTTCAGCGCCGAAACGCTGGCTTATCTGCGCGCCGAGGTCAAACCACCTTGTCAATCAGCTTAGCCGGCCCAGGCGTGCGTCACGCCCGGTGCGGCCGCAGCGAGGAGAACCACAGCATGGCCAAACCAATACGGGTCGGGATCATCGGAGCGAGTGCCGAAGGCGGCTGGGCGCGCGAGGGGCACGTCCCTGCGGTCCAGGCGCTCGACGGCTTGGAGTTCGTCGCGGTTGCCACGAACAGCCAGAGGACGGCGGACGCTGCCGCCCAGGCCTTTGGCGTCCCGGCCGCCTATGGCAGCGGCATCGACCTGATCCGGGCACCCGGCATTGACCTGGTGACAGTCGCCACCCGGGTTCCGGACCATCGTGAGCTGGTGCTGGCTGCGCTTGGGGCAGGTAAGCATGTGTATAGCGAGTGGCCGCTCGGAGCCGGAATGGGCGAGACCGAGAGGATGGCGGCTGCCGCAAGCGCAGCGGGCGTTCACACCGCCATCGGCCTGCAGCTTCGGGGCAGCCCCGTGGTCCGGCGCGCACGCGAGCTGATCGCGTCGGGCGCGGTCGGACGTGTGCTCGGCGCAAGCACGTACTCCGCCACTGCCGGGTTCGGGCCGGACGTGCCGGCGCCATACCTTTACCTGGAAGCGCCCGAGAACTTCGCGAACCTCATCACCATCCAGGGCGCCCATACGGTCGATCTGGCGATCATGGTCGCTGGCGCCCTTGAGGACCTGAGTGCGCTGGCAACGGCGCAGTACCCTGAGATCAAGGCCGGCAATGCGGGTGAGAGGCGACCGCGCACCACGTTTGACCATCTTCTCCTTCAGAGCCGCCTGGTGGGAGGGGGTACGCTGTCGGTTGAGGTTGCCGGTGGGCGCCCACCAGAAACGCCGTTCCACTTGGAAGTGGTGGGTGAGGCTGGCGTCCTGCGGCTTGATGGGGGTGCCGCGCGCGGCTTCCAGTCGGGCCGCTTGAGGCTTTCGCTGGACGGCATGCCGCAACGTGTGGACGAGGGCGAGCTTGCCGCCATTCCTGATGCAGCCGCCAACGTTGCCGGCGTTTATGCGGCGCTGCGTGACGACATAACCCATGGCACGTTCACCGTTGCTGGCTTTGACCATGCACTGAAGCTCACCCAGCTTGTAACCGATCTCCTGTCGTCCTCGCGCACAGGAAGCCGGGCAGATGCGGTTGATTGGCCTGAGCAGTGATCTCACGCTGCTTGCTTTGATCTCAGGTGGACGGCGGACATGTGATTGACGCTACCCTCCCGCCCAAGTCCGCAACGCCTTATGACCTTCGACGGCAAGTAGTAACTTTTCTCCGGCGCGATTTGGTGACGATCATCGGTGTGCTCCTGGCGCGGCGTTGCCGTTTTCGGCCGGTTGGCGGGCTGCGGCTATGTCCGGAACTGTCTCAGGCCGTGTGGAAAGACGTTTTCAGCCGGATGGTGGCCAGTTTTCTACGACCCGGGGTCACACCTCCTTTACCGCATGACCGCTGTCTGCTGCTGAGGACGGGCTGGCTGACCCTGGCTGTTGTGCCCTGATCGCCCCCGTCAGCGGCCTGACACCCAGGATCG
>CAXSHI010000253.1:0-5979 GCA_964236755.1 uncultured Acetobacteraceae bacterium
CCTGATCGCGACGGCGCCCTCCGTGGTGTACGAGATCCACCGCAACAACGGCGCGGTCGAGTTGCTGCACAACCCGTCCGACATGCCGGACCCGACCTTTATCGACCACATCGACGAACCGTGGATACGGGCCACCATCATGGTGCCGGACGACTACCTCGGCTCCGTGCTGACGCTGTGCAACGAGCGGCGCGGCCAGCAGCAGGACCTCACCTACGTCGGCAACCGGGCGATGGCGGTGTACCGGCTGCCGTTGAACGAGGTGGTGTTCGACTTCTACGACCGCCTGAAGTCGATCAGCCGCGGCTACGCCAGCTTCGACTACGCGATCGAGGGCTACGCCGAGAGCGACTTGGTTCGCATCTCCATCCTGGTCAACCAGGATCCGGTCGACGCCTTGAGCTTCATCGCCCACCGCAGCGCCGCCGAGGCCCGCGGGCGGTCGATCTGCGCCAAGCTGAAGGAGCTGATCCCGCGCCAACTGTTCAAGATCGCGATCCAGGCGGCGATCGGCGGCCGGGTGATCGCGCGCGAGACCATCGGCGCGCTGAGCAAGGACGTGACGGCGAAGTGCTACGGCGGCGACATCAGCCGCAAGCGCAAGCTGCTGGACAAGCAGAAGGAGGGCAAGAAGCGGATGCGCCAGTTCGGCAAGGTCGAGATACCGCAGAGCGCGTTCCTGGCGGCTCTGAAGATGGACGCCTGAAGCCGCCGTTGCTATGAGACGCCCGCGCCGGAGGGATGGCCGAGTGGTTTAAGGCGCACGCTTGGAAAGCGTGTGTGCGTGAAAGCGTACCGTGGGTTCGAATCCCACTCCCTCCGCCAATATCTCCGATTTCCTAGTGTGAAATCAATACGTGGCGTTTCTCAGCCCACGTTTTAGCCCGTGGCGGTGCTTGCCTGGTGAGCTGTTGGCCACGGTCTGACGCTGCCCCGGCGCTGGACATAGGAAACGCATAGGGGTCATAGGGGGTCTGGCCATAGGCATAGGGGGAGTAGCCGGATCAGCGGTCGGCGTAGCCCTCGCCGAACGGGTCGCTCGGGGCGGCTGATCCTGCCTGTTCCGCGGCTTCCTGTGCGGCCTGTCGGCGAGCTGCTGCCCGGGCCGTCATGGCGTCCTGGTCAGTCACTGTCAGCTTGTAGCGCGACGTGCCCCACTTGCCGGCGGGCTTGTACTGGTCCAGCACGAACCCGGCCGCCCGGGTGCCGACAAGCTTCTTCAGGTAGGTCGACAGGAACTGACGCCCGCGGCCGGCCGGGCCGGCGATGTCCCGCACGTCGTCATGCAGATCCTTGGTGGCGCAGCTATGGTCGTGATGGTGCTCGTACCAGGCGTCGAACAGCTCGGCGATGCGCTTGCGCTGCGGGTCGGCTGCCTTGGCAGCCAGGATGCGGTCCACCGGGTCGGCGCATCCCAGGGTCAGCAGCGGGTCGCGCACCCATTCAGCCCACGTCTCGAACGAGCTGAGCCGCTTGCCGCGGGTGACTTCGCCCGGGTTCTGCCGTCCCCAGCGCCAGATCGTCAGCACTGCGGCCAACGCTTGCGGCCTTCCCTGCAGGACGCGATCGAGTTGCGCGCGGCCTTGCCGGCGATCTCCAGGTTGCCGACCACCGCATGCTGGCTGCGCGTGTCGACCGAGGATGCGTCCCAGTCCAGGCCCGCGATGCAGGCCTTGATGCGACGGGAGTTCGACCACCAGGATGCCGATGGCGTCGCCCGTGTTCATGGCGTGGTATGACGACGATTAACACGGTGCCGAGCAGCCTGCCGTAAGGCAGGATGCTGGACAGGCAATTGGAAGGAAGAGGGGCATGTCGAGCGCCCTGCGCATCGCCCACGGGCCGTTCGGCCGAGTGGCACTGCTGGATATGGATGCGCCCTTGGTGCGCCACGCCCATCCCCACTGCCATGTCCTGATCAAGGCCGAAGGGGTGGACACCCAGTTCCTGGTCCGCGACAAGGTCGCGCCGCTCACCCGCGAGAACGCCGTGCTGATCAACGCATGGGAGCCGCACTCCTATGAGCATGACCCGCGGCGGCTCCGCACCATCATCCTTGCGCTGTACATCGAGCCGGTCTGGCTTGGCTGCTTTCGCCGCAACTGGATCGCCAGCAACGCGCCGGGCTTCTTCGACCAGCCGTGCGTCCTGCTGCCGCTCCAGGTGCGCCGCCTGGCGGACGAGTTGGCGGAGGCGATGGTCGCCGGAGAGGCGGTGGTGCAGGAACGGCTGCTGTCCGAGCTGATGATCGCCGTGATCGAGCGGTTCGCCGCCTGGCGGGCCGCTCCCTCCTTGCGGGATGGGCCGCGCGGGGGAGACCCGCGGGCACGCCGGGCGAAGATGTTGATCCAGGACGACCCCGGCGCGATGACGGACATGGCGGCGTTGGCCCGGCGAGCCGGGCTGTCCCGCGCCACCTTGTTCCGCGTGTTCGGGCAATTCGCCGGGGTGCCACCGCGCATGTTCCAAAACGTGCTGCGGTTGGAGCGCGCGGTGGCGGCCTTGGTCGGCGGCGATGCGCCGCTCGCCAGCATCAGCGCGGACCTGGGGTTCAGCGCCCCGCCCCATTTCACCCGTTTTTTCCGCGACCACGCCGGCGTGGCGCCAAGCGAGTTCCGCGCCGTCTCCCGCCAGCACCTGCAGCCCGGGGCCATCCCGGCGGGGCCGCAACAATGAGACGCCTGGGTAAGTGATGCGACGCGGCGGTATCCCGGCGCCGGGCCGCCGCCGGTAGGCTTCAGGGAAGTGCCGCCAACGGCACGGACCGGAGGTCGCCCTTGGACACCAATGCAAGCACGCTGGGCTGGGTCGGCCGCTCGCTGCCGCGAGTGGAGGATGCGGCGCTGCTGTGCGGGCGTGGCCGTTATGTGGATGACCTCGGCACGCCGCCGGGCACGCTGCACGCGGCCATCCTGCGCTCCCCGCACGCCCACGCCGACATCGCCGGCATAGACGCCGCCCGCGCCCGCGCCATGCCCGGCGTGGTGGCCGTGCTCACCGGGACCGACCTGCGCGCCGTCACCAGCAGCCTGGTGGTGGGCGTGAAAGCCCCCGTCGAGTGCTGGCCCATCGCAACCGACCGCGTCCGCTACGTCGGCGAACCCATCGCCATCGCCATCGCCGTGGACCGCTACGTGGCGGAGGACGCGCTGGACGCCATCGAGGTCCGCTACGCCCCCCTGCCCCCCGTGCTGGAGCCGCTGGCCGCCATGGCACCCGGCGCGCCGCTGCTGCACCAGGGCTTTCCCGGCAACGTCGCCAGCGACCGCAGCTTCAGCTACGGCGACCCTGATGCCGCCTTCGCCGCGGCGCCGCACCGCATCGGCATCGCCGTCGAATATCCCCGCAGCGCCTGCACCCCCATCGAGACCTACGGCGTGGTGGCCGAGTACGACCCGGGGCTGGACGCCTATGACGTGCTGGCGAACTTCCAGGGGCCGTTCAGCATCCATGCCGTGATCAGCCGCGCCCTGCAGGTGCCGGGCAACCGGCTGCGGCTGCGGACGCCGCCGGACTCGGGCGGCAGCTTCGGCGTGAAGCAGGGGGTGTTCCCCTACATCGTGCTGATCGCCGCCGCCGCGCGCCTGGTGGACCGCCCAGTGAAGTGGATCGAGGACCGGATGGAGCACCTGGCCGGGTCCGTCGCCGCCACCAACCGTTCCACCCGGCTGCAGGCGGCGGTGGCGGAGGATGGGCGCATCCTGGCGCTGGACTGGGATCAGGTCGAGGACTGCGGTGCCCACCTGCGCGCGCCGGAGCCGGCGACGCTTTACCGCATGCACGGCAACATGACCGGCGCGTACGCCATCCGCAACGTCCGCATCCGCAACCGCGTGGTGGTGACCAACAAGCTGCCGACCGGGCTCAACCGCGGCTTCGGCGGGCCGCAGGTGTATTTCCCGCTGGAACGCCTGGTGGCCCGCATCGCCGCCCAGCTTGGGCTGGACCCGCTGGATGTAGTGCGCCGCAACCTGGTGCCCGCGGAAGCCTTTCCCTACCGCACCGCCACCGGCGCGCTGCTGGACTCCGGCGACTACCCAGCGGCGCTGGAGTCCGCCCTGCTCGGCGGCGGCCATGCGGAGCTGCTGGCCCGCCGCGACAGGGCACGGGCGGAGGGCAGGTTGTACGGCATCGGTTACGCCGCCGTGGTGGAGCCCTCGGTGTCCAACATGGGCTACATCACCACGGTGCTGACCGCGGCCGAGCGCCGCCGGGCCGGGCCGAAGAACGGCGCGCAGGCGACGGCGACTGTCAGCGTGGACCCGGTCGGGTCGGTGCTGGTGCACGTCGCTTCGGTGCCGCAGGGCCAGGGGCACCGCACCGTGCTGTCGCAGGTGGTGGCGGACGTGTTCGGGCTGGAGCCGGCGGCGGTGCGCGTCGTCACCGAGCTGGACACCGCCAAGGACGCCTGGTCCATCGCTTCCGGCAACTACGCCAGCCGCTTCGCCCCGGCCGTGGCGGGTGCCGCGCACATTGCGGCCGGGCGGCTGCGCGACAAGCTGGCCCGCGTCGCCGCCGCGCAACTGAACGCCCGGACGGAGGATCTGGTGTTCGCCGGCGGCAGGGTGTTCCCGCTGACCAACCCCGGCAACGCCGTGCCGTTCACCCGCCTGGCGGCGAGCGGCCACTGGGCGCCGGGCACCCTGCCGGACGACGTCGACCAGGCGCTGCGGGAGACGGCGTTCTGGACCCCGCCGCAGCTGACCGCCCCCAACGACGCCGACGAGGTGAACTCCTCGCTGTGCCACGGCTTCATCTTCGACTACTGCGGCGTGGAGGTGGACCGTGACACCGGCGCCGTCCGCATCGACCGCTACGTGACCATGCACGATTGCGGGCGCATCCTGCATCCAGGCATGGTGGCGGGCCAGGTGACGGGCGCCTTCGCCCATGCCCTGGGCGCGGCGCTGCTGGAGGAGCAGAGCTATGCCCCCGACGGCAGCCTGCTGACCGGCAGCCTGGCCGACTACCTGGTGCCGACCGCGATGGAGGTGCCGGACCCCGTCATCCTGCACCATGAGACGCCGTCCCCCTTCACGCCGCTGGGCGCGAAGGGCGTGGGGGAGGGCAACTGCATGTCCACGCCGGTTTGCCTGGCCAACGCCGTCGCGGACGCGCTGGGCCTGGCCGACGTGCAGCTGCCGTTGCTGCCATCGCGCCTGACCGAGCACCTGCACGGGCCGGAATGGGTGCCGGAGCGCCGGGCGGCGCCGGCCGCCAAGCCCGGCGAGCGCGCGCTGTTCGGGTCGGGCAGCGCGCAGGTGGATGCGCCGCCGGAGCGGCTGTGGGCGATGCTGCTGGACCCGGACCTGCTGGCCCGCGTCATCCCCGGCTCGCACGGGGTGCAGCGGGTGACCGACACGCAGTTCCGGGCGGAGGTGTCGCTCGGCATCGGACCGGTGCGGGGGCGCTACCGGGCGGAGATCGCGCTGTCGGACATGGACGAGCCGCGCAGCGTCACGCTGTCCGGGTCGGTCGATGGCGCGCTGGGCTTCGGCCGCGGCGCCGGACGGTTGCGGCTGGAACCGGCGGGGCCGGGGCGGACCGTGCTGCACTACGATTACGAGGCGGCGGTGGGCGGCAAGGTGGCCTCGGTCGGCGGGCGGCTGCTGGACGGCGCGGCGCGGGTGGTGATCGGGCAGTTCTTCGAGGGGCTGGCCGCGCAGGCGGGCGGCGGGCGGCGGCGGGGCGTGCTGGCCTGGCTGCGGCGCTTGCTCGGGGGCCGCGCATGAAGCCCGCGCCGTTCAGCTACCAGCGCGCCGCAGACGTAGCGGAGGTGCTGGAGGCGCTGCACCAGGGTGGCGGCGAGGCCCGCGTGCTGGCCGGCGGGCAGAGCCTGGTGCCGATGCTCAACATGCGCCTGGCCCGGCCGGCGCTGCTGGTCGATATCATGCACATCGCGGCGCTGCGCCAGGTGGACGACGACGGCAAGCGCCTGCTGATCGGCGCCGGGGTGCGGCAGATCGAGTTGGAGCGGCG
>CAXSHI010000254.1:0-5966 GCA_964236755.1 uncultured Acetobacteraceae bacterium
CGGCAGCGAAGGCCGGCGCGGGCGGGGCGATTCCGCCGATCGCCAGCGGCCAGGACGCGGCGTTCGCGGTGGTGACGCTGATGGACTTTTCCGCCCGGACCATCGCACCGAGCGAGCTGTGCGACCGCTACATCGAGCTGGGCGGCGGCACGTCCAGGCCCGTCGTCCAGGGATTGTGGGACACGTTCGGCCCTCGCACGGCGACGCTGATGGGCGCGGGCGCCAATACGCTTGCCAACACCTGGGAAGCGGCTCTCGCCGCCTCCGGCGCCACGTTGCCAAGTCCCGAGATGTTCAGCGAGCAGGCCCTGGCCGCGATCTACCAGGACCCGGCGTTTGTGCCGTCCCTCACGCTGGACGAGATCGGCCCGCACTTGTCGGCGGCGGACACGCCTGCGCCGCAGGCACCTCGAACGCAGGCCGTCCCGGCTAAGGCCGTACCCGTCAGAGCGCCCCGGCGGGGACCGCGGCGGCCGCAGCCCTGAGGGGCTGCGGCCGCCGGCCACGGAGCGGATTGGCGCCTTTCAGGCTTTCGCAACGGGCAGCAGGTCGGCAAGCGCGCTGGAGGCGTTCCCGCCGATCAGGCTGATGATGGACGCGGCCGACGGCGTGGACGCATCGGGGGTTGTCCCCGCAGGTCCGAACGTCCCGACCTGGCCTGCGGGCGAGCCGAGGTTGGCGAACGCCTGACGCAGCTCCTGCGACAGGGTCTGGAACAGGGCAGCCAAATCGGGAGCGCCCGACGCGGCAGGCATGAACAGCAGCCCGTGCGCGGCGTTCAGCCCGGTGATGATCGGCGTCACGGTGCCGGTCGCCGGGTCGATCTGGTCCACGGACGTGCCGACCGAAGCATACAGGTCCTTGGTGTTCAGCCCGTCAACCTTGACCGCCAAGATGTTGTTGTCGTTCTGGTTGGACACGTAGAACGTGCCCGAGGTTGCGGTCGGCATGATCACGTCGTCGGGCGAGGTGGAACCGGCGGGCAAGGCGACGAAGCTTGCGCTCTGCTGCGTGGTGCCGGGATTGGCTATGATGGTGAACGCCTTGTCTGCTTCGCCGGTGAGGATCAGCGAGCCGTCGGGCAGCGACTTCAGCGAGTCCGGGTCCGTCACCGGCAGCAGCTGGTCGGTCTCGCCCGTGACCAGGTTGGTGCCGGTGTCGCCGAAGCGCAGCACGTCGCTGGTCTGCAGCGAACCGAACGGCGCGGTGCCGTTGGTGAGCTGCTGGACCACCGGATCGCCGGGGTTGACGGGGTTGGTGTAGCTCAGGAACACCTTCTGGCCGACAAAGGCGACGTCGTCGTAGCCGCGGGTGGAGTCGGCCCCGTAGAGGTAGGGCGGAGCGTAGCTCAGCGGTGCGCTGACCTGCTTGGTCGCGGGGTCGATCAGGGTGACGGTGGAGTTGCCGTCCTGGTTCTGCAGCGCCCAGACATCGCCTGTGGCGGGATCGACCTTCAGGCCGTCGGCAAGGCCGGGCAACGTGTAGGTATTCTGCACGACGCCGAGCAGGTCGTACTGCACGATGGTGCTGCTGCCGGCCGAGCCGTCGCTTTTGGCGCTGTCGCCATACTCGACCCAGATCGAGCTGCTCCCTGCCGTGATGGAGTCCGGGGATTTGGCGCCATCCGGCGCGGTCGCGAAGATGCTTGTGCTTTGGACGGTGGGCATTGGTGTGTTCCTTGTTCTGCGCTGCTGCGCCACAGCGACGAGGGAGCGTACACCGCCTGGCATCGTACAGATGTTAAGCTACACCGACGTTCCTGTTGCATTATCGGGTCACGGCGGCACTGCGATGGGTGCCCTCGGCCGGGAGTTCCTTTTCCCTCTCGCGTCCGACGACACGCGGCAAGCGCCGCACCCTGGCGCCCGGAGGCCGGGTCAGTCTGAGGCCAGCGTGGCGGTCGTCATCCTGACGGCGCCGCTCTCGATGTCGGAGACCCGGACCAGCGGGTAGCCGATCGCGATCTGCTCGCTTTGGCGCCAGGCGTCCACGACCTCGTCGCGCAGCTCCGCGACGCCCGCCGCGAGCTGCCTTGTCACGATCTCGACTTCTGCAGGCTGCGCGGTCTGGTAGTTGTCGTCGTCCGACGCCTGCGCCGCCGCGTATGCCGGCGCCACTTGGCCCAGCGTTTCCGCAAGGTAGAGCGGCACGCGCTGCTCGATGGTGCCGACGCCGCGGTCCGTGTAGGGCCGGACCTGGCCGTAGATCACGCCGAAGTCGATGAAGTCGTGGACGAAGGAGCCCTCGAACGGCGCATGGATCGGCGCGGTCGTGTAGCCGTCCGGGTTGGGGTACTTGCCCCAGCCGTTGAAATGGATCGAGACGTGCATCGGCTGGCTCGCGTCGGCGACGAAGTGGCTCCAATAGCCGATGTCGCGGATGATGAGCCGCTGGCGCAAGCGCAGTTGGTTGCGAAAATACTCCCGGTCGGCATCAACCGGCGCCGTCGCCAGCCCGACCGAGAGGGCGCGCCAGATGCCGAAATCCTTCCGCACCTGCTGGAAGCCGTCGATGATCGTGTAGGGCAGGTAGCCTGCCGAGTACTGGTCCTGGCCGCCTGGGCTTGTCGCCGCGCGCTGGGCTGTGTCGAACGCCTCGCGCGTCGGCGGCAGCGCCATCAGCGGGACGGCGCCGCCGGCCACGAAGCCGTTGTCGTCGATGTCGATGTAGTGGCCGGGATCGCGCTCCGCGTCGTGCGCGGCGGGCGCAGTCTGCAGGCTGCCTGAGGCGCTTGTTCCCGTGATAATGCCGGTCGTCTTAGAGATGTCGGGCTCGGGGCCGAGCTGGCCGATCTCCTCGGCGGACTGCGGCGTGCGCAGGAATTTCGGCAGCTCGGTGGGCAGGCTCAGGATTGCGAGTTCGCTGATGCCGACATGGCCGGTATGGCCCCAGGCCCATGCCGGGCTTGGGGCGGCGATGGCGAGGAAGGTTCCCCCTCCTGCTATGGCCAGGAAGGGCGCCATGCGGGTGGCGACGCGGTTTCGGACGGTGTCAGGCATGTCGTTTCCTCACGCAAGAAAAGTCGGCGATGAAGCGTCGGCACAGGGTGCGGCACACCATCTGAAAGGTCCGGCTGCACCGCGTCGCCTGATGGCCTTGCGGCATCAGATCACGTGCATGTCCCGCAGGATGTCCAGCTCGGCCTGGACGGCGTCGAGGCCCCGGGTGGTGTAGAGGATCAGCACCCGCTCGGCGCTGAGGAAGCTCAGCGCCGGGTTGCGGAACTTGGTCGTGTAGCGGGCAGCGTCCGCGGGATCATAGCCGTAGCGCGTCGCCAGGGCTTGCAGGACCACCTGCGCCTCGGTGACGGCGGGGATGCTGAACACGAAGTCGGCGTCCGACAGGTTGTGGATCGCGTCCTCGACGGACATGTTGACCTGCCCAGCTGCATTGAGGTTGAGTTGGCCCGGCGCGTCCTGCGGCGGTGGCAGGCGAAGGTTCCCCACGTTGTCGCGGGTGAGCAGGCCACGCGCGAGGGGGTCGGCCTGGGCGATGATGGCGGCCGCGCGGATCCAGTTCACGACCTTGTATTCGTTGCCCAAGGTTGGCGCGCTGTGGGCGGAGGCCTGCGCGACGATGAAGCCGGGCGGCAAGCCGCGGGCGATCGTCTCCGCCAGGCTCAGGATGTGATGCCCGCCCGTGCGGCTGTCGCCCGCGGCGCCGTAGTTGTCAGTGAGGCCGTTGCCGCCGAAGTTGAACTCGGCGAACTCGGTGCCGTCCGCATTCCACTGGAACACGAGGGTCTTGGCCCAATCGTGCCAGAGCGGCGCCGCGACGACCTCGTCCTGCGAAATCTCCAGGTCGCCCTGCGCGGCTCCACGCGCGGAGAGCGGCGCCATGCGCGGCAGCCCATCCGGGCCGGGCGTGCCATAGGCCAGCTTGTAGTTCTCGGCAAGGCTGAGCGCGCTCGACACGTTGAAGCCTTCATGGATGGCGAGGCCGCCGGGATAGGAGTGGTGGCTGCCGAAGTTGCTGCCCGGCGCCGCGTAGAAGGCTTGCGGCAGCTTCGGGCAGGCGTCCTCGCTGGCGAGGACTGGAGGAAACACCCCGGTTGCGGCGCCGCCGGGGAAAGCGGCTGCGTCGGCGGCCGAGTAAAGGCCCTCGCGCAGGAGTGCGTCCAGGACCGCTTGCTTCTTCGCCGCGGTCAGCCCGGACCGGTGCTGGATGCAGGTCCGTGGGTTGAACAGCGCATCGATCGTCTGTTCGCGGAGGTCGCGGTCGCGAACGGTTTCGAGGACCTGCTCCAGCCGCCGCATGGCCGACCGGACCAGCGGGGACGCGCCCGCCACCGCCGCCGAAGCCGCGTTGCCCGCGCCGGCCATGGTTTGGTCGGCGGCGCGGACCGCCGGCGCGGCGCAGAGCCAGCCGGCGGCCACGAGCACGGCCGCAGTCCTGCGTGCCGCCCCAGTCGGCATCCCGGCTTCCCTCCTTGGAGCATGGCCTCCATGCACAACCCCGGAGGTGGCGGGCGCGGCGAGGCAAATGTGCATCCTGGTTCTCCGTTCGTGCTCACCACCTGGCGAAGCCGCACGCATGTCATGCGTTCATAAGCAAGGGTTCCAAGGTGTGTCGCGTGACAGTCCCATGGCTGGCGCCGTCAGCCGGGCTGGCTGGAACGAATAGGGTGCAAGACAGTCTTCGGGTGGATGCGAGCGTTGGCAGGGCATTCAGGGGATGCTCTCGCGTGCGATCAGGCAACTGCATGCCGCTGGCCCGCATCGCGGGTGCCGCCAGATCACTGACGGAGACGGCAGACGCGCCGCGGCACATGAGCTCTCCCGATCATCGGCTCTTTCCAGACGGCCCGGCCAGAGCGTTTTGCGTGTAGGTCTGGTGGTTTGTTCCCGCCTGCCTGGTTTTCGGGCAAACGCAATGGCTGGTGCGCGTTCGGCGGAGCTGCGGGAGCGGGTTTTGGCGGCGGTTGCGGCGGGTGAGGCTGTGTCGGCGGCGGCCCGGCGGTTCGCGGTGGGGCGCTCAACGGTGCAGGACTGGGTGCGGGCGTGGCGGGCAAGATGGGCGGCCACCGCAGGCCGGTGGGTGCGGGCGAGGCGGAGGTGGCGCTGCGGCGGGTGCTGGACGGGGCCAACCACCTGACCCTGGCGCAGCGCTGGGACCGGCTGGCCGAGGAGGCCAAGGTGTCGGTCCACCTGTCCACCGTGCGCCGGGCGTTGGCCTGCATGAGGTGGAGCCGGGAAAAAGCGCACGCTGCGCGCGGCCGGGCTCGCGGAAACGCAGGGCGTTTGCCGCTGGGATCGTGACGACGTGGCTCAAGCCGGGGCCGCCTGGCACGCGGACCCCGACGCGGGCGTGGGCGGGGTCGCGCCGGAGCGGCTGGTGTTCTTGGACAGGTGCGGCGTGCTGATCGAACATGGCCTGCCTGCATGGCGGCGCCCCGCGCGGCCAGCGCGCCCTGGGCCCTGCATGGCGGCGCCCTGGGCACGGCGCCCGCGGGCCGCTGGAAGCGCGTGACCGTGTTGGGCACGCCGGGCGCGGACGGCATCGTGGCCGCCATGTCGGTCGAGGCCGCCGCAAACGCCGCCGTGTTCACGGCCCACCTGGACGAAGTGTTGTTGCCCAAGCTGCGCCAAGCGCGGCCCGATGCCGTGCCGGTGATGGACAACCTGGCCGCGCACAAGACGCCCGCGGTGCGCCAGCTGCCGGACGCCTCGGGCTTCGCCTGCCGCTGCCTGCCCTCCCGCAGCCCGGACCTGAACCCCATCAAGCCAAGCTGGGCCAAACCGAAGCTGGGCTAAACCAAAAGGCAAGCTGCGCCAAGCCGCCGCGCGCACGGCAGACGCCCTGCACAAAGGCGCCCGGACCAGCCCTCGCCGCCATCACGCCCCAAGACGCAAGCGGCCACCTCAGGCACTCAGGATACAGGGCCGCCAAACCTGAATGAAAACCGCTTCAGTGCCTTGTCATTCCTGAGATGATGGGTGGGGGCTGTGCAGCTTGACGCGGGCTTG
>CAXSHI010000255.1:0-5947 GCA_964236755.1 uncultured Acetobacteraceae bacterium
ATGTGCGGGAACAGGGCGTAGCTCTGGAACACCATCGAGATGTTGCGCTGCTGCGGCGCCAAGCGGTTGGCGAGCTTGGCGCCAATCCACAACTCGCCGTCCGACACGTCCTCAAGCCCGGCGATCATCCGCAGCAGCGTCGATTTGCCGCAGCCGGACGGCCCGACCAGCACAACGAACTCGCCATCGTCCACGTCGAGGTCAATGCCGTGCAGGACGTCCACAAGCCCGTAACGCTTGCTCAGCGCCTTCACCCGCAAGCTGGCCACCTCAATGCTCCCCGATCACGTCCCGCACGAAGCGCAGGTTGCCCGCCATCAACCCGGCATCCACCGGCAGCACCACCCCGGTCACGCCCGATGCCGCAGGGGATGCCAGGAACAGGGCGGCCCGGGCAACCTCGCCCGCTTCCACCATGCGCCCCAGCGGGTAGTGCGGGGCGATGCGGTCCAGCAAGGCCGGGTTCCGCTCGAACCGGTGGTCCCAAGCGGGCGAGCGCACCGAGCCTGGGCAGACGACGTTGGCCCTGACGCCCTGCGCGCCGAGTTCAACCGCGAGCGCCCGGGCGTAGGCGATGATGCCGGCCTTGGCCGCGGAGTAGGCGGGGTTGCCGTGATGGGCGAGGGCGTTGACGGACGAGATGAACACGATGGCGCCGCTGCCCCGCGTGGCCATCGCGGCGGCCACCGGCGACGTGACATGGAACGGCCCGTCGAGGTTCGCGGCGATTTCGCTGTCCCACACGGCGCCGCTCACCTGCGCGAGCGTTTCGCCCCGGGTATGGCCGGCGTTGTTGACCAGCACGTCCGGTACGTCGGCCGCGGCGATCAGCCCCCCAACCGCCCGTTCGGCCGCGGCCGCGTCGGTGATGTTGAAAGCTAGGCGATGCGCGAGCTCAAGCCCGTCCATCATCGCCTCCTCGCGGTCGGCGCCAGCCACCACGGCACCGGCGGCCTGGAACGCCGCGACCAAGGCGCGGCCGATGCCGCCGCCTGCGCCGGTGATGAGCACGGTTTGTCCGTCGAGGCGGAAGGGATCGCCGGCTTGCATGAAGCGACGTTACATAGATAGTCTCACAGCTCAATCCCCCGCGCGCACCAGAAGGCAAGCTGCATGAGACGATCAGGATACAAGGCTTTGCTGCTTGCCTGCGCTGGCCTGTTCGCGCTGTCGGGGGCGGCGGAGGCCGGCACGGTCCGCGTCACCATCGCCGAGTATTCAAAGGGCACCGGCCCTTACTTCAACGAGGCCGCACATGCGTTCGAGGCGGCGAACCCGGGCACCAAGATCCAGATCGAAGTCGTGCCTTGGGACAACCTGCAACAGAAGCTGACGACCGACATCTCCGCCGGGGCGAACGCCGACCTGTCGATCATCGGCACACGCTGGCTGCTCGACTACGTGTCGCAGGACCTTATTGCCCCGCTTGACGCGCACGTGACGCCTGACTTCAAGGCACGCTTCGTCGACAGGTTCCTGACGCCCTCGGTCATGGGCGGCAAGGTGTACGGCCTGCCGATCGCGGCCTCGGCGCGGGCGCTGTACTACAACAAGGACGTGTTCGCGAAGGCCGGGCTGAGCGGGCCGCCTGGGACATGGGCGGAGTTCACGGCCGACGCCGAGAAGATCAAGGCGTCCGCGCCGGGCGTGTTCGCGTACGGGCTGCAAGGCAAGGAGATCGAGACCGACGTTTACTTCTACTACGCCCTGTGGTCGCAAGGCGGCGAAATCGTGCAGGGCGGGAAGTCCGGGCTTGGCAGCGCGGCGGCGGTCAGCGCGGCGAAGATCTACCGGAACTTCATCAGCAACGGCCTGACGCAGCCGGGCGTCACGTCGTACTCGCGGGAGGACGTGCAGAACCTGTTCAAGCAGGGCAAGGTCGCTGCCGTCATCACCGCGCCCTTCCTGTCCAGCCAGATCAAGAAAGAGGCGCCGAACCTGCAATACGGCGTGGCCGCAATCCCGGCCGGGCCAGGCGGCGTGCGCGGCACCTACGGCGTGACCGACTCCATCGTGCTGTTCGAGAACTCGAAGGTGAAGGAGGAAGCGTGGAAGTTCCTCGATTTCCTGTTCACCACCGACCAGCGCACGAAGTTCGACAAGATCGAGGGCTTCCTGCCGGTCAACGTGCAGGAGGCGGCCGATCCCTACTTCGTCGACAACGCCGACCTCAAGGTGTTCACCTCGCTGCTGCCCGGCGCCCGCTTCGCGCCCGTGATCGCCAGCTGGGAGGAGGTGGCGACCGTGACCTCCAACGCGCTGCAGACGATCTACCTGGGACGTGCCGAGATCGAGCCGACGCTGCGCGACGCGGCCGCCAAGGCCGATGAGATACTGGCCAAGCAATGACGGTGTCCAGACCATCATGCGACGCAGGGCGACCGCGTTCTATCTGATTCTTCCAAGCTTTCTCCTCGCAGCTTTCATCATCCTTTGGCCGTTGAAAGAGATTGTCACCCTCGCATTGCATGACGTGAACCGGTTCGGCCTTCTGCGGGCGTTCTCGGGTTTGGCCAACTTCCGCGCCCTGTTCGCCGACCCGGATTTCGTGGCAGCACTATGGCGAACGCTGGTATGGACCGTCGCCGTTGTCGGCGGCACGCTGGTCGTTTCCGTGCCGGTGGCGCTGATGCTGAACGACGATTTCTTCGGCCGCAGCATCGCCCGCATCATCGTCATGCTGCCCTGGGCGGTATCGCTGACCATGACGGCGATCGTCTGGCGCTGGGCGCTGAACGGGGAAAGCGGGATGCTCAACTCCGGCCTTAGGAGCCTCGGTCTCATCGACGCCAACATCCAATGGCTTGCCGAGGCCTCGACCGCGTTTCCGATCCAGATCCTGATCGGCATCCAGGCGAGCATCCCGTTCACGACGACGATCTTCCTGGGCGGCCTTTCCTCGGTGCCGGACGAGCTGTACGACGCGGCCGCGACCGAGGGCGCGGGGCCCTGGGACCAGTTCCGCTATATCACGCTGCCGCTGCTGCGCCCATTCATCAACATCGCCGTCGTGCTCAACACCATCTACGTCTTCAACTCCTTCCCGATCATCTGGGCCACGACGCAGGGCGGCCCGGCCAATTCCACCGACATCCTCGTCACCTACCTTTACAAGGCCGGATTCCGGCTTGGGAAACTAGGGGAGGCGGCGGCGGTATCATTGATCATGTTCGGCGTGCTGTTCGTCTGCACGCTCATCTACGTGCGGCTTGCGATGCGCGAGGAGACGGCATGAGCAAGCTCACCCGCTCCGTCATCTACTGGCTTCTCCTGTCGCCCTTGGTCGTCATCGTGCTGTTCCCGTTCGCGGTCATGTTCATCACCGCCATCAAGCCCGAAACCGAGGTGCTCGATCCCGCCTGGTGGCCCACCACCGCGCGCTGGGCCAACTTCGCCGAAATGTGGCAGGCCACGGGCTTCGGCGCCGCGCTGCTGAACTCCGTTTATGTGTCGGGCATGGCGACCGTCATCACCATCGCCGTCTCGATCCCGGCCGCCTACGCATTGAGCCGTTACCGCTTCGCCGGGCGCAGCGCCTATCGGCAGTTCCTGCTCGTTTCGCAGATGCTCTCGCCCATCGTGCTCGTCATCGGCCTGTTCCGTCTGATGGTGGCGGCAGGGATGATCGATAGCTTGAATGCGGTGACGCTGATCTATGTCGCCTTCAACATCGCCTTCTCGGTCTGGATGCTGCAAAGCTACTTCGCCACCATCCCGAAAGACCTGGAGGAGGCTGCGTGGATCGAGCGTGCCAGCCCATTCCAGACGCTGGCCCGCGTGTTCCTGCCGCTTGCAGTGCCGGCGATCATCGTCACCGCGATCTTTACTTTCATCAACGCCTGGAACGAGTTCGTCATCGCGCTCACCCTGCTGCGCCAGCAATCGGCCTATACGCTGCCGATCCAGATCTTCTCCCTGGTGGCCGGACGTTACACGGTCGAATGGCACTACGTCATGGCAGCAGCGTTCGTTGCGACCATCCCGGTCGCGATCCTGTTCGCCTGGCTGCAGCGCTACTTGGTGCGCGGCTTGGCGCTCGGTGCGGTGAAATGAATGGGGCAACACCAATGACCAGGCAGCATTTCGGCCAGGCAAACGTGCCGCTGTCGCCCGCCGTCCGGGCTGGCGATTTCATTTTTGTCTCCGGCCAGGTGCCGACGCGGGACGGCGCCGTAGTGCCTGGCGGAATCGAGACGCAAACCCGGCAGGTGCTCGACAACGTCGCCGCCGTTCTGGCGCTCGCCGGGGCCGCGCTCTCCGATGTGGTCAAGACCACGGCCATCCTCACCGACGCGCGTGACTTTGCGGCCTTCAATGCCGTTTACGCCAGCTACTTTCCGATCAACCCGCCGGCCCGCACAACGGCAGAAGCGAAGCTGATGATCGACATCATGGTCGAGATCGAGGCGGTGGCCTACCGGCCCCTTTAAGGTCATGCGCACTCCATGGGCCCGCGCCTGACCGAGCAGCGCCCCGGCCGCAACGCCTGGCCACGCATCGACGATCCCTGTGGGCTTGCATAGCGTGCGGAGCATGAAGGAGGCGAACACCATGGCCCAACCCCCTATCGTCGCTGCGGGCAAGGCGGCTTCGATTCCCGCATCCAGCCAGGCCCCGACCGCCAATCCCGCCACGGACCGGTTCGCCTATATTTGCTCCTACACTGCCGGCACCAACTCGGATGGCAACGGCAGCGGCATCACTCAAGCGCGTCTCCACCCGCAGCAGGGACTCGTGCCGGTCGCCGTAACCGCTGGCCCGAGCCCATCCTGGATCTGCTTCAGCGCCAGCCGCCGGCACGCCTATGCGGTCAACGAGATCAGCGACTATTCGGGCAAGCCCCAGGGTTCCGTCACGTCCTATGCCGTCGATCCCTCGACTGGCGCGCTGGCGCTGCTGAACACGGCCGGGGCTGGAGGGGCGGGACCGGCCCACTGCGAGGTGCATCCCTCCGGTCGCCATCTGCTGGTCGCCAACTACGGCGACGGCCGCATTGCCGTGCTGCCGATTCAACAGGATGGGTCGCTGCGCGATCCCGTAGATGTGGTCACGCCGGTAGGCACGCTCGGCCCTGATACGGCGTCCGGCGCGCCGCCCGGCAGCTTCGCGCGGAGCGGTCACGACGGCGGCCATGCCCATATGATCGCCAGCGATCCCAGCGGGCGCTACGTGCTGAGCACGGATCTAGGCTTTGACGAAGTATTCGTCTGGACGCTTGATCTCGAGCACGGCACTTTGCGCCCGGCGCAGACCCCAAGCTTCCCGGCGGCGTCGGCGGGCGGCGGCCCGCGCCACTTTGTGTTCCACCCGAACGGCGACATGCTCTACGTCGTGCACGAGGAAGCTTCGCAGATCGGCGTCTACCGGTTCGACCCGGCGACTGCGGCGGTCACGCTGTTGCAGATTGTCAGCACGCTGCCTGATGGCTTTGCCGGGTCGAGCTTCGCCTCCTCCATCGCCATCAGCCGTGACAGCCGATACGTGTACTCGGGTAACCGCCTGCACAACAGCATCGCCGTTCTCGCAGTCGACGCGAGCGGCATGCTGCAGCTTGTCGCTACGGAATGGACCCGAGGCGACTACCCGAACCAGGTGACCCTATCGCCGTCCGGCGCATTCCTGTTCGCCTGCAACCGGCGCAGCGACCAGGTGACGATGTTTCACGTTGACTTATCCAGCGGCATGCTGAGCTTTACTGGTCAATACCTCGCAGTGGGCAGCCCCAATATGATTGGCTTCGCTTAGGTCGTGCGGCGCTCCGTCCAGAATGCCGCTACAGCGCCGGGCAGGCCGGCGGTTGACGGCGGCCTACCAAGGTCCGCCGCCACGTGACGTTTTGATGTCTCAAACGGACATCTAGCCGAGGAGACCGGACCATGCCCGCAGACGGGACGCTCGAAGAACAGGTCCGCCAGCGCTACCGCCAGCCCAAGGGCGTCGAGCAGTT
>CAXSHI010000256.1:0-5932 GCA_964236755.1 uncultured Acetobacteraceae bacterium
CGGCGCGTGTGGGTTCAACCGCGCGACCGCCCGCGCCGGCACCCTCGAAGCCGACATCCGGTGCCTAGGCGGCATCGACGTGGACGCCGCCGCCATCCGGGACTTCTCCCGCCTTGCCGGCGTGCCTGGCACCTGCCTCGACCTGTTCGACCGGGAGCAATACAGGGTCTTTCACGGCCACGAGCCACCGCCTGACTGGCGCGAGGCGACGACAGCAGACATCCATGCCGCGTTCGGGCAGCCGGACGAGATGTCCGACATCTCCTGGTAGCGGCGGCGATCATGACCCGGCACATCTACCTGGACCGCGTGGAGGGCGGCGGCTTCACCGTCCGCATCCTGAGCGGCGCCCACGGCGACCGCACCCACAAGTTCACGGACTATGCCGAGGCACTGGCCTTCGCCACGAGCAGGATGGGGCGCACCGGCATGATCGCCGACACGACCGCCATGTCGGGCGAGCAGCTCAACGCGCATCGGGCGCGCGAGGCCCGCGCGCGGGCGCTGCTGGCTGAGTTGAAACCATGACGGTGATCTGCTCGTTCTGTGGCGACCAGTGGCCGCGCGATCCGGCACTCGAAGTCAGTTGCCCGTCCTGCGACCGCGGCCCTGGCCGGAGGTGCGTTCGGCCGTCTGGGCACGAGTGCGATGTCCATGCCGAACGCGACCGTCTCGCCCTGGAACAGGGCTGGATCAAACCCTGCTCGACCCTTTCCGCCCGCCCACCACGGCCGCCCCGCCAGCAGCTTGCATGCGCGGGGCCAAGGACCGAGCAGATGAGCTTTCTCTGACCAATGTGGCGGGTTTGTTCCGACAAGAGCGAAGCTTTCGGTTCCGCCATGGAAAGACTCTTCGGGCAACCCAGAACAACCGGAAGACCGAAGCCGGAACAGATGTGGAAGATGGGATGGGAGAAGGGGAGACGCATGTCGGAGCGGCCTGTGTCGGCACGTCCTCTCGGGTTTGCTGCGGCCTGAACCGGGACCGGGGCCGGCCCAACCCCGTGCTTCGCACGCCGCGTTGCGGCTGCGGCCCGCGCGCTGCGCCAAGGCAGGGACGCGCCCGTCGCAGGACCCAAAGCGGTCCCGCGCCGTTCGCACCCCTGCCTCGCTCGCTTGCAGACCTTCGAGGCTGAGCCGGCCCCGGTCCCGGTTCCTATCGGCCGCACCCGAGAGGACGTGCCGACACAGGGTCGAACCGCCTCTGAGGAGAGAGAAGGAACTGGAACATGGCCGGCAGCGTCAACAAGGTGATCCTGATTGGACGACTGGGTAACGATCCCGAAGTCCGGATCGCAGGGAACGGCACCAAGATCGTCAGCTTCAGCGTCGCGACCAGCGACAGGTGGACCGACAAGCACTCCGGGGAGCGCCAGGAGCGGACAGAGTGGCATCGGGTCGTCGTATTCAACGAGCAACTTGCTGGCATTGCGGAAAAATATCTCCTGAAGGGCAGCATGGTCCATCTGGAGGGCGCGCTGAAGACCCGGAAGTGGGCCGACAACGGCGGCGTGGACCGCTACAGCACCGAGGTCGTGCTGGCGCAGTATCGCGGCGAGTTGACCCTGCTGGGCGACGCCCGGGGCAACAACGACGAGGGCCGGACGACACAGCGCCACCGCGAACCGGCCATGGCCGGGACAGCGACGGGTGGCGGCCTGGGTAGCAGCACAGGTGGCGGGGAGCTGGACGATGAAATCCCGTTCGCCGCGTGTTGGCAGTAGCCACAGGCGACCTGGTTGACGCCGGCCGTCACAGGGGACGGCCGGGTTCCACCCCACTACCACCAACGCCAATGAAGGGACACATCATGGTCCTGCGGTTCGTCATCGGTAGAACAACCCCGGCCGTCCGGCTTGAACGCTTCAAGATGCTCGCAGGCGGCATCCAGCTGATCGCGGTCGGGGTCATCGGAGCGTCCATCGTCGCCCCGTTCTTCAATCCCTCGATGAAACCGACATCGACATCGGTGATCGCAGGAGGTGTAGTCGCGGCAGCGATCGAACTTCTTGCGATGAGAATAATGAGCTATATGTCCCCTAGGACACCGGGAAGGAGAAGACCGATGCTTGAGCTATTCGAGCGCCTACTGCTTGCCGGCGTGCCGTTCGCCATTGTCCTCTGGCTCGGCCTCTATATCGAGGCGCGCTGGATAGGTCCCCCCAAGCTGGACTGACCATCCCGCCAACGTCACGGCCCGGAGCCTGACGCCACCATCCTGGACCGCACCCATCAGGTGCTGGCGTCCGGCAAGGGTTGGGCGCCGATGCCCACTTCTAACCCATCCATCCTTACGCGCCCGCCTGCGTCCTGCTGGGCGGGCGCTCTTATTCGGGGCTGGATTAACCCAGCTTTTTGCGGCCCCACCAACCAAGGATCTCGTTGATGCTGCGCCTCCTCGCCGCTTCTCTCGCCGGTCTGCTGCTATGCCCGCCTGCTGCCCACGCCGCGCAACTCGGGTTCCACTGTGCGATCACCCATGAAAATACTGGTACGGAGAATGATCGCGTCATCCGCATCGACACCGGCGCGCGTAGCGTGCGGGACAACAAGATGGTCACCATTGACGGCGTGGCCAACGCGATCGCCAGGAACCAGGTCGAGTTCGTGGACACGGACGACCAGCGCGTCGCCTGGGGCAGCCGCCTCCGCGCCACCGGCGCCGACGTGTTCACAATTGCCATCGACCTTCGCACCAGACGCTACACCTTCGTCAGCCATCTCCAGGGCCTGCGCGCCCACGGCACCTGCGAGCCCATCGAGACCTCGACGTAGGCGATGATCGTTCAATCATCAGGCTCCGGCACGATCCGTAATGTACTCGGCCGCCCCCTGCATCGGAGCAGATCACCATGAACCTCCCCGACGACCCGAGGCCAGTCACCTTGCGCCAGCAGGTCGCCGACCTGCCGCCCTACGTCCTGGCAACCTGGCGCAGCCGCTATGTCCCCGTCGATGGTATGGACCTCGAAGCACGCGCAATGCTGAACAAGGAAGCCGCAGCCATCCGCGGCGAAGGCAATTCATCCGATGCGCTGACAGTCTGGATGCGCCTCTGCGACACGGTGGTGCGGGTGGGTTCGCCGTCCCCGGAGCTTCTCGCCGCCGCAGCCCTCGCCGGGCTTGCGGCCGGCATACGGACAGCGGGCTTCCATGCGCCCGATGCCGACAAACCGGCCGCTACGGACACCGATTAAGCGTCGCCGCCCTTGATGACGCCGTATGCCGCCTGATAGGCCAGGTAGGCATATTCCTTCGCCTCCGCCATGCTGGCGGCGGCGCCACCCCCGATGATCGAATCCGAGATCTCGGACGCGATGCTCCAGCTGATCCGCGACGCGCCCGGCGGCGCCTGCTTGTGCATCGCCTCCGTCGTCCTGGCCGCATACAGAGTGTAGTCGCCCAATTCGGCCTGCTCCGCGACCTCGCTGCCCGGAGCCTTGCTGGGCTCCCAAGACGGGATCAGCTCAGCTTTCGCTAGGTCCGGCTCGCCAGCCTTGCTCTTCAGGTGGCGGCGGTACTTCTCCAGCGTCTCCCGTGGGGTGTCAGGCACGTATGGTGGCTTCTTTGCCATTGATGTCTTCCTCCCACTCCATACCGGCACCCTTGGCGGATGGATGCGCTACCCAGGCAACAACGTTGTCAGCCTGGCACTCTCGGGCGCGTTACAGGAGTACTACGGAAAAAGGAAGGCCGCTCCTGTTTTGAGCGGCCCTCGCACAGGCTTCTTCTCTTTTTGCCCGTCTAGCCGGCTGCACGTTCTTTCCAGCGGGCAACCTCGTCCAGCCAGCCCAGGTCCTCGGCCTGGGGATCGTAGGGCGACCACGGCTCGCCCTTGCGGGCGAAGCCAATAGCCCGCTTCATGCCGCGGACCTCCTGGCACCGCGCCGAGGCCGCCACCAGAAGCTCCGCCGTTTCTTGCGTCGTCGCCTCCGCACGCTCCTTCAGCGGCTCCAGCCACGAGCTGCCGCCCACCGTGGCCGCGTGCAGCCGCTGCTGGGCCTCCACCGTCTTCAGCGACGAAGCGTGCGCCACCCGGCACGCTGCCACGGCACGCTCCACCGCAGGCGCCATCATCTCGTCCAGCACCCTGTTCAGGTCAGGGCCGGCAACCGGCAGGACCTGCTCGGCCAGGTAGCGCGCCGTCTCACAGTCCGTCGCGTCCTTCAGGTTCGGGTCATACCCATCCAGGCCGAACGCCTCCGCCACATTTATCACCTCCCGGATGTCCGGCTCGATCTCCCGCAGCAGCTCGTAGGAGGGACGCGCACGCTCCTCCAGCGGAAACCGGATCACGTTTGTCAGGCCGGGCAACAGCTCGATGTTCATCGGATCGCACTCCTTGTCACTGCCGCCACCCTAAACGCCGCCAAACCGCAATACAACAGTAATGTGCTGTTATCGCTCACCTATTTTCCGGTTACGTGCTGCTTCAAGAACCTGGCCCGTTTGAAAGCCGGTGTGCCGCCCTGCCAAGCCTGGGGCCACACAGAACGCGGCTTGCCCGGTCAAGGCGACCACGCCGCCGACACCCGCCATCCATCCATCCCACCGCAGGAGCACACTATGCACGATCTCACACGCGATCCGCCCTACCCCGATACCTGCCGCACCGGGCGCTTGTTCTTCACGCCATGCTGCACGGCCAGCACGCACGAGTTCATGGTGGACGGCGTGCTCCACCTCGCCTTCCACGTCGCCGGCCACAAGTGGTTCCATCCCCGGCCCGGCCGGGTGGAGGACATCAACAACGACGGAATCCTGGTCGAGGTGGACGGCACCGTGCGCTGCGTGCGCTGGCGCGTGGACCGGGGCGGCGCCTCGACGCCGGACACCCTCGCTTCGGACAGCGCCGCCGACTGGCGCCAGGAGGCCAGGGAACTGCGCGCGATGGCCGACGCGCCCCATATCAGCCGCTTCCTGGTCCTCCTTCTCCGGCGCTGGGCCAGGGCCTCCGACTTCCAGGCCGAATGGTGGGACGCTGGCGGAGGGGAGTGGCCCCCCAAGACCCGTGACGGTGGAGCAGGAACCATGACCATCCTGGTCCACAGGCTGACTTGATCCGCACCTGGACACAGTCCCACGTCATCCGCATTCCTGGTACGAGGGGGTCTCACGGGAGCTAACATCCGCAGCTACCTCCCGCTTGCCCAACGCCCTGTCGGCGTCATCCCCGGGCATCCCCCATCATGTGCTCAGCCGCCTCGTCCGGCGTGCCGATGAACGTCTGGCCGTCGTCGTCCTGGACCGCAACATACTGCCCGCCCAGCAACTGCGACCGCATGTGCGCCAGAGCCATCTCCGCCAGCTCCGACGTGTCGGCCTCCGGACGGTCGAACGCCGCCCGCAGCTGACGGGCTACCTGGCCCGAATCCAAGCGTCTCCATCCCATCGTTCCCTCCTCCGCTCGATGGCCTCGCACCTTTTACCTGTAGGTCCATGGCGCCGCCGCAGCCCCCACATCGCTGACCAGAATGCCCGCATTGCCGGCGAATGTCGCTGCTCAAGAAGGATGGTGCGCTGCATCAAATCTTGACTTGCCCATTACAGGGTCGGGAGTAGGAAGGCCGTGCGGCGTGGCCTTTGGCCAATCGCACGACGTTTCCTCCCTAAACTTGGCGGCTCCCCCACGGGAGCCGCCTTCTTTTCATGGGCGGCATCCGGTCGCACCAGGCAGCCCGACCAGGACGGGCGTGCCGTTATCAGCGGGGCAGGCCGCCCTGCTCAAAGGTGATCCTCGGCAGATACACCGCCTGAGACACGTCATCACACAAGCAGGCAAGGCCAGAGATCTCGGCGCCAACACACAGTAGCATCACCGGAACCCTGATGACGATGCCGCCGAGCACCCTCGATCCAGCCCGGGAAGACCTCAACAAGAACATGCCCAAACCGACACTGTTCGCCAGGCTAGCCATCACCCCAGCCATTCC
>CAXSHI010000257.1:0-5915 GCA_964236755.1 uncultured Acetobacteraceae bacterium
ACCCGGCCGGGTTCGACATCACCGAGGCCGCGTTCGGCAAGTGCTACGCCACCACCATCGGCCGGCAGTTCGCCGAGGGCTTCGTCACCGGCGACGCGATCACGGCCGCCAACATCTACCTGACCGTCGTGGCGGAGACGGCGTTCACCAACACCCTGTTCGTCGCCATGCCGTCCGAGGCCGCCCGCAACGGCGACTACGCGCTGCCCACCGTGTTCCTGTCGGTGCAGTCCGACGAGAGCCGGCACATCGGCAACGGCCACTCCATGCTGATGTCGATCATCAACGATCCTGACAACCATCAGCTGATCGAGCGCGACCTGCGCTACGCCTTCTGGCAGAACCACGCCATCGTGGACGCGGCGGTGGGCACGATCATCGAGTACGGCACGGCCAACCGGGACAAGAACAAGGAGTCCTACGCCGAGCTGTGGCACCGGTGGATCTACGAGGACTACTACCGGACCTACATGCTGCCGCTGGAGAAGTACGGCATCAAGATCCACCACGACGACGTGAACGCGGCGTGGGACCGGATGGTGAAGAAGAACTACGTGCACAAGACCGCGCAGTTCTTCTCGGTCGGCTGGCCGGTCGCGTTCTGGCGCCAGGAAGCGCAGACCGACAAGGACTTCGAGTGGTTCGAGCACAAGTACCCCGGCTGGTACGCCGAGTTCGGCGATTACTGGAAGTGGTATGCCAAGCTGAGCGTGCCCGGCGAGACCAACATCCTGTTCAACCAGGACGTCGGCTACGTCTACCCGCACCGCTGCTGGTCCTGCATGGTGCCGGCGCTGATCCGCGAGGACTTCTGCGTCGATACTGTCGATGGCAAGCTGTACACCTACTGCTCCGAGGTGTGCCGCTGGACCCACAAGGTGGCGTTCTCGGCCGAGTACGAAGGTCGCTCGACGCCTGCGATGGGCCGGTTCAGCGGACGGCGCGAGTGGGAGGATTGCTACGCCGGCTGGGACCTGGCGGACGCGATCCAGGACCTCGGCTTCGTCCGCAACGACGGCAAGACGCTGACGCCGCAGCCGCACCTGCACTTCGACGACAGCAAGATGTGGACGCTCGACCACGTGCGCGGCCACACGCTGGCTAGTCCCTTGCAGGCGATCCGCGCCATGTCGGACGTGGAGCGGGAGAAGCACATCGCCGAGTATCGGGCCGGCTTCAAGGTGAACCCGATTAACTGAGTGCTTTGACGAACGGGGGCCGGCCGCCGGCCGGTCTCCGGGACTGCCCACAGGGAGGAAAGCGATGGCCGATGCAGCCGTCCACACTGTCCGCTTCGAGCCGGTCGGCATCGAGATGGAGGTCCACGAGGGCGAGACGGTCCTCGACGCGGCGTTCCGCCAAGGCATCTCCGTCATGCACGGCTGCAAGGAGGGCCAGTGCGCCAGCTGCAAGTCCATGCTGGTGGACGGCGACATCGAGATGCTGAAATACTCGACCTTCGCCCTGCCCGACTTCGACCGCGAGACCGGGCACATCCTCTTGTGCCGCACGCTGGCCTACAGCGACATCACGGTGGAGCTGCTGAACTACGACGAGGATCTGCTGAGCCGGTCCATCGCCGTCAAGGAGTTCCCGGGCACGGTGACGGCCATCGAGCCGCTCACCCATGACATCTGCCGGCTGACGGTCGAGTTGGCGGCGCCGTTCCGCTTCTGGGCCGGGCAGTACGTCGATCTCTCGGTGCCGGGTCCTGGGCCGGGCCACGGCGTCACCCGGGCCTACTCGATGGCCAACCCGCCCAGCGGCGGCACGGCGCTGTCGTTCATCATCAAGCAGTATCCGGACGGCGCGTTCTCCGCCCTGCTGGCCGGCGCGCTGAAGCCCGGCGACGCCATCACGGCCAAGGGACCCTACGGCACCTGCTTCCGCCGCGAGGCGCGCACCGGGCCGTTGATCCTGGTCGGCGGCGGGTCCGGCATGTCGCCGCTGTGGTCGATCCTGAGCGACCACGTCGCGAGCAACGAGCCGCGCCCGGTCCGCTTCTTCTACGGCGCGCGCACCCGGGCCGACCTGTTCCTGCTGGACGAGTTCGCCGCGCTTGCCGCCCGCCTGCCCGACTTCCGCTTCATCCCCGCCCTGTCGCACGCGGCGCCGGACGACGCCTGGGAGGGCGAGACCGGGTTCATCCACGAGGTCGTGGCCCGGACGCTGCGGGACGAGGCGCTCGACGGCGAGATGGACGCCTATTCCTGCGGCCCGCCGCCGATGATCGACGCCGTGCTGCCGGTCCTGCAACGGGCCGGGGTCGAGCCGGAGCGGATCTACTTCGACAAGTTCACCCCGGCGACGCGCTGAACACCAACAAGGGAGACGACAAGCATGAGTGCGACCCAGGAGCCAGCTGCGCCGCGGCGATCGGCCGCCGCCGGAGCGGCGAAGTTCGCCGGCTCGGACAGCCGCAAGTACAATTACTTCACGCCCAAGGGACGCAAGGCCTCGCACTACGAGGACATGACTGTGGATGTGCAGCCGGACCCGAAGCGGCACCTGCTGCAGGACTGGATCATCTCGTTCGCCGACGGCACGCCGACCTACAGCGAGAGCTGGACCGCGGCCAAGTGCTCCGACTGGCACGTGTTCCGCGCGGTCGATCAGGAATGGGAGCGCACCCACTACCAGCGCCAGTCCACCATCGTCGGCATGATCGCCAACGTGGTCGAGAACGGCCGGCGCTCCGGCGCGGTGAGGCGGTTTGACCGCGCCTGGGTCAAGGTGCTGCAGGATCACCTCGGCGCCTACAAGCACGCCGAGTTCGGCCTCGGCATGGCGACCATGCAGGCGCAGCGCTACGGCTACACGCAGATGATCAACAACGCCGTGCTGACCAACTCCTCCTACAAGCTGCGCTTCGCCCAGGACCTGACGCTGTACCTGGGGGAGATCGGCCTGGACATGGAAGGGTTCGACCAGGACGCCGGCAAGGCGCACTGGATGGACGATCCCGTGTGGCAGGGCGTGCGCCGGGCGGTCGAGACGATCGGCGGCGCCACGGATTACCTGGAACAGTACTTCGCCGTGAACGTCGTGTTCGAGCCGCTGGTGGCCGAGCTGTTCAGGAGCGGCTTCGTGATGCAGCTCGCGGCGTCGCAGAACGACTTCATGACGCCGGCCGTGGTCTCCGCTGCCGAGGGCGACTACGAGCGCAACCTCGCCAACACGGTGGAGCTGTTCCGCATGCTGGTGCTGGACGAGGCGCACGGCCCGGCGAACCGGGACCTGTTCAACTTCTGGCTGATGAAGCACGGCACGGAGGCGACGAACGCGGCCAACCTCCTGCAGCCGATCTGGTCGCAGCCGCGGGTGAAGATCACCCAGTTCGCCGATGTGGCGGAGCAGTCGCACAACCGCCTGCGTGCCATCGGGTCCGAGATCGGCCTCGATGTGCGCCCGCTGATCGAAGGCTAGCCCGCAGCCGATGGAGGAGAGAGCCGATGGCCCATGACGACAACATTTTCGAGTCCATGAAGGACATGCAGCGCAACCAGACCATCTCGCACCAGTGCGGGGTGACGATGAACGACAGCGTCGAGGCGCGGGCGATCGCCGAGGTGATGGCGGAGAAGCCCGGCATCCGCGTGACCTACATGCCGGCGATGATCCGCATCGACGGCGAGGGCAAGATCGAGTTCAAGATGGACGAGCTGAGCGAGTACCTCGGCCGCGAGATGACGCCGCACCTCTTCGAGATCTCGACCTCCACCCATTACGGCCGGATGGTCATGGTGGACGACAACAGCGTGGTGCTGTTCGGCAACATGGACGACGTGAAGCAGTTCATCGAATAAAGGGCGCCCGCATGTATCGCACCAAGGACGGCGAGGACATCTTCATCATCGACGGCCACGTCCACTTCTGGGACGCCAGCAAGGCGAACCAGAAGAACGTGCACGGCACGCAGTTCATCGACTGCTTCTATGCCTACCACAGCAACCTCAGCCCCAAGGACCAGCTCTGGCCCAAGGAGAAGTTCGAGAAGTACGACGCGGAGACCATGCACCGCGACCTGTTCGTGGACGGCCCCGACGACATGGCGATCCTGCAGCCGACCTATCTCACGGACTTCTACATCAACGGCTTCAACACGACCGAGCGCAACTCGGCGATGCTCAAGAAGCATCCCGACCGCTTCATCCTGAACGGCGCCTTCGACCCGCGGGACGGCGAGCAGGGGCTGGAGGCGCTGCATGCGCTGGCGGAGAAGTATAAGCTCAAGGGCCTCAAGCTCTACACGGCGGAATGGAAGGGCGAGTCGAAGGGCTACAAGCTCAGCGACAAGATGACCTACCGCTACTTCGAGGCGGCGGAGAAGCTTGGCATCAAGAACATCCACGTCCACAAGGGGCCGACGATCCTGCCGCTGAACCGCGACGCCTTTGACGTGGCGGACGTGGACGACGCGGCGTCGAGCTTCCAGAACCTCAACTTCATCGTTGAGCATTGCGGCCTGCCGCGCCTCGACGACTTCTGCTGGATCGCGACCCAGGAGACCAACGTGTTCGCCGGCCTCGCCGTGGCGCTGCCGTTCATCCACAGCCGGCCGAAATACTTCGCCCACATCATCTCGGAGCTGCTGTTCTGGGTCGGCGAGGACAAGATCCTGTATGGCAGCGACTACGCCATCTGGACGCCGCGCTGGCTCGTCGAGAAGTTCATGGACTTCGAGCTGCCGGAGGACGTGGCGCAGGAGACCGGGGTAAGCCTCACCTTGCAGGCGAAGAAGAAGATCCTCGGGCTGAACGCCGCCCGCCTCTACGGGATCGACATCGAGGCGCAGAAGGCGAAGCTGCGCGCGAGCGAGCGGGTGGCGGCGGAATGATCCCTGCCGAAAGCGGCCGGGCCATCGTGAGCGGCCGGGCCACTCACAGTGGCCGGGTCGGCGAGGTGCTGGCCCGGCTGGATCGCGTGCAGGACCCGGAACTCGACGAATCCGTGACCAGCCTCGGCTTCGTCACCGGCGTGTCGGTGAGCGACGCGGGCCGGGTCGAGATCGGCTTTCGCCTGCCGACCTACTGGTGCGCGGCCAACTTCGCCTTCCTCATGGCCGACGACATGCGGATCGAGGTTGGGCGCCTGCCGTGGGTCAGCGGCGTGGGCGTTATGCTGGGCGAGCACATGTATGCCGAGACGATCAACGCCGCGATGGGGCGCGGCCAATCCTTCCAGGAGGCGTTTGGCCCCGAGGCGGACGGCGACCTCGACGCGCTGCGCCGGGTTTTCGAGCTGAAGGCGTTCCAGCGCCGGCAGATGGCGCTGCTCGACCACCTGCTCGCGGCCGGCCACGCGCCGGGCGCCTTGATGGGGCTGAGCATTGCGAAGCTGCGCTCGCTGCCCGGCGATGGAGAGGGCGAAAGGCTTGTGACGCGCTACCTGGAACGCCGCGGCGTGCCGGGGCCGGACGGACCGGACGCGCCGGCCTTCGTGGACGAGAAGGGGTGCGCGGTGGCCGCCGCGGATTTCCTGGCGCATCGGCGCATTCTTCGCCGGGTCGCGGTGAACGTCGAGTTCAACGGCGCGCTATGCCGCGGCCTGCTCGCAGCCCGGTTCAACGAGCCGGAAGGCGAGCCGAGCCTGCTGGATTTCGTGCATGGCCGCATCAAGGAGGCGCCGCGCCGCGCCATCTGAACCGCCGTGCCGACACGCAACCAACCGATAAACGACCCAAAAGCCGGTCAGGGGAGGCAGGATGTCCAAGATGATGCTGCATGACGAGGCGGCGCGGATGGCCCTGGGGCGCGGCGTGGGCAAGCTCGCCCGGGCGGTGCGTGGCACGCTGGGGCCGCGCGGGATGAACGCGATCATCGACCGGCCCATCGGCACGCCGATGGTGTCGCGCGACGGGGTCAGCATCGCCCAGGAGATCGAGCTGGCGTGCCCGTTCGAGAACATGGGCGCGC
>CAXSHI010000258.1:0-5903 GCA_964236755.1 uncultured Acetobacteraceae bacterium
AAGCGGAAGGAGGCGAGGCCGGAAGCGTCGGTCGAGTAGCTGTCGCAGCGGCCGGCGAGGTAGGTGTTCTGGATCTCGGCCAGGTCCTGGATCAGCACGGGGGTGAACTTCAGCTTGTTGAGGCGGAAGTAGTCGGCGATGGCAAGCTCGGTGCTGGTGCCGGGCTGCACGCAGATGGTGGCGCCGTCCAGGTCCTTCACCGATTTCACGCCAGCTGACGACTTCACCAGGAAGCCGGTGCCGTCGTAGAAGTTCACGCCGGCGAACAGCAGGCCCAGGTTGCCCTCGCGGCCCAGGGTCCAGGTGGTCGAGCGGACCAGCAGGTCAAGCTCGCCCGATTGCAGCGCGGTGAAGCGGTTGGTGGTGGTGGTCGGCACGAAGCGCACCTTGCTCGCGTCGCCCAGGATGGCGGCGGCGACGGCACGGCAGGTATCGGCGTCGATGCCCTGGGTCTGGCCCTTGCTGTCCGCCAGCGAGAAGCCGGCGACGCCGGTGGAGACGCCGCAGACCAGCTGGCCGCGGGACTTGATGGTGTCGATGGTCGCCGACCCGCTGCCCTGGGCCATGGCCGGAGCCGAAAGGGCCAGGCCGGCGCCGAGCAGGGCGCCCAGAAAGATGCTTTGCTTCATGCAATGGTCTCCGGTGAGTTCACAAGGGCGCGCCCCGCGCGGGGCAGGATCGTGCATGGCGGTCATTCGATGCCGGGTCAACATAAACGGGGCCGGGTCGATACAAACGGGGCTGAATTCGTGTCCCATGCCGGCGGAATGGGCGAACCGGACAGGTTCGCCCACGCGGGGCCGTTACTTGGCCGCCATCTGGCCGGAGCTGCTCACGCTGACGCGCTGGGTGCTGCCGCCCTTGACGCACTGGCCGTACCAGCCGCCGTCCGCGCCCATGGTCAGCGTGGACAGGTTGTTGCAGCCGTAGTCGGTCAGCATGGAGCGGGCGGTGCTTTCGGTAATATGCGAGCCCTTTCCGGCGCTGGCGACACCCTTGGCGTCCACCATGACGTCGGTGACACTGCCACCCTTGGTGCACTGGCCATGCCAGGTGCCGCCGGGGCCGGTGCCCAAGGCGGAGACGTTGTTGCAGCCGAATTCCGCCATGGCGTAGCGCGCTTGGCCCTCGGTCACGTACATGGCTTTTGGAAGCTGGGAGACCTTGCCCGTCTTGTCCATCATGACATTGATGACGCTGCCGGCCTTGGTGCACTGCCCATGATACGAGCCGTCCGACGCGACGCCGAGGGTCGTGACGGCGGAGCAGCCGAAGTCCGTCATCGCCGAACGCGCATGGCTGGCGGTCAATGCGGGGGCACTGTCAGTTTGGGCGAAAGCTAGGGCCGGCATGGCAGCCCCGAGCAGCAGCACGGCAACGAAATGTCTCATGATCGGCCTTTCCCTCATCGCCCAGCGGTTCTGCTGCGGCTGGGGAAAGCAATGCAGTCTGGGTTGGGCGAGTCAAGCAAATGTGAGACATTTCCCGCCATTATGGACCGGGATTCATGTGCGAAGGGCTTCAGGGCTTAAACCGCAAGTTGGGCCGTGGCTAGCCACGGCGCTGCTCGGCGGCGCAAGCCCTGAAGCGGATTCGCCCGATGCGCGGGCCTACTCGGCGGCTTGGGAAAATGGCATGCCGGTCTCGATCGGCAGGCTCTCGTCGCGGCTCCACTCGTTCCAGGAGCCGAAATACATCCGCACGTCGTGCACCCCGGCCTCCCGCAGCGCCACCAGCGTGTTGGACGCGCGGGCGCCTTTGAAGCAATACAGGTAAACCGGGGTGGACGAGGTGACGCCGACGGTGTGCGCCTCGGCCTTGATCTCGTCCGGGGACTTGAACATCGGGCCGGCGGCGGTCGGCTTCATCAGGCGATACCACTCCAGCCAGCGCGCACCGGGGATGCGGCCCTTGCGCGGGCAGAAATCCGGGCCGTAGGGGGAGGAACTGGTGCCGATCCACTCGTCCACGTCGCGCACGTCGAGCTTCACGATGGCCTCGTTGCCCACCGCGGCCAGCATGGCGTCGCGGTCGATCATCATGTCGCTGCCGGCCTCGGTCAGCGGGAAGGTCTTTGCCGCCGGACGGGCCGGGTCGGTGCTGACGGGCAGGCCGGCCGCCTTCCAGGCCTGCATGCCGCCATGCAGAACCTTCGCCTTCTCGTAGCCGAGCCAGCTCAGCAGGAAATAGCCACGGCAGGACTGGCCGAAGCCGGAGTTCATGCTTTCCTCGTAGCACACGGCCGTCTCGGCGCCGGACAGCCCGGCGGCGCCGAAGGCGTCGGCGAACTTCTGGCGCAGGGCGGCCATGCCCTCGGGCGTCGAGGTCGCTAGATAGGTGAAGATCTCATGCACGTTGACCGCGCCCGGGATGTGCCCGGCAGCAAAGGCGTCCGGCGAGCGCGTGTCGATCACGACGACGGCTGGACCCATCATCCCCTGCAGCTCGGCCGGGGTCAGCAACACTTTCTCGGTCACGCTCGGTCTCCTAAAGGTAAAAGGGTCAGGGCAGGCGGGCGCGGATGCCGTCCAGCGCCTCCGACAGGCGAAGTTGGCAGCTCAGCCGTGAGGTCGGCGTGAGGTCGAACACGGTGTCGAGCATCTCTTCCTCCTCGTCCGACACCGGCGGCAGGCGGCTGGTCCAGGCGGGGTCCACGACCATGTGGCAGGTGGCGCAGGCCAGCGAGCCGTTGCACTCGCCCAGAACCGGCAGCCCGGCGGCGCGGGCGAGCTGCATGACGCTGTCGCCGGGCTGGCCGTGCAGCACCGTCTCCCCGCCGGGTCCGTCGATGACGGCGTGCGGCATCAGTGCAGGCTCCCCGCACGATCCTTGGGCGCCACGCGAAGCTCGGGGCGGCTGAGTTCCTGGCGCAGGTGGCGGATGGACGGGGTGATGATCGCGACGAAGTGGCCCTCGCGGATGCGGCGGTTGACCGGCGACCCCTCGATGTAGCCGCGGGCGCCGGTGTGCATCAGAGCGGCCTGCCCGGCTTCCAGCGTCAGCTCGCTGACCTGGAGGCGGGCGGTCAGCACGGCGCGGAGGTATTCCGGCGCCTGCTCCAGCGGCGTCAGGGCAAGCTGGGCGATCTCCCGGCGCAGCGCCGCCAGGTCGGCGGCGAAGTCGTCGGCGCGGCGTGGCAGATGCTGGTTGGTGTGGCCGTGCGTCACGTCGGCCTCCCGCATCAGGGTGATGCAGGCTTCGGTCACGCCGAGGCCCATGCCGGTCTGCAGCAGGATGAAGCCCGCCTTGATGCGGCGGATCATGTCGCCGAGCGGATCGGCCAGCAGCATCGCGTCGGCGATGAAGGCGCGGCGGAACAGCACGCTGTAGGTGCCGGTGCCCTCAAGGGCGACGAAATGCGCGTTCTGCTTGAGATCGACGCCAGGCTGGCCGCAGCGGATCATCGCCATGATGCGGTGGTCGGGGCGGTCCACGTCCTCGAACACCGTGCCGAACAGGTGGCCCGGGCCGAGGTTGCTGACCCAGGGCAGCACGCCGGACACCTCGTAGCCGCCGGGCATGCGGCGGCCGCGCAGCTTGAACTTCTCGATGCCGGAGAGCGACTTCATCGGGTTGGACAGGCCGGTGCCGCCCATGGTGGCGCCCTGCGCCAGGCCGGCCTGCAGTTCGCCGCGGAGCGCCGCGTTGTCCGACTGCTCAAGGTACCAGCCGCTGGCGTCCTGGCACCAGGTGCAGAAGGCGGTGGACATGCAGGTCTCGCCCACGGCCGCCATCGCGTCGATGGCGGCGCCAATGCTGGGCTTGGCAGCATGGGCGGCAAGATGCTGGGAGAACAGCCCGGCACCGCCCAGGGCACGCATCGCCCCGGTAGGATAAAGGCCGTCGTGGTCGATCTGCTTCACCAGCGGCGCCAGCTCCGCGTCGATCACGGCGCGCAGCGCGGCGTCGGACGGGAGCGCTGCCAGGGCGCCGGCTCGGATTGCGGTTTCGCTCATGGCAACGCTCCTGCCGGTCAGACGGACTTGACGTCGAGGCCGACGGGCTTGGTGAAGGTGTTGGCGACCGGGGACCACTTGGTGGCGTGGGCGATCAGGCCGTCGAGTTCCTCCTGCGGCGCGTCGGCCTCCAGGTGGACCTTGGCGCGGACCGCATCGAAGCCGACCGGCTTCGGCGAGGTGTCGCCGGTGCCCCAGACGGCGGTGATGTTGATGTCGGCCTCAAGCTCGATCTCCAGCTTGCGCACCACGATGCCGCGGGACACCGCGTTGGCATGGATGCCGACGGCGAGGCAGGAGCCGAGCGCGGCCAGCGACGCTTCCGACGGGTTCGGCGCGGTGTCGTCGCCGAGCAGGCCCGGCGGTTCGTCCACGATGTAGGGCGGCAGGTCGCGGATCATGTTGAGATGGCGGAAGCGGCCCTCGGCGACGGTGCGGCACTTGAGCGTCTTGATGGCGGTGGGGTCGGCGCGGCCCTTGGCGATCAGGTTGTCGAGGCCGCCCTTGTCGATGGGGGCGAGGCAGCCCGTCATGGCGGTGGGCGGGGCGGCGGGGGGCATGGCCGGGGCCTTGGTGGTGGCACTCATCCCTAGTCTCCTTCTTTTTACCGGAACAGACCGGTCAGTCTTGGCTATCACTACGCAGGATGCGTGCCAAGCGTGGTTTGACCGGCACGGGCTTTGCGCTGACACTCCGATACGCTTTGAAGTTTCTTAAACTCAACCGCAATGGCTAGTATTCAAGCAGTGCGTGCGCAGCAAACGAGCAATTTGGAAGGCATGAGATGGGGGACGGTTTAACTGCCTTGAATGGGGGCGCAGCCGTGGCGCCCAGTCCGCGCCGGGCACCGCCGCATGAGCGGATCGTCGAGGTGGCGCGCGACCTGTTCTGCCGCGACGGCATCCATGCAACGGGGATCGACCGCATCCTGACCGAGGCGGGCGCGTCGAAGATGACGCTGTATGGGCGGTTCGGCTCGAAGGAGGCCCTGGTCCGGGAGGTGCTGGCGCGGGAGGGTGCTGCGTGGCGGGAGACGTTCTTCGCGCTGGTCGAGGACGCCGGCCCCGATCCGGCCGACCGGCTGCGGGCGACGGTCCCTGCCTTGCGCACCTGGTTCGAGGGCGCGCGCTTCTACGGCTGTCCGTTCATGAACGCGGCCGCGGAGCACACCAAGGGCAGCGGGGGCGGCGAGGCCTGGCTGCGTGAGATGACGGCGCAGCACCACGCCGCCATCATCGCGTTCCTGGCCGGGCTGGCGCAGGCGGCCGGGCACGCCGAGCCGCGGATGATGGCCCGGCAAATCCTGCTGCTGCTGGACGGCGCCATCGCCGCCTTGATGGTAAGCGGCGACGACAGCGTGCTGGACGTGGCGGCGCGCAACCTGCGGGCGGTGCTGCTCGCGGGCTGACGCCGGCTCAAGGCCGGCGCAGCGTGCTGACGCCGTTCAGGCCCGGCGCAGGAGGAACAGCGCCTGCTCGCCGAACAGGTTGGCGAGGCCGGGGAAGCGGCGCCAGGGCGCCTGCCGGCCCTCGTCGTCCACGGCAAGCCAGCGTTCGACGGCGTAGCCCTCCTGCTCGCACAGGGTGAAGAAGTCGCGGATAGTGCAGGGGTGGATGTTCGGCGTCTCGTACCAGGGGCGGTCCCAGGTCGGCGTCATCGGCATGCGGCCGGAGCGCACGAGCTGCCAACGCACCTGCCAATGGCCAAAGTTCGGGAAGCTGACCAGCGCGCGGGTGCCGATGCGCAGCATCTGGCGCAGCACCTCCTGCGGACGCTCGACCGCCTGGAGGGTGCGGGACAGCACGACGTAGTCGAACAGCCCGTCCGGGTAGTGCGCGAGGTCGGTGTCGGCGTCGCCGTGCATCACCGGCAGGCCGTGGGCCACGGCGCGGGTGACCTCGGCCATGTCGATCTCGATGCCGCGGGCGTCGCAGCCGCGGGTGCGGA
>CAXSHI010000259.1:0-5862 GCA_964236755.1 uncultured Acetobacteraceae bacterium
CATCGGGTAGCGCAAGCTGAGCATGTCCGCCCTGATGTCGATCTGCACGCCGCGGGCGCTGCCTTCCTCCGGCAGGAACTCCGCGTACGGGAAGCCCGACCCCACCATCAGCAGCGTGTCGCACTCCGTCATCAGGTTCCAGCTCGGCTTGGTGCCCAGGATGCCGATGCTGCCCGTGACCCAGGGCAGGTCGTCCGGCAGCGCCGCCTTGCCCAGCAGCGCCTTGGCGCAGCCGGCGCCGAGCCGGTCGGCGACGGCGACCACCTCGGGCGCCGCCCCAGCGTGCCGGCGCCGATCAGCATGGCCACCTTCTTGCCCGCGTTCAGCACGTCGGCCGCGCGCCGCAGGTCGGCCTCGTACGGCACCACCTTGGGCGCGGCGTAGCCGACGCCCGAATGGGTCGCGCCGTGCTTGCGCGGCGGCTCCTCGTACGGCTCGTCCTGCAGGTCGTTGGGGAAGATCAGGGCCGTCACCGTCCGCTCGCTCTTCGCGATGCGGACGGCGCGGTCCACGAGGTGGCGCACCTGCGCCGGCACCATCGCCTGCTGCACAAAGGCGCCGGCCACGTCCTTGAACATGCTGAGGAGGTCCAGCTCCTGCTGGTAGTGCGCGCCGATCGCCATGCGCGCCTGCTGCCCGGCGATGGCCAGCACCGGCATGTGATCCAGCCGCGCGTCGTACAGCCCGGTGAGGAGGTGCGACGCGCCGGGGCCGGAGGTCGCGATGCAGACGCCCAGCTCGCCGGTGAACTTGGCGTGGGCGGACGCCATGAACGCCGCCATCTCCTCGTGGCGGACCTGGACGAACTCGATCTTGTCCGTGCCGAAGCGGTTGAGCGCCCCCAGCAGCCCGTTGATGCCGTCGCCGGGGTAGCCGAACACGCGGCGCACGCCCCATTGGTGCAGACGGTCCCAAAAGAAGTCGCCGACGGTTCTTCTCATCTCGCCCTGCCTGCTGTCTGGATGGCGCGGCCCGGTCCGGCCTGGACGTGCGAGAACGCTGCCGGGCTGGGCAGGGGCCAGTCACGTTTCAGCGACACGGCCCGGCGCGCGGCGGCCGGCGTGCCGCCGTGCGTTCAGCCGTGCTCGGGGGCCGGGTCGTCCGCGGCGAACTCGATCCCGGCGTAAACCTCGGCGAGCGGCAGCTCGACCCCGATCTCCGGCATGGCCAGCACGGCCTCATCCGTCAGCACATGGCCGGCCCAGTCGTCGCCCGCGCGCGAGAACACGGTCGCAGCACAGCGCGCCTGCTCCAGCATGACATAGCGCCGGATCGACGGGGTGAGCCGATATTCCTCGTTCTTCTCAATGCGGTCCGTGGCGGCCGTGCTGGCCGAGAGCACCTCGAACACCACGACCGGTTCGGAGATCACGTCCGTGCCCCGCGGCACCGGCGAGCAGGTGACTGTCGCGTCTGGGTAGCGGATACGGCCGGGGACCACAATTTTCAGGTCGCCCCGGAACGCACGGCAGGGCCTGCCTTGCAGGCGCCGCAGAGCTTCCACAAGATTGGTCGCGATCTCCGAATGCTCGACCGTGCCGCCCGTCATCGCGACGGGCCGTACGCCATCGAACTCGTAGCGCAGTTCCTGCCGGCGTTCCCAGGCCAGGAACTCATCCAGCGTCATGGGCCGGCGAAGGGCGACGTTCATGGCGCGCACCGTAGCACGACGCCAGCCGGGCGGCCCAGCATGAACTGCCGTCCGAAGTCGGCCTCCACGGCCTCCGCAGGCGTCCGGCCATCCGGTCCCGCGTGGGGCCGCACCCCGCCGCAAACGGATTCCTGTCCTAATTTTGTAAATCACGCGGTTCCTGAATGGGCGATTGACGGCTCCAAGGCAGGTTTTTCGCTAATCGCGATTGCGCGCTTAAGTAAATCCGTTATTGCAACCTCGTCATTACATCAATGACTGCGCGCAAATCCCTATGGGAGCAACATTGCCTATGTCTAACAAGATGCCTTTAGGAGTATTTGTCGGAAACCCGAATGGGAACGATTCCGCGGCAGAAGCGTCATTTGATGATACAGTCAATAAAGTCAGTTCTATTATAGGACAGTCGCCGCAGTTCATCGACACGTTTGCCGACTTCTCGGGAAGCTGGTCGAACATGGTTGCGAGCGCGTCATGGAACGCATGGTCGCAGAGCAAGTCTTCCACGGCGCACAACCTGACCCCCGTGATCGGGGTCGGGCTTGGCACCAAGGGCGACAACGGCACGGGCACGCTGCAGCAGATCGCCGCCGGCGCGCATGACGACACCTACCGCGGGATCGCCCAGGCGTACCGCGATGCCGGCTACACCACCATCGACATGCGCATCGGCTGGGAGATGAACGGCAACTACATGCCGTGGTCGATGGGCAACACGACCGACAGCGTCAACACGTGGAAGGCCGCGTTTGCGCACGTGGCCGACGTGGTGCACGGCGTCTCAGGCATCAAGGTCAACGTTGTCTGGAACCCTAACCTGGCAAACAACAACCAAATCGATGTCAAGACCAGCTATCCCGGCGATGACAAAGTCGACATCATCGGTCTTGATATCTACAGCACAACGTACAAATACGACTCCAGCGTCAGCAATTCGCAATACTACAACAATCCCAGCGCCAGCCAATACCATCCGAACGGCACGGACCCGGCGCAATGGGGTCTCGCCCAGACCATCGCCCTGGCCTCCGCGCACGGCAAGCCGGTCGGGATCGGCGAGACCGGCGTGGCCGTCGGCGACAACACCGACCTGCCGGGAACGATCGCCGCTGACTTCTCGGCGTCGGGCGCTCCGCCGCTTGCCTTCGTCAACGTTTGGGACGTGGGGACCGGCGAGGGCGATTGGCAATTCACCGACGGGCATGATCCAGCCGCTGCCAAGGCTTGGGCCGCAGCGTTCGCCAACGGAAGCACCAGCGCGCCCGCGCCGGCCAGCGCCCCGGCTGACATCTCAAGCGCCCCAAGCACGGACACGGGTGCGGGCGTTTCCGTCACCTCCGTTACCTCGCAGGACCTCAGCACTTACAGCGGTTCGCCGATATTCCTCAGCGCGGACGGAAACCGGGCTGAGGCCGCCTGGGGACCGATGGATGTGACGGGGGATTCCGGGCCTGACCTTTACGTCGTGCACCCCGGCGACTCCCAGATGACCGTCGAGAACTTCTCCACCGACAAGGGCGATGTGCTGAACCTGTCGCCGAGCCTGCAGGGCGCGTTCGCGCAGACACAGGTGAGCGGCGGCACCGTGCTGAGCTTCAACGACACCAGCAACACGGGCAACGTGTTCCTGAAGGGCGTCGGCTCGGTTGACGCCTCCAAGATCAGCTGGAGCTGACCGGCGGGCGGCAGCGGCATGCTGCCGCCCCGGCCCATCAGGCTGGGTCGGATCGAATGGATGCGACCTGGAGAGGGCAAAACGCACGTTGGGCGGCATGACCGCGTGAAGCGGGGTGCAGTGCAACAAAGTTGTTTGTGCTTTGCGAGAACCCAACTAAGGTCGCATCCATCCACCTGATCAATGGTTGAAAACAAGATGCCGGCCACGCCAAAGTTTCCGCTTGGGGTTTACGTGTTCGACCCGAGCGCGACGGACCCTGCCTCTGAGGCTTGGTTTGAGAACCAATTCAATACGTTTACGGCAGCCATGGGCACCAAGCCGCTATACATGGATGCGTTCACGGATTATTACGTTGACTGGTCGCAATGGGTGCCGATCCAGGATGGAATGGCGCGGTCCTGGGCGGCGTCGCCGGTGCTCCGCGGCGTGACGCCCGTGATGAACATCCCGATGGCGACCACCTCGGACTGGAACAACGCGGACCAGGTGTTCAAGGACATCATCGCCGGCAAGCACGACGACGTCTTCGTCGGCCTGATCAACTCGTGGAAGAAGGTCGGCTACACCGCGATCGACGCCCGCATCGGGCCTGAGATGAACGGCACGTTCGAGCCGTGGTACATGGGCAGCGACCCGGCGACCGTCGCGGATTGGACGAATGCCTTCCGGCACATCGCGGACCTCGTGCACTCGGTGCCCGGGATCACCGTGAGGACGGTCTGGAATCCTGCCAACCTCAACTACACCAACCAGCCGACCTCGTCGGCTTACCCCGGCGACAAGTACGTCGATGTGATCGGGGTCGATGTCTACAGCGCCATGTACCCGGCCACGCTCTACGACTGGCACAAGAACGACGGGACGTATGCCAAGACCCCGCAGGAGTGGTTCTCCGACCCGGTGAACCGGGAGCACTACTGGGCCAATCCCAACGCGACGGAGTGGAACCCGAACGGCTACGACCCCGGCCAATGGGGCATGAAGCAGGTGCTGGCCTTCGCGGCGGCCCACAACAAGTCGATCGGGATCGCCGAAACCGGCGCGGGCGGCAACGGGACCTCGACCGGACCCGTGGACGACCCCGACTTCCCGAAGTGGCTGTACAGCGTGCTGAGCCTGCCCGGGGCGCCGAAAGTCGACTACGTCAACATCTGGGACATCAACCCCGGCGACGGCAACTGGCAGTTCACCGACGGCACCAAGCCGCTGGAAGCCGCGGCCTGGCGGCAATACTTCGGCGTGCCGGCGGCGGACGGAGGCCACACCTTCGCCACGCCGCCGGTGGTGGGCGCCGGGCCGGACACGCTCGTGCTCACGATGGCGGAGGACGCCTACCAGGGCGATGCGCAGTTCACCGTCAGCCTCGACGGCACCCAGCTTGGGGGCGTCCTGACCACCCAGGCCTGGTATGGCTTGGGACAGGGCCAGGTTTTCAGCTTCAACGGCAACTGGGGTGCCGCCGGGCCGCACGTCGTCACGGTGTCCTTCCTCAACGACGCCTGGGGCGGCGGACCGTCGCTCGACCGCAACCTGTATGTCAACGCCGTCGCGTTCGACGGGACGGCGCAGCAGACCAACGTGAAGCAGGGTTCCAACGGGTCCCTGAGCTTCGGGGTTGGCACCGCCGCGACCTCGGTTTCCTTCGCCGACTTCTCCAACACGCGCTTTGTGACCGCGCTCAAGCCGGGAGCGGCGACCGAGTTCGGCAACTGGAGTACGGGCCTCAAGGCCAACATCTATCAATGGACGCAGGGCGGCGTCATCGGAATCGGCGCCGACAGCTTCGACACCGTGCAGGCCGCGACCCTGACCGACGGGTCCGGCAGTTCCTTCCTGCTCAACAACTTCGACGAGGCCAACGCGACCCTGAGCGGCGGCCCGACCGCCGCGGGCACTGCCAGCACGCTTGAGATCGACAACGCAATGCGCGGCTCGCTCGCGTTCGGCTCGGGCAACTACAACGCGGTGGCCAACGTGCGCTCGGCTTTCCCCGATGCGCCGTACAACATCTTCCGCGTCAGCATGGGGCCGGGCACCGACACGTTCACGCTGAACGGCGATTCGGGCCGCACCACCGCCATCATCAACGCCGGGGCAGGCACGTCGGGGATGAGCTTCATCAACGTGCTGAACGCCACCGTGACCGGCGGATCGGGCGCGTCCTCGGTGCTGTTCGGCAGCGGCAGCGGCACGGGAACCGTCACGGCCGGCAGCGGCGTCATGGACGTGACCGGGGGGGCCGGGGCGGACATCTACGCCGTGCACGCCGGGATCGGCCTGATGATCGTCGAGAACTTCTCCCTTGCCAAAGGCGACGCTCTGCAGGTCGACAAGGCGTTGCAGGCATCGCTGGTGGAGCAGCAGCAGGCGTCCGGCGTGCTGCTCTCCTTCAGCGGCGATGCGGCCCACGGCGTGTTGCTGAAGGGCCTGACGACGCTGGCGCCGGCCAGCATCGCCTGGGTCTAGCCGGCGCCGCGGCTTCCTGGTCAGGCGTGCGCCGCGACCACGACCGAGAAGTGCTGGGTTGAGGTGG
>CAXSHI010000260.1:0-5861 GCA_964236755.1 uncultured Acetobacteraceae bacterium
CCGCCGTGAAGTGGACGTGCAGGTTGTTCACCGTGCCCGGCGGCATCGCGGCGACGCCCAGGCTGAAGCCGTGCGCCTCCGTCAGGTTCACCACCTGGTCGCGCGACTGGGTGACGCCGGGGCCGACCAGCGAGTAGTTCTCCTTACGCTCCGACCCCGGCATCTTGCAGTCGATGAAGGCGACCTTGCACGCCACCATGTCGGACCGCTTGATCAGCCGGGTCCGCGCGTCCTCGGGGCTGATGCGTTGGGCCATCGTGGAATCCTTCTGCGCCATGGGGCGGCCGGGTTGCCGCCGCACTCGGATGTCCCGGCGTTTTAGGCCTGGGCCGGGCCGCTGTCCACGCCGCATCGGCTTGGCGTCAGGCGTGCCGTCCATACGCCGCGCCACGCGGCTCCACGGCAGGCTGCGGAGCATGGCACGCCATCCGACCTGAGATCCATTTGGGCCAAGTCGTCCAGAAATTAATTTTTTCGCAACCTTTATCCAGTGTTTCTACTTTTTAGTTTGCGCTTGCCGGCCCTTTAATGTATCAAAAATGCATCGAATAGCCAAAAGGAACGAACCCGTGGACCGCTTCAGGAAGACTGTGCTCGCCGCAACGTGCCTCGCCACCGCCGCGGTCGCGCAGGCCTATGCAGGCCCGGTGACGTATTCCAGCTACTCCGTCCTCAACAATCAAAACGTGACCCTTAGCGACCCGCAGCTTAAAATCAACGAGGCCAGCGGATCAGGACAGATCACGCTGCAAGGCACCAACACGCCCGGCGGCATCATCGCCACCTGGTGCGTCGATATCGCCCACTACCTGCAAGGTTCCGGCAGCTTCGCCACGGGAACGTTCCTGGACGGCGCCGTGGGCAACAAGATCAACGCCCTGATGACGCATGTCGTCCCGTCTCTGGCGACGAGCTATGACAGCTCCTCCGCCCTCCAGGTCGCGATCTGGGAGGTGAAATACGGCGCGGACCTGACCGTTTCCACTCCCATGGGCGTGTCGAGCCTGGCCGACAGCTACTTGTCCAAGCTCGCCGACGGCACTTGGACGGCGGACCCGACGATGCGCGTCGCGCTGCTGTCGGGCGGCGGCACGAACCAGGACCAGGCATACCTGACCGCGGTTCCGGAGCCGGCCTCCATGGCCATCATGGGGGCGGGCCTCGTCGGCCTGGGATGGGTCCGTCGCAGGCGGGCGTGAGGTGCCGCAAGACCGGCTTCGCTTGACGGGCCGGGGCGTCCGCCACTTTGATGGGGCGCATGACCCCCGCCCCGCCCCCCATTCGCAAGACGCCGCAGCGCATCGAGCAACTCGGCCGCGTCCGCACCGACGACTATGCCTGGATGAAGGACGCGAACTGGCAGCAGGTGCTGCACGATCCCGCGGCGCTGCGGGCCGACGTCCGCGTCCATTTGGACGCCGAGAACGCCTACGCCGCCGCCGTTCTGGCGGAAACGGAGGCGCTGCAGCAGCAGATAATCGGCGAGATCAAGGGGCGCATGAAGCCGGACGAGGCGAGCCTGCCCAGCCCCGACGGTCCGTGGGAGTACTACGCGCGCTACGAACCCGGCGCGCAGTACCCGGTGCACGCCCGGAGGCCGCGCGGGCAGGCGGACGGCGAGCAGGTGCTGATGGACGCCGCCGCCCTCGCGCAGGGCCAGCAGTACTACGCGCTCGCCGCCGCCCGCCACAGCCCGGACCACCGGCTGTTCGCCTACGCCGAGGACACCCAGGGGTCGGAGGTGTACCGCGTCCGCATCAAGGACCTCGCGACCGGCGCGCTGCTGCCCGACGCGGTCGAGGACTGCACCGGCAACTTCGCCTGGTCCGCCGACGGCGCCTGGCTGTTCTGGACCTTCCGCGACGAGAACGGGCGTCCCTCGCGCATCTATCGTCGCCCGGTGCGGGGCGGGCCTGCCGACGACGTGCTGGTGTATGCGGAGCCGGACCCCGGCTTCTTCCTCCGCATCGGGCGCACAGCATCGCGAGCCTACCTGGTGATCGCCTGCGGCGACCAGCAGACCAGCGAGGCCTGGCTGATCCCCGCCGCCGACCCGGCAGCAGCGCCGCACTTGGTCGAGCGGCGCCAGACTGGGGTGCGCTACGACATCGAGCATTGGGACGGCCGCCTCATCATCCGCACCGACGCGGACGGCGCGGTGGACTTCAAGCTGGTGAGCGCGCCGGAAGCGACGCCGGGCCGGGCGCACTGGCGGGACTGGGTCGCCCATGAGCCGGGCCGGTTCATCGTCGGCACCGCCGCCTACGCCGGGCACTTCGCGCGGCTGGAGCGGGTGGACGCCAACAACCGCATCGTCGTCATCAGCCGGGACAGCGGGCGGGAGCATATGATCGCCGTGGACGAGGAGGCGTACGTGCTGCGCCTGGGTGGCGGCCTCGAATACGACACGGCCACGCTGCGCTACACCTACGAGTCGCCCACCACGCCGCGCCAGTGGTTTGACTTCGACATGGACAGCCACGCCGCAACGCTCCGCAAGACGCAGGAGATCCCGTCCGGCCACGACCCTGACCGATACGTCGCCCGCCGCCTGCACGCCAGCACGCCCGACGGGGCGGCGGTGCCCATCACCGTGCTGATGCGCCGGGACACGCCCGCCGACGGGTCGGCGCCGCTGCTGCTGTATGGCTACGGCTCCTACGGCATGGCGATGGAGCCGTCGTTTTCCATCCGCAACCTCAGCCTGATGGACCGCGGCTGGATCTGGGCCACGGCGCACGTGCGCGGCGGGTCGGAGAAGGGCTGGGGCTGGTTCCTCGACGGGCGCGGGGCACGCAAGCCGAACACGTTCACCGACTTCATCGCGGTCGCCGAGCACCTGACGAACCAGGGTCTCGGCCGGCGCGGCGGCATCGTGGCAATGGGCGGCTCCGCGGGCGGCCTGCTGGTGGGTGCGGTCAATAACATGCGGCCCGACCTGTGGGCGGGCATCGTCGCCGCCGTGCCGTTCGTCGATGTGCTGAACACCATGTCGGACACCAGCCTGCCGCTCACCCCGCCGGAATGGCCGGAATGGGGCAACCCAATCGAGGACCCGGCCGCCTACGACGCCATCGCCGCCTACTCGCCCTATGACAACGTGGCTCCCCGGCCTTACCCGGCGGTGCTCGCCACCGCGGGCCTGTCCGATCCGCGGGTGACGTATTGGGAACCGGCGAAGTGGGTGGCACGCCTGCGGGAGGCGACGACCAGCGATGGCCCGGTGCTGCTGTGCACCAACATGGGTGCGGGCCATGGCGGCGCCGCCGGACGGTTCGACGCGCTGAAGGACACGGCGCTGCACTACGCATTCGCGATTTGGGCGCACGCGCGCCGCCGGGCATGATCCGGGCAAACCCGGCAAAGGAACCCACGAGTGAGCGGCTTCAAGAGCACCGAACGCTATATCGCCTCCCGCGACCTCGAGGTCGCGGTCAACGCCGCCGTCGCCTTGCAGCGGCCCCTGCTGGTGAAGGGCGAACCCGGCACCGGCAAGACCGTGCTGGCGCACGAGGTCGCGGCCAGCCTCGGCTATCCGCTCGTGGAGTGGCACGTGAAGTCCACCACCAAGGCGCAGCAGGGGCTGTACGAGTACGACGCCGTGTCCCGCCTGCGCGACAGCCAGCTGGGCGACCCCAAGGTCGCGGACATCGCCAACTACATCGTCCGCGGCAAGCTGTGGGACGCCTTCGAGGCGGATGGGCCGCAGGTCGTGCTGATCGACGAGATCGACAAGGCCGACATCGAGTTCCCGAACGACCTACTGCTTGAACTCGACCGCATGCAGTTCTTTGTCTATGAGACCCGGCAGACCGTCGCCGCCAAGCACCGCCCGGTGGTCATCATCACCTCGAACAATGAAAAAGAGCTGCCGGACGCCTTTTTGCGCCGATGCTTCTTCCATTACATCCGCTTTCCCGACCGGCCGACGATGGAGCGGATCGTGGAGGCGCACTACCCGGGCCTGCGGCGCGACCTGGCGCGGGAGGCGCTGACGGTGTTCTTCCAGGTGCGGGACGTGCCCGGCCTGAAGAAGAAGCCGGCGACCTCCGAGCTGCTGGACTGGCTCAAGCTCTTGATGATCGAGGACCTGCCGGCCGAGGCGCTGCGCAGCCAGGACGCCAAGCTGGTGATCCCGCCGCTGCACGGCGCGCTGCTGAAGAACGAGCAGGACGTGCACCTGTTCGAGCGGCTCGCCTTTTTGAACCGCCGCGGAGGCTGACGTGTTCGCGCAGTTCGTCTTCGCCTTGCGGGACGCGGGCGTGCCGGCGTCCATCACCGAGTACCTGACCCTGCTCGGCGCGATGCGGGCGGGGGTCGCGGACTACAGCGTGGAGGATTTCTATTTCCTGAGCCGCGCCGCGCTGGTGAAGGACGAGCGGCACCTCGACCGGTTCGACATGGTATTCGGCCAGGTGTTCCGCGGGCTGGAAGCGCCGGCGGAGGAAGGGGCCGAAGGGATTGCGCCCCGTGCCCTGCCAGAGGAGTGGCTGCGCCGGATGGCGGAGAAGCACCTCACCGCCGAAGAGCGGGCGCAGGTCGAGGCGCTGGGCGGGTTCGACAAGCTGATGGAAACGCTGCGCCAGCGTCTGGCCGAGCAGCAGGGGCGGCACCAGGGCGGCAGCAAATGGATCGGCACTGCGGGGACCTCGCCGTTCGGTGCCTACGGCTACAACCCGGAGGGGGTGCGCATCGGCCAGGACACGAGCCGCCATCGCCGGGCGGTGAAGGTGTGGGACAAGCGCGAGTTCCGCGACTTGGACGACGGCGTGGAGCTGGGCACGCGCAACATCAAGCTGGCGCTCCGTCGGCTGCGCCGCTTCGCGCGCGAGGGCGCGGCGACCGAGTTGGACATGCCCGGCACCATCCGCGCCACGGCGCACAACGCCGGGTCGCTCGACCTCAAGATGGTGCCGGAGCGGCACAACGCGGTGAAGGTGCTGCTGTTCCTCGACGTGGGCGGGTCCATGGACGACCATGTGCGCGCGTCGGAGGAACTGTTTTCCGCCGCGCGCAGCGAGTTCAAGCACCTCGCGTTCTTCTACTTCCACAACTGCCCGTACGAGCGGGTTTGGCACCACAACGGCCGGCGGCGTGACGAGACGATCCCGACCGAGCAGGTGATCCGCACCTATGGCCCCGACTACCGCGCGATCTTCGTCGGCGACGCGACCATGAGTCCGTACGAGATCGCCTCCCCCGGCGGCAGCGTCGAGCACTGGAACGACGAGCCGGGCGCGGTTTGGATGGCGCGGCTGCTCGGGCAGTGGCGGCGTAGCGCCTGGCTCAACCCGGTGCCGCGCGCCGAGTGGGGCTTTGCCCAGTCGGTGGGCATGGTGCGGCGGCTGATGGAGGACCGCATGTATCCGCTGACGCCGGGCGGCCTCGACGAGATGATCCGCGAGCTGAGCCGGTGATCCCTGGCCGCGGGCCGCGCCATCCGGCGCAGCCCGCGGTCTGGGCCCTCAGTGCGTCCAGCCCTGGTAGCTGCCGACGTTCTCCCGGGTGACGAGCTGCGGCGTCATCAGGATCATCGGGTTTTCCGGCTTCTTGCCGTTCATGATGTCGAGGCCTGTCTTCACTGCGAGCTTTCCCATCGCGTAGGGGTCCTGGCTCGCCGACGCCTGCACCTGCGTCTGCCCCTTCAGCGCGCCCACGATGTCGGGCGCCCCGTCCACCGAGGTGATGACGATGCCGGTCCGGTTGAGCTGCTTGGCCGCGAGGTCGCTGCCGATGGCCTGGGGATCGTTGATGGTGAACACGCCCTGGATGCTGGGGAAGCGCGTGAGGAAGCCCTGCATCACGTTCAGCCCGCCGTCGCGCGACCCTTTGCCGTCCTGGTCGAACGACAGCAGCTTGAT
>CAXSHI010000261.1:0-5793 GCA_964236755.1 uncultured Acetobacteraceae bacterium
TCTTCTGGTAGGAGGTCGCGCCCGCAAGCGTGGCCAGGACCGAGAACAGCAGCAGATGGCTCATGCTGTAGCGCTGGCCCTGGGCACGGCGCGGGTCGGGCACTTCGGCGAGGGCGGCGAGCAGGGCGGCGAACGGCACAGGGCGACCTCACAAAGCAGGAAGGTCGCCTCCATACAGCCGCTACGTCATCCCGCCGCCGCTCACGCCCAGCCCGCTACGGCAGAACTGAATGGTCCTGGAATGGCCCTGGAGGTTTGTGACGCCGGCGGCGTTGAAATTCCCCGCCGGATTTCAAACAAGCAAAGGTCATGGGACTCCAGTGCCTATGATGTTGTCTGTTGTAACAGACATCGAAGTTCTGGTATCCTCCAAATTTGTCTGAACTGTCTCATTAAAGAGTTATCAGATATTCTACGTTCAGTCCTACTCACCAAGAAAACTTCAAAAGAAAAAGGAAGGACAGCGACATGCTTCTAGTATTCTACCGTTTTTCGGTAACCGCGTTGATCTTAAGCTTCATATTCAAATTTCTAAATAAAAGAAAAAATCTTGATGTATCGTCTTTCGATAATGTCGAGCTTACGAAACGTCAGTACGATATGAGCATGGAGGAATACAAATACGTAACTCAAGAAATACAAAGACAAATAAAAGAAGTTGTTGAATTAGAACGTTACATTTTACTTGCAATTTCTGCCATCTATACCTGGCTGATGTCTAAAACCATTTCCATCCCCCTCCTGTGGGGACTGCCGCCAATCATAAGCTTTCTTGCGTATATTAGAACTGTTTCGTCTGCAGAGTCCATCAAGGTTAAAGCAGACTACATAGTTAAGATGCAAAAGGAAACCTACAAAATGCATGATACCTGGGAAATGCAGCAATATTTATCAAGAGTTGAGGTGCGTCGAAGCGTGAGTAAAAGGATTTTTGGTGCCACATCTGAGTTACTTTGGATTCTATCAATTATTGTTACCATAACATTGGCTTTTAGTCACGATTATCTGATAAACAATCTAACAATAACGCTAAAAACCTCTACGTAATACTGTTAAAGGCCTGTATTCTAGCTGTGTAGACTTTTTAAACTAATTGTGCTCTGGCATCTTAGTATGCCGATGGATGCCGATCTGTTAACTTCAGGAGATGGTGCAGGGCCATTCAGTTCTAACCTAGCAACCCAAACTATCGACCCGAAACGACAGCAGAGCGCTCCACGAACACAGTGCCAGCGCGGACATGCGATGCTCATTCGCGATCAAAGAATTAGAACTGAATGGCCCTGCGGGATCGCCAGCGTCTACCGCAAGATCCACAACCAGTTCGAGTTCCCGTATTTCGGCCCCGGCGAGGACCTGCCCGTAGTGCGCACGCCGCACGCTGCCGTGGGAAGCATCATCTGCTACGACCTCTGCTTTCCGGAGATCGTCCGCTCCTACGCGCTGCGCGGCGCAGAGGTGGTACTAATGTCCAACGCCTGGCCGATGAAGGGCCACGACCGGCCGAGCGACTATCACGGGTGGGCGATGGACCTGGCGGCGCAGGCGAATGCGTTCTTCAACCAGTGCTGGCTGGTCATCTCCAACCATTGCGAGACGGGCGTCTACTCGCAGAAGCTCGACTACTACGGTGGTTCGCAGATCGTCGATCCGTTCGGCAAGGCGGTCTCCTATGCGGCCGCGGAGGAATGCGTGCTGACCCACACCGCAGACCTTCAAGAGGTACTGCTGCGCTCCCGCACGGAGGGGTTCTTCGGCCTCAACCTGCTCCAGGACCGGCGGCCGGAGCACTACGGCGCGCTGGTGGACCAAGGCTACCGACGGACGCAGCGGCCGTAGGCGCGGTCCATGCCGACCGGCGCGCATGGCTCCATGGTCCGCCTCGGGCGCTTGATTGGCGCCGACGCCGAAGTGGACCAGCCCAGCGCGCGTCGACGCAATCCGCGCCGAGGCGCCGGGTCACCTGCTGTTCACGGTCCTGAAGCACGACCCAGCGCTGCGGCGGCAGGAGCGCTGCTACAAAGGCCGGCCGGACATGTATCCCATAGGCAGGCGCAAGTCGGAGATGGAGTCCGGCTGGATGCAGCGCCTGCTGGTCCGCAACGAGGCACGACAGGATGCGGAAAACTCCCGCGATTTGTGAGCTGCTGGTGAGCCGGATTGCACCCGGCAGGTTTGCCGATCTTTGCAGTCCTTGCGGGGTAAAATCATGCGTCTGGATAGAGTCTGTGTATGACTACGCAGCCCTAACCAGCAGCTTCGGCAGGCACACGAGGTTGTAGGCGGCCACGGCGAAGGTGAACATCGAGCCGACATGTTCGGGGCCACGGTGCCGGGTCTTGAGCAGAACGTCTACGGTCTTCATCCAACCGAACACCTCCTTGATCTACTGGACCGAGTCGTATTGGGGCAACCAAAACGCGGCCTTTCGCTGGCTGTGCCGATCAAGGTCTGACGCAAAGAAAAGACAACACGCTTCTGAAACGCGCATACATTCTTATTCATTCGTGGAGCGCGACCTTATCAGAACGCGCACAGCAGAAGGCAGGAGCCGCGCCATAGCGCGAGGGCAGCACATGGGCCGACCATTAGCCCTGACCGCACAACAGGCCGCAGAAGCCCGGCAGCGGCGGCAGAACGGGGCAACGCTCAAGGAACTGGCCGATAGCTACAACGTCAGCAAAGCGACGATTTCGAGGCTTGGCGCATGAACAGCACAGTTTGGAACGCATTACTCAATTATGAATCTCGAGAGCTGGTGGCAATGGAGCTTGCAGATCGGCATCCAAAGTGGAAGGGGAGCCGTGCGAAAGATGTTGCATTCGAGGTCTGCGCTACTTTGCGCCAGGCCCGGAGCTATTTTAGTTCTGCCAAAGATGCGGACGCTGCGATCAAGCCGCTGTTGCTTTACTACGGGGCGCTTGGGCTTGCTCGCGGTCTGATTCTCTTCAGTGGTCACAAGATGCGAGAAGCATGTCTCGAGCAGAAGCATGGACTGACAGCGAAGAGTTGGGCGAATGAACTCGCCACGGAAGGAAGGGGCATCGAGGGCCTAACTGTAAATCTCGATGCTTGCGGTACGTTCCGCGAGTTGGTCGCGGCCGTCTCTAACCAAACCCTAGTAAGCTTCAACAGCAGTGTCGTAGAATGGTCCTGCGTTCATAAGCCTCTTGGGGAAGGAATACTGAACATCTGTTTCGGCGATCTTATCCGGAGAATGCCCGCCGCCGCGAGCTTTACCCAGCGATGGCTGCGGTTGCCGCCCTGTTTCGTAACCGTGCATTCCATAACAAATGGTGACCCCCTGATCCTTAAAACCATTTGTCCCGAAGCAGATCGAGGCTGCTTACCAGCTATATTCGGAGCGGTCCCTTGGACGATTGTTGACAGCAACACGACCTTCGTAGATGTAAAACTTACCCCGGAGACAGTCGCGCCTTACATTTGGAGTGACCGAGGAGGACCCTTTGGTATTGGCAACGCTTACCTGATCCAAGATTTTGACGGCATTCAACTTTGCCAGATTGCAGCAGTGTTTGTGATTGCCTACACCCTAGGTATGCTCGCCCGCTATCACCCAAGCCATTGGACAGCGCTTATCAGAAATGAAAGACACGATGCCGCATTGCCGACCATTCAGGTGCTTATCGGCTATGTTGAGGAGCGATTCCCCGCCATGGTGCTTGATTTTCTAGAAAGGAAAGAGCCACATCCTGCCTAGTTTAATGAGCTAATACTCCCATTATAAAAACTGTTTAGCAATAATCCTTTACTAGTCCCGCAGCACAAAAACCCTACTTTGGCAGACGCGGGCGCGATGACAGAGGCGCCATGCAGGCCTGATGTTATGATCCAAATCGGACGTTTCGGATCATAACACCCTTGGCGGTGCAGCCGCACGGGCGTGGCTCAATGCCCGCAGGCGTGGCTGACGACAGGCCGGGACTGAACAGCTCAATCGTCTCACGTCGTCATCCTGCCAGGGCCTACCCTGCCTGGTGTGCCGACTGGACATCGGTTTTGCTGAAGTCGTCGCCTTTGAACAGGAGGGCTGTCCGGTAGGTCTTGGCCACCGCGTAGGCGAAGCAGTCCCCCATGTTGAGCTGGGCGGGGTGGCCGCGCCCCTTGCCGTAGCGCGAGAAGGCGTCCAGCGCCGCCTCCGCCTCCCTGGCCGTGATCGAGACGGTCCGTACGCCACCCATGGCCAGGAACTCCGCCACGTCGGCCTGCGCCTCCGCAACGCTCGCGTGCCGCTTGCGGCACAAGCCCAGCGTCGCCTCGAACACCGCAACCGCCGACGTGATCGGGGCGCGCGCGGCGTCCAGGGTATCCGCCAACGCGTTCGCGTCCGGCTCCCCTGTCAGCACGGCCACGATGGCGGACGCATCGACGAACATCAGCCTTGGCCGCTGATCTCGTCGTAGAAGGCCTTGTCCGCCTCATGCCCGGTCGCGGGCCGGGCCAGCACCCGGGCCTGCAAGGGACGTAGCCGTTCCCGAAGCGGCGTCTTTCCGTCGAGGCGGCGCAGCTCATTCTCCAACGCTGTCTTCACGGCGTCGGTCTTGCTCATGCGGATGCGCTCTGCCAGCGTTTGCGCGAGTTGGTTGACCTGTTCGCTGCGGATGTTGAGAGGCATGACGGTCCTTGTGCAGGCGTCAACACACTACTGCATGTGCGCCTACACGGCAACTAGGTCGGGCACCTCACCTCCTGTGCAGCTCAGAACGGGCAAAGCGGCCCACCGACTTGTCCCCCCGGCCCATTCTGGGGTTTCACCTAGCGCGAGGCGATGCCGTCCGGATCACTCGGCGTGCCAGTCCTCGGCGCGCAAGGTCGTGTAGTCCACCATCCCCGACGGCACGTAGCCCTTGAGCCAGGTCGGGACGACGTGCGCCTGCGGCACGAAGAACAGCGGCAGCGCCGGCAGGTCCTCCGCGTAGAGGCGTTGCATGTCTGCCCAGGCGGCCTTCTGCTCGGCCAGGCCGAGCGTCGTTTCGGCGATCTTGAGCTGGTCCTCGAACGCCTGGTTCTTCCAATCCATGTAGTTGCTGCCGCCCCAGCCGTTCGCCTCCGTCGGAATGGCGGTCAGCCCGTAGAGCTGGCGCGGCGGGTAGCTGACGTTGAACAGCCAGTTGAAAAGCGCGAGACCGCCATACTGCCGGTGCTTGAGCGTCGTGCCGAAGAAGGTGCGCGCCACCTCGTTGCGAATGACCACGTCGATGCCGACCGCCTTGAGCTGGTTCTGCACCACCAGCTCCACGAGCTCCATCAGGCGCACGCCCAGGCCCATGTGCAGCTCGATGCTGAACCGCTCGCCTTGCGCGCTGCGCAGGATGCCGTCCGGCCCCGGCGTGTAGCCAGTCTCCTTCAGCAGCGCCCTCGCCTGCCTGGGATCATACGGGACCACCGGCAGGCCCGGCGCGAACATCGGCTCTTTCGGCGGCACCCAGGTCGCGGCGAGCGTGAGGCGCCCGCCCGCCAGCTTCTCGCTCATCGTCTTCCGGTCGATCGCCAGGAGGATAGCCCGGCGGACGCGCACGTCGGCCAGGAACTTGTTGTCCAGGTCGAAGTCGATGTTCCAGAACGCGAGCGCGTCGTTGAGGACGTACTGGAACCTGGCAGGGTTGTCCTTCTGCATCGCCAGCACCTGGTCGAGCTGCAGCCCGATGGCGTCGCCCGGCGCCATGTCCACGTCGCCCGACAGGAGGTTGGCCTGCAGGGCCGCCGTGTCGGCGATGGAGCGGGCGACGATGCGCTTGATCGCGGGCACCTTGCCGGTCCAGTGCGGGTTCG
>CAXSHI010000262.1:0-5773 GCA_964236755.1 uncultured Acetobacteraceae bacterium
GAGGAGGACCACATCATCCGCCGCATGGTGGACCGCGACCTCGACAGCCGCTTCCCGGACCACGCGCCGCAGATCGGCGAGGTGGTGTTCCGCGTCGAGGGCTGGACGGTGGACCACCCGCAGCACCCGGGGCGGCAGGTGGTGCGCGGCGTCGATTTCCACGTGCGGCGCGGCGAGATCGTGGGGATCGCCGGGCTGATGGGCGCCGGGCGCACCGAGTTCGCCATGAGCGTGTTCGGCCAGTCCTACGGGCGCGAGATCCGCGGACGCGCCTTCATGGACGGCAAGACAGTGGACGTGTCCACCGTGCCCCGCGCCATCGCCGCGGGCCTCGCCTACGTGACTGAGGACCGCAAGCACCTCGGCCTGATCCTGGGCGAGGACATCCGCAAGAACGTGACGCTCGCGAACCTCGGCGGCGTGTCGAGCAGCACGGTGATCGACGACATGCGCGAGCTGGCCGTCGCCGACGACTACCGCGGGCGCATGCGCATCCGCTGCTCCAGCGTGTACCAAGAGAGCGGCAACCTGTCTGGCGGCAACCAGCAGAAGGTCGTGCTGTCCAAGTGGCTGTTCTCCGACCCGGAGGTGCTGATCCTCGACGAGCCCACCCGGGGCATCGACGTCGGCGCCAAGTACGAGATCTACCAGATCATCAACGCCCTGGCCGATGCCGGCAAGGGCGTGGTCGTCATCTCGTCGGAGATGCCGGAACTGCTTGGAATGTGCGACCGCATCTGCGTGATGAACGAGGGCGCCTTCGTGGGCGAGTTCTCCCGCGCGGAGGCGTCCCAGGAAAAGATCATGCGCTCGATCATGCGCAAAGGGGAGCAACCATGAGCGACATCACGGTCACGCCGATCGCGCGGCCCGGCCAGCGCGGCTTCATCAAGGCCAACCTCCGCCAATACGGCATGCTGCTGTCGCTGTTCGCGATCATGCTGTTCTTCGAGGTCGCGACCAACGGCACGCTGCTGCGTCCGCTCAACCTCACCAACCTCGTGCTGCAGAACAGCTACATCGCCGTCATGGCGCTCGGCATGCTGCTGGTCATCGTCACCGGGCACATTGACCTGTCGGTCGGCTCGGTCGCGGGCTTCATCGGCGCGCTGGCGGCGGTGATGATGGTGCAATACCAAATACCGTTCGTGCTGGCGGCCATCGTCTGTCTGGCTGCAGGCGGGCTGATCGGCGCGGCGCAGGGCTACTGGGTCGCCTACTTCAAGATCCCCGCCTTCATCGTGACGCTCGCGGGCATGCTGGTGTTCCGCGGGCTGATGCTCGCGGTGCTGAGCGGCCAGTCGGTCGGGCCGTTCCCCGTGGCGTTCCAGCGGCTCAGCTCAGGCTTCCTGCCGGAGTTCCTGCCGGAAATCGACGGCTTCCGCCTGTCCTCCATGCTGATCGGCGTGCTGCTCGCGCTCGTGCTGGTCACTGTCAACGTCCGCAACCGCGCCCGGCGCGAGAAGCACGGCATCGAGGCCGAGCCGTTCGGCTTCTTCGTGGGCAAGAACCTGCTGATGCTCGCGGCGATCTGCGGCCTCACCTACCTGATCATCTCGCACCGCGGCCTGCCGAACGTGCTGGTGATCATGGCCGTGCTGATCGCGCTCTATGCCTTCGTCACCACCCGCACCACCGTGGGCCGCCAGATCTACGCGGTGGGCGGCAACGAGAAGGCGGCGAAGCTCTCGGGCATCGGCACCGAGCGGCTGACATTTCTTACCTTTGTCAACATGGGGGTGTTGGCGGCGCTGGCCGGCCTCATCTTCGCCGCCCGGCTCAACACCGCGACGCCCAAGGCGGGGGTCGGCTTCGAGCTGGACACCATCGCCGCCTGCTTCATCGGCGGCGCCTCGGCCTATGGCGGCGTGGGCCAAGTGACGGGCGCCATCATCGGGGCGTTCATCATGGGGGTGATGAACAACGGCATGTCGATCCTCGGCATCGGCATCGACTACCAGCAGGTCATCAAAGGCCTCGTGCTGCTCGGCGCCGTCTGCGCCGACGTCTATAACCAGAAGCGTTGAGGGCCAGCCGCCCCGGCGCCGCGGCCGGGGCGGGCGTTCAACAGTCCGGCATGGGTGGCAAACGATGGCATGCGCCTTGCGTAATCGGCTGCGTGGATTTGCAGCACGGTCGTCGGATGGTAGTCTCATTGCATGCAGAAGCGCTTCACGTGGCCAAATCCCGGCGCCCCTTGCCGATCCTGACCGTCCGTCACCGGACCACCTACCGCTATCGCCGGCCCGTCGCGTTCGGCGAGCATCGCATGATGCTCCGCCCGCGCGACAGCCATGATCAGCGGCACCTGGAAGCGCGGCTCGACATCACGCCCGAGCCGGTGCAGCTCCGCTGGGTCCACGACGTGTTCGGCAACAACGTCGCCTTGGCCCGCTTTGGCGGATGGGCGGAGGAGCTGACCTTCGTCAGCACCCTGCGGCTGGAGCACGCCTGCCAGGAGCCGCAGCACATCGAGGCGTGCCTGGAGGACTACGCCCGGGTCTTCCCGTTCAGCTACGACCCCGACGAGATGTCAGACCTGCTGCGCTCCATCGAGCGGCACTACCCGGACCCGTCGCACCAGCTCGACCATTGGGCGCGGTCGTTCCTGCGCACCGACGGCCCTACCGACACGCTGGCGATGCTGACCGCGATGACCCGCCGCATCCGGCGGCAGTTCACCTACCAGGTCAGGCAGGAGGCCGGCATCCAGCCCCCCGCCGTGACGCTGCGCCTCGGCACCGGCACCTGCCGGGACTTTGCGGTGCTCATGATGGAGGCGGTGCGCTGCCTCGGCCTCGCCGCGCGATTCGTCAGCGGCTACATCTACGTGCCCACCCGCGACCGGCCCGGCACGCCCGAGCATCATCACGGCGGCGGCAACACTCATGCCTGGCTGCAGGTCTATCTGCCCGGCGCCGGCTGGGTCGAGTTCGACCCGACCAACAACATCGTCGGCAACCGCGACCTGATCCGCGTCGCCGTGGTGCGCGATCCCGCCCACGCGGTGCCGCTGTCGGGCAGCTGGACCGGGGCCGCCGCGGACTGCCTGGGCATGGAGGTCAGCATCCGGGTGACGTCCGACGAAGGCGGCCAGGCATAAACAACCCAGATGACTTTTGCGAGGTTCCCATGATCCGCATCCAGGCCGGCTACACGATCTCCTACAACTGCCCGCAGCCGGTGCCGATGCTGCTGCTGCTGAGCGTGCACCCGTCCCGCGAGGCGGATCTGCTGACGCCGCAGGTGATCAAGTTCGAGCCGGAGATCGAGGTCCGCCGCTACACCGACGACTTCGGCAACAACTGCCACCGGATCGTGGCGCCGGCCGGCCCGCTGACGATCTCGACGCTGTTCGAGGTCCAGGACAGCGGCAACCCCGACGCCACCGTGCCCGAGGCGAGGCAGCTCCCCATCGACGAGCTGCCGTCGGGCGCCCTCGTCTATCTGCTGGGCAGCCGCTACTGCGACACCGACCTGCTGCACGAGACCGCCTGGTCGCTGTTCGGCTCGACCGAGCCGGGCTGGGGGCGGGTGCAGGCGATCTGCGACTTCGCCAACGACCGCATCACCTTCGGCTACGAGCACGCCCGGCCCGACAAGACCGCGCGCAACGCCTACGACGAGCGCCGGGGCGTGTGCCGCGACTTCGCCCATCTGGCCGTGGCCTTGTGCCGCTGCATGAACATTCCCGCCCGCTACTGCACGGGCTACCTGGGCGACATCCGCGTCCCGCCGATCCCCGGGCCGATGGACTTCTCGGCGTGGTTCGAGGTGTTCCTGGACGGGCCGGAGGGCGGGCGCTGGTACACCTTCGACGCCCGCTTCAACACGCCGCGGATCGGGCGGCTCCTGATGGCGCGGGGCCGAGACGCGACGGACGTGGCGCTCGTGACCAACTTCGGCCCGGCATGGCTCGCGAAGTTCGACGTGGTGACGCATGAAATTACGGAGCAGCAGCCGGCTTAGGCGCCCAGCAGGCGCCCGGATCGGCGAGCCTCGGTGCCGGCGATTTTGGCGACGCTGCGGCCGGCCGCGACGAAGCGCACAGACTCCTGGGCGAACAGCACCCCGGCGTAGCGGGCATGCAGCGGCGACGTCGCGCCGGAGGCGGGGTCGATGACCTCCGCCACCAGATCGCCCGGCGCGATGCTGTCCCCCACGGCCCTGTGCAGCACCAGGACGCCCGGCATCGGCGCCAACAGCAGCTCGGCGTCGGCCAGGTTCGTGGGCGCGCAACGGGCCGGCGGCAGCGCAGGCGCTGGGCCGTCGATGGCGCCGGCGAGCACCATGCCGGCCAGCAATGCGTCGGCGTCGGCCTCGGCCAGCGCGTGGCTCACGTCGGCCTCCCCCCGCAGCTCCACCGTGACGGCGCAGCAGGCCAGCGGGATCACATGGCCGGGAAAGCGGGCCTGCAAGGCAAGCCAGGGGGCGCTGCACGCCTCGTCGAACGGATGCCCGCCGGACTCCGACGCCAGCAGCAGCGCCCGCGCGCCGAGCAGCGCCGATAGCGGCTGAACCCGGTCCGCCAGCAGCGTCAAGGTGTACAGATGCACCGCGCCCTCGTTCTCGCAATGCAGGTCGAGCACCAGGTCGGCGTCGAGCGCCAGCCCGAGTAGGAGCCGCTTCAGGTGCTCCGCCGGGGTGGTCGCGTCCGATGCGGCGTTGGCATGGAGCAGCGCCGTGCGGATCAGCGCCGTGTTGGCCCCGGGGTCGTCGGTCAGCCGGTCGGACACGGCCCGGGCCGCGCTGTCGGCCAGGGCGGGGTAGCCGCGGTTGAAGTTGATCCCGTCCGCCAGGTCGAACCGGCCGAGCAGACCGCCCATCACCCGCTGCGCCAGGCCGATCGGGTTCGCCAGCGGCACCACGACGACCTCGCCCACAACTCGGCCAGCATCCTCATGGGCCTGCAGCCGCCCGATCAGGTGATGCGCCGCCAGCATGCCCGGCGGCTCGTCGGCGTGCAGACCGGCCTGCACGTACACCTTCGGCCGCGCCCCCGGGCGGCCGAACCGCCGGACCGTCAGCATCTGCGCCGTGCCCGGCGCCGTGCCGCCGACCGGCAGGCTCTCGATCACGCGACGGCGCGCAGGTCGAGCGTGCGCGGATGCTCCGGGGACAGGCTGACCAGCGGCTCCTCCATCGGACCCGGCGTGTGCCCAATTGCCAGGAATCGGGCGCGGCGCCGCGCTTCCGCCTCGTTGGCGTTGACCGGGAAGGTGTCGTAGCTGCGCCCGCCGGGGTGAGCGACGTGGTGCGACATGCCGCCGAGCGACCGCCCGGTCCAGCGGTCGAACACGTCGAACACCAGCGGCACCTGCGCCGAGATGTTGGGATGCAGCGCCGCCGCCGGGTCCCAGGCCTTGAAGCGCACGCCGCCGACGAACTCGCCCTCCGTGCCGGTCGGGCTGAGCGGCACCGCCGCGCCGTTGCAGGCCAGCACGAACCGCTCCGGCTCCCAGCCTGTCACCCGGGCCTGCACCCGTTCCACGGAGCTATCGACGTAGCGCACGGTGCCGCCGACGCCCGCGGTCTCCCCCAGCGCGTGCCAGGGTTCCAGCGCGTGGCGCAGCTCGACGGTGGCGCCATGCACCGCCACCTCGCCGATCACGGGGAAGCGGAACTCGAAGTGCGGCCGGTACCAGGCCGGGTCGAGCTTGGTGCCGTAGGAGGACAGCTCCTCGACGGCATCCAGCAGGTCCTGCCAAACGAAGTGCGGCAGCAGGAAGTCGTCGTGCACCCGGGTGCCCCAGCGCACCAGGCGGCGCTCGTA
>CAXSHI010000263.1:0-5761 GCA_964236755.1 uncultured Acetobacteraceae bacterium
GGCGCAGGGCAGTGGTCTGAGCCGGCATCGCGGCGCGCAGGCCCGACGCATCGGCCCTGATGCCGTCACCCAGAGCAAGCATGGCTTCGGCCGCGCGGTTGGCCAGGATCACGCGCGCGTGCCGGTCCACGAGAACGATGCCGAACGCGAGCCGGTTGAGCGCCTCGGCCGCGCCATCCGCGCGTATGCGGGCGTCTTCCAGGCGCACGTGCACGCGCATCGCGCGCCCGAGATGGGGCAGGAGCAGGCCCAGGGTCCGGACGTGCTCCCGCTCGAAGTCGCCCGCGCGCGCCGAGCGCGTGGCCGCGACGAAGCACGCGCGGTCCGGCGCGCGAAACGCGAAGCCATACGCGAGGGAGTCGATGCCGCATGCGCGCGCAAAGTCGCTATGGACCTCCAGGCGGCGCAGCTCGGCCTTTTGCATCACCATGCGGTCGGTGAGCACTTCGAGCGGCGGCGCGCGGCTCGCGACATCCAGCATCGGGTCCCTGTAGGCGTAGTAACTGGGGTAGGCTTCGATCAACTCCGGCGAGTAGCCGACGCAATGGTAGGCAGGGAGACGTTGGCCGCCGTCGTTGAGCGCGACCGTGGCGCAGTTGCCGCCCAGCAGATCGGCCAGGCGCTTGAGCGCGTGCGGCCAGAGCGCTTCATCCAAGGCCGCGTCGTAGATCGCTTCCACCGCGGCGGAAAGATCCTCGGCCGCTGGCGTTTCCTTGCGCCCCATATCCGGTCTCCGCGCGCGAGCCTCAAGACCTGCCGGAGCGGCACCCGAAGGCGGCGCCCCGCATGGATCGGAAGCGCGGCAACGATACGTGCAGGCCGGCCCAGACACCATCGTATTTCAAGAAGACACCGCAAAAAGCATCAGCTCCCCCTCCAAACGGAGGGAGCGGAGCGGGCAGCGCGCGGTCAAGGGTCTGCTCTGGGCGCAACAAGTTCTGGGAGAGGCCTCATGCCAGTCGGGTCAAACGGAAAGAATCACAGCGCGCAAGAATGCGATCCATCGCGACGGGATTTTCTAAGGACAGCAGGAGCAACGGCTGCGGTGCTTACCATTGGCGTGCGGCCAGCTTCCGGCGAAGCAAATGACGCGTTCGCATCCCTCGATGGTGTCGGCACTGCCGAACTCATCCGCTCGGGCCAGGCTTCGGCCGCCGATCTCGTCGAAGCCGCCATCGCGCGGATTGAGCTGCTCAATCCCCGGCTCGCCGCGGTTTGTACGCCAACCTTCGATCTGGCCCGCAAGCGGGTGCATGCGGGTGCGCCCGAGGGCCCGTTCGGCGGCGTGCCGTACCTGCTGAAGGATCTGCTCGAATACCCTGGCGTGCCCTTTGCCTCGGGTTCGCGCATGTTGGCCTCCAACGTTTCCGACTGGCGCTCGCCCTACCTGGACGCGACCGAGAGGGCCGGCCTCGTCGTGCTCGGCAAGACCGCCACGCCCGAGTTCGGGCTGACGGCGACGACGGAGCCGTTGCTCGGGGGACCCACCCACAACCCTTGGGACCTGCGCCTCTCGCCCGGCGGCTCGTCCGGCGGGTCGGCCGCCGCAGTCGCCGCCCGGCTTGTGCCCTTTGCGCACGGGAACGACGGTGGCGGCTCGATCCGCATCCCGGCCTCTATGTGCGGCCTGTTCGGGCTGAAGCCCTCCCGCGGGCGCCAGCCGGCGTCCCAGCGGACGGCACTCGCGGCGGACATCGTGGCCGAGCACTGCGTTTCGCGCTCGGTTCGCGACAGCGCCCTCCTCCTCGCGCTGACCGAGCGGCGGGACCCCGGCGCTCCACTGTCGCCGGTTGGCCATGTGACCGAGCCCGACCGGCGCCGCCTCCGGATCGGCGTCACAACGCTGAACTACTACGGCCGCGACGCCGAGCCGGAGGTCCGCGAGGCCGTGCTGGACGCTGCCAAGCTCTGCGAGACCCTCGGCCACCGGGTCGTAGAGGCAAGCTGGCCGTTCAGCGGCGAACAGTTCGTCGAGCACTTCATGACGGTCTGGGCAGCGGGCGCGGCGGGGGTCGCCGGCTTCTACCGCGGGCAGACCGGACGCGACCCGGACGCGTCGGTCCTTGAGCCCTGGACGCTCGGGCTCGCGGCGGAGTTCATGGCGAAGCCCGCCTCCGCCCTCCCAGACGGGCTCGCCTACTTCGACCGGCTGGCAGCGGACTACGCGCGCGCGTTCGGCAGCTACGACGTGTTCCTCAGCCCGGTTGTCCGAAGGGCGCGCCTGCCCCTGGGCGAACTGGCACCTACACGCGAGTACGACCCGCTGCGCGCCGACCTTATCGACTTCGCCTCCTACACCCCGGCGCAGAACGCGGCGGGCGTGCCGGCAATGACGGTGCCACTTGGCTGGACGACGGACGGCCTGCCGATCGGCACCCAGTTTACGGCCGCCCTTGGCGGCGAGGCGACGCTCCTCGCCCTCGCCTTCGAACTCGAGCGGGCGCGCCCCTGGACTGGTCACCGACCGCCGGTGAGCGCGTGAGGAAGCGCTTCGACCTCGCAGGCTGGGTGCTCCTGGTCACAGCCACCACCGGCAGCGAAGTAGGGGCACTGCATAGGATCTGAGGAACGACGGTCAATGACCGTGGCGCAACCTTGTGTCCGCTTTCGGGGTGTGAACTGCTGCGGGTGAGCGACCAAAAAGGGCGCGAAGCTGAAGGTGGCGCCGCAGCTGAACGATCGCTTCGGAGATCAGCTTTTCTGCTCGGACTCCGCCGGAATGGGTCGAGTGCGGCAGTATCGCCCACGACAGCCAGTGCCGGCCACGATGCCGCCCAGCGCGACCGGGCTACCTGTTAGCCGGCCCCTTCCGAAACTGAGCGACCGCGGATCAACTTTATCGAAACGAAAAGCTGGTTACCCAGTCATAGCAGTGTGTTGCCACGTTGCGTGAAGCGCAAACCATTGAGATAGCATGTTTTCCAGATCGGCACCTTTGGCACGCAGGTTACGACAAGGCCGAAGCGGCCAAACGTTCCAATCCGGTCCACAAAGAAGCAAAGTGCTTGAACTGCAAGGGCGGGTTTGGGTTCGGCATCCTTGTTCAGCTTCCCATTTTTGTAGAACCAGTCAGGCTGTTTGGATTTGATCCCCGCTAATCCACCTTCCAAAATTAAATGGAAGACCACACGGTCATCCGGCGTTGGAAGAAGACGGAATCTAGCGTTTGCATCCGTGTCACCATACATGGGCGGCACGTACAGGTAGCTATTGATGACTGGTGCCAACTCCGAAATGCCGAGTTGGCCGCTGACCTCACGCAGGGCCGCCAGGAACAGTTGGAAGGTGGTCAGGCGCTGCTGGCCATCGACGACCTGCACGCGCGGCGTTGCACCGATTGTGAAGCCGTCACCGCCGGGTGCCAGGATCAGAGCGCCCATGTAGTGGCTGAACTTCGGCTTTCCCGACAGGGACTCGTCCGCCTTGGCAACTACATCTTCCCAGAACGGCTGCAAGCGGGTCTCACCCCACTGATACTGCCGCTGATAGATCGGCACGACGAAGCGCCGTTGGTTTCCCAGGACGGAGATGACTGGATGGTCCTTAGCGTCCATATAGGTGTCCTAAAACGAGAATGTGTTGTTTGCGGTCACGGAGCCAAGGCGCGTAGAAGCGCTTCCGCCCTTTTCACGATGACGGTCAGAATGCCGGTCTCGAACGCGCTATTGAGATCATTCTCCCAGAACCGGCCTCTTCGATCAGGGCGGTCAGAAGGTTTGCAGGCTGGTCGGACATGGCGCCCGCGATACGCGGGGGTTCTGTAACAGCGCCTCCGCCTCCGGCGTCTGCCCCCATTGCTGCCAGTCGAGGCCCCTAACCCCTCTGAGGTCATAGGCTGTTTGCACGAACATCAAAGGCTGATCCGCTCGATCTCATCGAGTGAGATCGCCTCACCGCGTCGATCATAGAGCTTCGTCGTGCGGGCCGAGGCGTGCGCCGCCATCTTCTGCGCGTGCTCCAGCAGCCCGCCGTTCTCCAGGTAGGCTGTGATCCCCCGCGCCCGCCACGAACGGCAGCCGATCCGGGTGGCCACGTCGGACGCCGCCGCCCGGCGCTGGATCATCCGGTAGGCGTCCGCCTGGGCCAGCGGCTTGGCGGTGAGCCGGCCGGTGCGCCGCTCGGCAGTGCGGAACAGGAAGCTCTTGCGATCGTCGCCGACTACCGCAGCGTCCAGATAGGCATCGAGCCAGTCCTGGAGCGTGTGGTGCGTCGGCATCGTGTGCTCCTTGCCGCCTTTCTCGTGCAGCCGCACCTACCAGCGCTTGCCGACTGGGTAGTAGTCGCCGACCCGCATGGCGGTGACGGCGCTGATCCGGGCGAAGGTGAACAGCAGCGTGCCGATCAGCGCGCGGTCGCGCAGCCCGATCAGCTGACTGGTGTCGATGGATGCTATCAGCGCCTTGGCTTCCTCCCGGCTCGGCATGTGCGTCTTGCCGGTCGCCATGCTGTGCTTCGGGCCGCGCACGGCCGAGGCCGGGTTGTGCGGCACGACCTGGCCGACCACCAGCCAGTCGAACAGCATCCGCACGGCCGCCAGGCTTTGCTTCACCGTGGGTGCCGACCGCCCGTTCCTCCCCAGCTGCTCGACCCAGGCCGCGACATGCACCGGCTGGATGCCCGGCAACGCCGGTTCGAGCCCTTTGCAGCAAGCGAAGAATCCGGATGCCGCGCGCGCATAGGCAGCACGGGTGTTCGGGTTGCGGATGTTGGCGGTGAAGAACTCGACATAGCGCCGGACCGTACGCTCACCGTCGGCTGCAACCAGGGCCGGCACAACCCGCGGCCCAGCATCAACGGGCAAACCTGCCTGGTCGGCAACCGTCAGCCCGCTGGTCATCGCGCGTGCCATGGGTTGATCAGAGGCACACCACAACCGGCAAAATCGCCATCCCGCGTCGCGATCGAGGCGCCGTGCACATGGGCGACGGCGGCAATCATGCCGTCAATCGGGCTCAGGCGCTGTCCGGCCTTTTGGCGTTTGCTGGCGATGGCGGCGTAAGCCGGCGCCGTGGCGAGATCAAAGCTCAGGATGCGCCCGGCAAAATCCTCGGTGAACATGGCGGTCGCCTGCTCGCCCAGCCGCTGACGGCGCTTGCCTTTCGGCAACAGGTCGATGCCCAACAGGATCTCGGCATAGGAGAGTGCGGTGACATAGAGAGCGTCCGTTTGCGCGGCCATCCACTGCAGCACCGCGGTCTCTGGCTCGGGACGCATCAGCTCGGAGAGCACGTTGGTGTCGAGCACGATCATTCAAAACGCGGCGGCTCGCGCCCCGCTTGGCGCGGCGGCAGTTCCAGCTCGACCCCCCCGAGGGGAGCAAAACGACGGCGGATGGCGGTTACGAGGTCAGCGCCGGTCGCCAGCCGCTTCTCCGTCAGCACCTCTTTCAGGATGGCGCGGACCTCCGCCTCCATCGAACGGCCATGATGCGCCGCGCGGATACGCAGCTGTTCCTTCAGTGCCGGATCGAGCTGCCGGATGTTGAGCGATGCCGTTGGGGTGACTTCGGAGCGGGCAATCATGCACCCAATGTACTCGATGGGATCAATGACAGCAATCCGACCGCCCATCGCTACAACAAAGCTTTTGCGTATGATAACGTACTTTAGAGCCTGTTGCACAATCGCCTTTGAGAACGTCGTGACGGCGTGTTTTGGTGCGCGTCGCTGTTGACGGGTTGGGCGACGCGCAATTCGATCACCGCTCGGCGTTGGTGCACGGAGGCGAGTGCGGACAGCGCAGTCCCTGACCCACACGGGTC
>CAXSHI010000264.1:0-5621 GCA_964236755.1 uncultured Acetobacteraceae bacterium
TCGTCCAGGACCCGTACCGCATGGGCTACGACGGCATCAAGACGGCGCTGGCCGCGAGCCACGGCGAGAAGGTGGCGGCCTTCGTCGATACCGGGGTGAACACCGTCACCAAGGAGAACATGGCCAGCCCCCGCAGCCAGGAGCTGCTGAACCCCAAGGTGAACTGAGCGCGGCGCGGTGCCGCCGCTGCTGGAGCTCCGCCGCCTCGACAAGCGGTTCACCGGCACGCACGCCCTGCGGGCCGTGGACCTCGCGTTCGAGGCCGGCGAGATCCACGCCATCGTCGGCGAGAACGGGGCCGGCAAATCGACGCTGATCAAGCTGCTGACCGGCGTGCACCTGAAGTCCGGCGGCGAGATCCTGTGGGAAGGGCGACCCGTCGAGTTCGCCGGGCCGCAGGATGCCATGACGCTCGGCATCAACGCGGTGCACCAGGAGGTCGTGCTGTGCCGGCACCTGACGGTCGCGGCCAACCTGTTCCTGGGCCACGAGCACTCAAGCTGGGGCGTCATGCGTAAGGCCCGCATGCAGCGGGACGCGCAGCGCGTGCTGGACGGCCTCGGCTTCGACATCCCCGCGGGCGTCGTGCTGTCCACCCTCACCATCGGCCAGCAGCAGCTTGTCGCCACCGCCCGCGCGGCGATGCGCGGCACCCGGTTCCTGATCTTCGACGAGCCGACCGCCTACCTGACCCGGCAGGAGGCGGCGCAGCTCTTCACCCTGATCCGCCGCCTTAAGGCCGATGGCGTCACCCTGGTGTACATCAGCCACCGCCTGGAGGAGGTGTTCGAGCTGGCCGACCGCGTGTCCATCCTGCGCGACGGCGCGCTGATCAGCACCGAGCGCGTGGCGGAGACCGACGAGGCGCGGCTGATCCGCGGCATGATCGCCCGCTCCATCGAGCAGATCTACCACAAGGACCCCGTGCCGCCCGGCCCCGAGCTGGTCGCGACCGAGAAACTGTCCGGCCCGGGCTTCGAGGACATCTCGGTGGACGTGCGCCGGGGCGAGATCGTCGGGCTGTACGGCTTGATCGGCGCCGGGCGCAGCGAGTTCGTGCAGTCGCTGTTCGGCCGCCACCCCCACACCGCAGGCCACGTGCGGTGGGAGGGCCGGCCCGTCGCGATCCACTCGCCGCGCCAGGCCATCGCCCTCGGCATGGCGCTGGTGCCGGAAAGCCGGCGGGACCAGGGCCTGTGCCTGAACCTCGGCGTCTCCACCAACCTGAACCTCGCGATCTTCGACCGGCTGACCCGGGCGATGACTATCGACCGCCGGGCGGAGGCGCGGGCGGCCGATGCACAGATCGGCGGCCTGCGCATCCGGACCGCGAGCCACGCGACGCTCGCGCAGTCGCTCTCGGGCGGCAACCAGCAGAAGGTCGTCGTCGGCAAGTGGCTCGCCCACGGCGCCCAGCTGTTCATCTTCGACGAGCCGACCGTGGGCGTCGATGTCGGCACCAAGGTCGAGATCTACCGCCTGTTCAGCGCCCTGCTGCAGAAGGGCGCCGGGATCATCCTGATCTCCTCCTACCTGCCGGAGGTGTACGAGCTGGCCGACCGGCTGCACGTGTTCCGCCGCGGCCGCCTCGTCGCGAGCTATGGCCACCGCGAGGCCCCGGCGGAGGCGATCCTCACCCAAGCCATCGGCGCCTGACCGGGAGACAGATCGTGAGCGACATCACCGCCGACCAGGCCCGCCTTGATGCCGCCCGGCGGTCGCAATCGCGCATCAACCTCTTGCTCAGCCTGACCCTGCTTGGCCTGTTGATCCTGCTGTGGGCGGTGCTCGCGGCCAGCACCCGCACCTTCCTGACCGAGATCAACGTCACCAACCTGATGCGGCAGGCCTACCTGGTGGCGATCCTCGCGGTCGGGCAGACCTTTGTCATCATCACCGCCGGCATCGACCTGTCGGTCGGCGCCGTCATCGGCTTCTGCAGCGTCATCCTGGCGCTGCTGCTGAAAGCGAAGGTCGCGATCCCCGTGGCGATCCTGCTGACGCTCGCGATGGGTGCCGCCATCGGCGCGTTCCACGGCTTCGGCATCGTGCAGCTCGGCCTGCCGCCGTTCATCATGACGCTGGCGACGCTGACCGCGCTGCGCGGCGCCGGGTTCCTCATCACCAACGGCAACACGATCTCCGGCCTGCCGGAAGCGTTCACCGCCTTCGCGCCGTCGAGCGTCCTGGGCGTGCCGAGCCTGTTCTGGATGGTGATCGTGGTGGCCGTCCCGTCCTACGTCTTCCTGCACCACAGCCGCTGGGGGCGCTACCTGTTCGCCATCGGCAGCAACCCGGAGGCGGCGCGGCTGTCCGGTATCAACGTGCCGCGGATGATCTACGTCGCCTACATCCTGTCGGCGTTCCTGGCCGCGGTGGCGGCGGTGCTGACCACCTCCCGCCTGTCCATCGGCACGCAGAACACGGGCCAAGGCCTTGAGCTGCAGGCCATCGCCGCGACCGTGATCGGCGGCACCAGCCTGTTCGGCGCGGTGGGCAGCGTGTACGGACCGCTGCTCGGCAGCTTCCTGCTGACCACCATCGCCAACGGGGCGAACCTCCTGAACGTCAACCCGTTCTGGCAGCTTATCATCACTGGCGCGCTGATCATCCTGATCGTGTATTTCGACCAGCTGCGCCGGCGGCGTTGATCCGCTTCTAACCCTTGTGGTGCACCGGCCCCTGGCCGACCACCGGCGTCGGGATGCCCTCCATCCGCGCCTTAAGCTGCAAGGCTAGGTAAAGCGAGTAGTGCCGCGACTGGTGCAGGTTGCCGCCGTGGAACCACAGGCCGGGCTGCGCGGTCGGCTTCCACATGTTGCGCAGCTCGCCCTCCCATGGCCCCGGGTCCTTCGTGGTGTCGGAACCCAGGCCCCAGCACTTGCCAACCCGGTCCGCTACCTCCTGAGAGACAAGCTTCGCCACCCAGCCGTTCATCGAGCCGTAGCCGGTGGCATAGACGATGAGGTCGGCCGGCAGCTCGCTGCCGTCGCTGAGCCGCACGCCGTGCTCGGTGATCTCCGACACATCGACGCCGCTCCGCAGCTTGATGCGCCCGTCCGCCACCATCTCCGACGCGCCCACGTCGATGTAGTAGCCGGAGCCGCGGCGCAGGTACTTCATGAACAGGCCCGACCCGTCGTCGCCCCAGTCCAGCATGAACCCGGCCTTCTCCAGCGCCGCGTAGAACTGCGCGTCCTGCTCCGCGATCTTCTGGTACACCGGGATTTGGAACTCGTGCGCGATGCGGTATGGGATGGAGGCGAAGGTCATGTCCGCCTTGTCCGTCGTCATGCCCGACGCCAAAGCCTCCTCGGAATACAGGCTGCCCAGGCCATGCTGCATGAGGCTGTCGGACTTCACGATGTGCGTCGAGGTCCGCTGCACCATCGTGACGTCGGCGCCGTTCTCCCAAAGGTCGGCGCAGATGTCGTGCGCCGAGTTGTTGGAGCCGATCACCACGCACCGCTTGCCGGCCCACTCAGCACCTCCAGGGTGCCGGCTGCTGTGGTGCTGCGTGCCCGCGAAGCGGTCCATGCCGGGGTAGTCCGGCAGGTTCGGCACGCCGGACACGCCGGTCGCCATCACCAGGTGCTTCGGGCGCAGCGTCACCGGCTGCCCGTCGCGGAACACGTCCACGACCCACTCCCCGGCGGCCTCGTCGTAGCGCGCCCCCCGGCACTCGGTGCGCGTCCAGTAGTTCAGGTCCATGACCTTGGTGTACATCTCAAGCCAGTCGCCGATCTTGTCCTTGGGCGAGAACACCGGCCAATGGTCGGGGAACGGCAGGTAGGGCAGGTGGTCGTACCAAACCGGGTCGTGCAGGCACAGCGACTTGTAGCGGTTGCGCCAGGCGTCGCCGGGCCGGTCGTTCTTGTCGATGATGATGGCCGGCACGCCGAGCCGCCGAAGGCGCGCGCCGAGGCCGATGCCGCCCTGCCCGCCGCCGACCACCAGCGCGTAGGGCTGGACCGCATAGCCCAGCTCGGCCTCCTCCTTCGCCCGGCGCTCCGCCCAGCTTTGGCGGCCCAGCGTGCTGCCGTGCTCGGCGCCCATCTCCCGGGTGGCGCCCCGGCGCTCCTCATGGCCCTTCAGCTCGGTGATCGCGGTCAGCAGCGTCCAGCACTTGCCGTCCCGGAGCCGCAGGTGCCCACGCCCGCGGGCCGTCTCCGTCTCGAAGCTGATCCAGGCCTCGACCATGCCGTCGGCGCCGCTCGCCTCGCCCTCCATGGCCCAATGGCCCGGCCGGGTGCGCGGCAGCGACTCCCGCAGCATGGCGGCGATGGCGTCCCGCCCCTCGAATGTCACGATGTTCCAACTGAACGCCACGAGGTCCCGCCAGAAGCAGGTCTCGGCGAATTGAGCCGCGGCGTCCTCCGCGTCGCCCCGCGACAGGGCGTCCGCGAACCCGGAAAGCCAGAGCGCCGCCTTCTGCGACGCCGATTGATCGAGCATGCCCGCACCCTCCATTCGCATTCTTGTTGGCCGCAGGCTATCGAGGGCACCGTTCGCCCGTCAACGAAGGATCGCACCCCATGGCAGCAGTTTACCCAGACCTGGCCGGCAAGGCCGTCATCATCACCGGCGGCGCGTCCGGGATCGGCGAGGCCATCGTCCGCCGCTTCGCCGCCCAGGGGTCGCAGGTCGGCTTCCTCGACATCAAGGACGCGGAGGGACGCGCCCTGGCGGAAGAACTGGGACCCGCCGTCCGTTATGCCCACGCCGACCTGACCGACATCGCGGCGCTCCGCGCCGCCATCGCGACGCTCCGCGACGCCATGGGGCCGATCACCGTTCTGGTGAACAACGCCGCCCACGACGAGCGCCACCGCACGGAGGACGTGACGCCCGAGTACTGGGACGGCCGGATCGCGGTGAACCTGCGCCACCAGTTCTTCGCAGCCCAAGCCGTGCTGCCCGACATGAAGGCGGCGGGCGGCGGCGCCATCGTCAACTTCGGCTCCGTGTCGTGGATGGTCGGCCAGGGCGGCATGGCGGCCTACACCGCGTCCAAGAGCGCCGTGCTCGGCCTCACCCGCTCGCTCGCCCGGGATTTCGGCCCCGACAACATCCGGGTCAACGCCATCGCTCCCGGCTGGATCATGACCCGGCGGCAGAAGGAGCTGTGGCTGACCCCGGACGGCGAGCGGGAGCTGATGGACCGCCAATGCCTGAAGCGCCAGCTGGTGCCGGACGAGATCGCCCGCGTGACGCTGTTCCTCGCGTCCGAGGAAGCGTCGGCCTGCACCAACCAGCATTACGTGGTGGACGGCGGCTGGGTCTGACCCTGGATAAGACGGGGGCCTTTCCATCTGCGTCGGCCTGTTGCTAACGTGCATTGGAGGGGCGGCTCAGACCCCGGGAAACGTTCGCGGAGTTTCGTTCATGAATCGTCGCCAGTTCAATGCCGGCCTGGCCGCCGCTGCCCTCGCCGCCGGCGCACGCCCGGCGGCGGCACAGCAGAAGAAGCTGCTCGCCTTTGTCGTCAACGTGTCGGCGGACTTCTGGACCATCGCGCGCCGGGGCATCGAGAAGGCGAACAAGGAGCATCCCGAGTACGAGATGCAGATGATCATTCCCGCCCAGGCCAGCGCCGCCGACCAGCGCCGCATCCTGGACGA
>CAXSHI010000265.1:0-5598 GCA_964236755.1 uncultured Acetobacteraceae bacterium
CCTGCTGACCGGCGAGATCAGCGCCCACCGCCGCACCGACGCGCAGCTGCAAAGGGCCAAGGAGGTCGCCGAGGCCGCCAACTTGGCGAAAAGCCGCTTCGTCGTGGGCGTCAGCCACGAGCTGCGCTCGCCGCTGAACGCGATCCTCGGCTACGCGCAGCTGCTGGAGCACGACGCCGCCATCCCCGAGGCGCGGCGCGAGAGCATCGGCGTTATCCGGCGCAGCGGCGAGCACCTGGCCGGGCTGATCGAGGGATTGCTGGACATCTCGAAGATCGAGGCCGGGCGGATCGAGCTGTATCGGGACGAGGTGCGCCTGCCGGAGTTCCTCGGCCAGATCGCCAACATGTTTCGATTGCAAGCGGAGGCGAAGGGCCTGCGCTTCGTCTTCAACCTGCCGTCCGGCGTGCCCGCAGTGGTCTATACGGACGAGCGGCGGCTGCGGCAGATCCTGATCAACCTGCTGTCCAACGCCATCAAGTTCACCGGGGCCGGCAGCGTCAGCCTGGGCCTGCGCTGGCGCGGGGCCGTCGCCGAGATCGTCGTGGCCGACACCGGCATCGGCATCGGGCGCGCCGACCAGGACCGCGTGTTCGAGCCCTTCCAGCGCATCGACCAGGGCCGGGCGGCGGTGGCACCGGGCGTGGGCCTGGGCCTCACGATCACCAAGCTGCTGACCCAGATCATGGGCGGCGAGATCACGCTGCTGAGCCAGCCCGGCGTCGGCAGCCAGTTCACCATCCGGCTCATGCTGTCCGAGGTCATGCAGCCCCGCCCCGCGGCGCCGGCCGGGCGCGCCATCGGCGGCTATGCCGGGCCGCGGCGCACGATGGCCGTGGTGGACGACAACCCGGTGCACCGCGCGCTGCTGGACGAGGCGCTGGCCCCGCTCGGCTTCGCCGTGCTCATGGCCGAAAGCGGCGCGGACTGCCTGTTGCTGGCGGCGCGGTCGGAGCCGGACCTGTTCCTGATCGACCTCGCCATGCCCGGCATGGACGGCTGGGAGCTGGCCAGGCGCCTCCGCGCCATGGGGCACCGGACGGCGCCCATTGTCATCGTGTCCGCCAATGCCGGCGAGCTGCGCCGGCCACTGGACGAGGGGTCGCACCACGACGCGGTGATCCCGAAACCCGTCGATTTTGCCGTGCTGCTCGACATCATCGCGGCAAAGCTGGGGCTGCGCTGGACGGACCTGCCCGCCCCGATGCCCGCCTCCGTGCGGGTCGAGGCGGCGGTGGACAGCGGGCCGGCCACGGCGCTCCGGCCGGCGCAGGCGGCGCAGCTGCGCGACCTCGCCCTGATCGGCTACGTCCGCGGCATCCGCACCCGGCTCGACGAGATGGCGGCCGAGGACCCCCCGGCGGCGCAGGCGCTGGACGCGCTGCGCGTCCTGGTGGCGCAGTTCCGGCTCGACGAGTTCATGGCCGAGCTTGACCGCATGCAGGCAGGCTCCCCGTCATGACTGTCCCGGAACCGGCCAGCATCGTCCTCGTGGTAGACGATTCGCCCGGCACGCTCGGGATGCTCAGCGCGGCGCTGGAGGCGGCGGGCTACACGGTGCTGCTGGCCCAGTCGGGCACCGCGGCGCTGGCGCTGATGGAGCGGGTGACGCCCGACATCGTGCTGATGGATGCGGTGATGCCGGGCCTGGACGGCTTCGCCACCTGCGAGCGCCTGAAGCGCCGGCGCATGAACGCAAGCGTGCCCGTCGTGTTCATGACCGGGCTGACCGAGACGGAGCACGTCGTGCGCGCGCTCGACGCCGGGGGCGTCGATTACCTGACCAAGCCGGTCGCCCCGGCGGAGCTTGTCGCCCGCGTCGGCGTGCACCTGGCCAACGCGCGCCTGACCCGGAGCGCGCAGGCGGCGCTCGACACCACGGGCCGCTACCTGCTGGCGATCAGCCGCGGCGGCGACCTGGTCTGGTCCACGCCGCAGGCCGGGGTATGGCTCGGCGCCGAGGAGGCGGCGGACGCCGGGCCGTCCGTCCATGCCCTGCCCGAGGAGGTGGTATCATGGGGGCTGGCCTGCGCCGCTCGTCCGGACCGGTGCCGGCCCTTGGCGTTCGCCGCGCCCAGGACCGGCCGAACGCTCGAAGCGTCCTATGTCGGGCAGATCAGCGCCGACGAGATCCTGCTGCGCCTGGTGAGCCGGGACCGGGCCGCGGACGAGCAGGTACTCCGCCACCGGCTGAAGCTGACGGCGCGGGAGGCCGAGGTGCTGCTGTGGGTCAGCCGGGGCAAGACGAACCGCGATATCGGCGACATTCTGGGCCTCAGCCCGCGCACGGTGAACAAGCACCTGGAGCAGGTGTTCGCGAAGATCGGCGTCGAGAACCGCGCCACGGCCGCCATCCAGGTCGTCAACATGCTGCAGGGCGGCTGCGTCCCGGCGGATTGAGCATCGCGCGGCCCGCTATCCCCGCGGTGCGTACTCGGCGGAGCGGATCGGCAGTCTGCCCGAACGCACGGGAGCCCCCTTGGGCGGCTCGACCTGCCGCACGTGCTTGGAGGCGGTGCGCTCCATCCGGTTCCACAGCCGGCGTATGCCCTCGGTCACGGCGAGGTAAATGAGCGCCGCATACAGATAAACCGAGAAGTCGAAGGTGCGGGCGAAGATCAGCCGGGTCTGCCCCATGAGGTCCAGCAAGGTAACGATGGCCGCGAGCGCGCTGGCCTTGATCACCAGGATCAGCTCGTTGCCGAGCGGGCGCAGCGCCGCCAGGAACGCCTGCGGCCAGACCACGTGCCGCGCCGCCCGGTAGGGCGAAAGACCGAGCGCCGCCGCCGCCTCCCTCTGGCCCCGGGCCACGGAGCCGAGCGCGCCGCGCAGGATCTCGGCCTGGTACGCCGCGGTGTTCAGGGAGAACGCCAGGATGCAGCAGTAGAACGCATCGCGGAAGAACCACCAAAGCCCGGTGGCGGTCAGCCAGGGCCGGACCTCGCCGGCGCCATAATACACGAGGTAGAGCTGGCACAGCAGCGGCGTGCCGCGGAACACGGCGATGTATCCGGCGGCCCCGCTCCGCAGCAGCGCGTTGCGCGACATGCGGGCGCGGCAGATCGGGTAGGCCAGGACGAAGCCGATGCTGCACGAGAGCAGCACGACCTCCGCCGTGATCCGGACCCCGCTCAAGAGCCGCCAGCCGTATTGCGACAGCAGGTCCGTGTTGAACACGAAGCCGAGCAGGCCGTGCAGCGCGTCCATCAGGCGATCCCCCGGTTGGCCCGGCGCTCCAGCACCGCCTGCCCGGCGTTGGAGGCGACGCTGAACACGAGGTAGATGCACGCGGCGGCGCCGTAGAACAGAATCGGCCGGGTCGTGTTCTTGCTGGCCTCCGACGCCGCGCGCAGCAGGTCCGTGACCGCGAGGGTCGAGATCAGCGACGTGTCCTTGAGCAGCACCGTCCAGACGTTGCCGAGGCCGGGCAAGGCCACCCGCCCCAACTGCGGCAGCACCACCAGGAAAAAGGCGCGGCTGCGGTCCAGCCCGAGCGAGCGCGCGGCCTCGACCTGGCCGGGCGGCACCGTCTGCAGCGCCGCCACCCAGACCTCGCCCGAATAGGCGGCCACGACGACCGACAGCGCGATCACCCCGGCGACAAAGGCGCTGAGCTCCAGGCGCGACGCCAGGCCCAAGGCCTCCCGCGCGTGGTCCAGCAGGGATTGCAGCCCGAAATACACGATGAACAGCGCCAAGAGGTCCGGGATGCCGCGGAAGAACGTCGTGTAGGCCTCGGACGCCGCCCGCACCGCCCGCCAGCGCGACAGCTTCAGCCCCGCCAGCGCCAGCCCGCCGCCGAAGCCGAACGGCACCGTCACCAGGGCCAGCGCCACGGTGACGAGGGCGCCACGCAGCAGCAGCGCGCCCCAGCCGTCCGGTCCGAACAGCAGGCCGGCCGCGGCCACGGCCGCCTATTTCCCGCGGACGTCGATGGTGAAGTACTTTTTCTCAAGCGTCTTGTAGGTCCCATCCGCGTCCAGCTCGGCGATGGCCTTGTTGAACATGGCCTGCAGGTCGGTGTCGCCCGGGCGGAAGGCAGCGCCCACCCCAGGGCCATGGATGCCCGGCACCCGCTGGATTTCAGACAGGATCGCGCAGCAGCCGTTGCCCTTGCTCTTGACGAAATCCTGCTCCACCAGCACGTCGCCGACCACGTAATCCAGCCGGCCGCTGGCGAGGTCGAGGTTCGGCTCGTCCTGGGTGGGGTAGAGCTTGATGTCGGAATCCGGGTAGAACTTCTCCAGGAAGTTGGCGTGGATCGTGGAGGACTGGGTGCCGATGGACTTGCCCTTCAGCGCCGCCGGGCTGATGTCCTTGGACGTCCCGCCGGCCTGGCCGACCCAGACGGGCGACGTCGCGTAGTACACGTCGGAGAAGATCACCTTCGCCTTCCGCGCGTCCGTGATGTTCATGGAGGAGAAGATCACGTCGAACTTGTTGGACAGCAAGGACGGGATGATGCCGTCCCAATCCTGGTTCTGGAACGTGCAGGCGGCTTCCAGCTTGGCGCAGATCGCGCGGGCGTAATCCACCTCGAACCCGACGATCTCGCCCTTCTGGTTCACGCTCTCGAACGGCGCGTAGCTCGCGTCCATGCCGAAGCGGATGGTCTTCCACTCCTTCGCCTCTGCCGGGTGGGGGCCAAGGCCGGCCGCCAGCCCGCAGGCGAGGCCGACCGCAAGCAGCAGCTTCGGAATACCCATTCTGATCTCCTTCGTCTGAAAGGACTGATTGCAAGCTGAAAGCAAAGCGGGCGGCGCTGCAAGGCCCATGCCAGTTGGCAGCCTACGGCACGAGCCGGTTGCGGTCATGAGCCGGACGTTGCGGCACGGCGGCGCACGACATGCGCCTCGTGCGGCAGGTACGCGCCGGCGGCGAGCAGGCGCGCGCCGTCGAGCGCCGTGCCGTGCGCGGGGACGCGCTTAAGTCCGGCCTCGTCAAGCAGGCGCTCCAGCCGATCCATGAGCGGGGCGCCGAGCCGTGCGAGACCGCCGATGACCGCGCACGGGGCACCGGGCGGGAGCGCGGACGCGGCGCTCCGGGCCGTGGCGGCCAGGCGGTCGGCGGCGTCGCGCAGGATGGTCCGGGCCACGTCGTCCCCGGCCGTCGCCGCCCGCGCCACCTCCGGCGCGAAGCGGGCCGCGACGCCCGCGCTGTCCACGGCCGCCGGCCAGCCCGCGGGCGGTCCGAAGGCGCGCTCCGCCGCCGGGCGCAGCGCCGTGCAGGGTCCTCGGCCATCGGCTGACCGCAGCGCGGCGCGGAGGCCATGCAAGCCGATCCAGCCGCCGCTGCCCTCGTCGCCGAGCAGCGGCCCCCAGCCATCCGCACGGCGCATCGCGCCACGGCCCAAGGCGAGCGCCACGCTTCCCGTGCCGATGGCGAGCACGACGCCCTCCCCGCCGCCCAGCGCGCCCGCATGGGAGGTGAGGACGTCGCTGGTGACAGCCACTTCATCCATCGCCAGCGTGGCCATCAGACGGTCCGCCAGGTGAGCCGCCCCTGCTGGCTCCGCGAGCGCCCCGGCGGCGCCGACGCAGGCCCAGCCCACGCGCCCGACGCCCGACGCCCGCAGCAACGGCCCGGCAACGGCGAGCA
>CAXSHI010000266.1:0-5414 GCA_964236755.1 uncultured Acetobacteraceae bacterium
ATGATCTCGGGATGCGGCAGCTCGACCCGGCGGCTGTCGCCCGGCACCGGGGACAGGTCGAGCCGGAACGCCTGCCCGGTCTGCAGCGCGATGCGCCCGCCCTGGAACTTGCCGACCCGCAGCTTCGGCCCCTGCACGTCAGCGAGGATGCCGATGGGCCGGCCCGACTGCTCCTCCAGCGCCCGGATCATCATAATCCGCGCCAGATGGTCGGCATGGGCGCCGTGGCTGAAGTTCAGCCGGAACACGTCGGCGCCGCCGTAGAACAGGCGGGACAGCACCTCGGGCGTGGAGCTGGCCGGGCCGAGCGTCGCGATGATCTTGGTGCGGCGTCGGCGCCGGAGCTTGGTTCGGGCGGGCATGGAAGTTCCTTATACGGGTGCGACCAGCACGGCCCGGAGATCGTTCACGTTGGTCAGCGTCGGGCCGGTGCGGACCAGGTCGCCCACCGCGTCGAACAGGCCATAGCTGTCATGCGCCGAGAGGACGGCGCGCGGATCAAGCCCCATGCCCCGTGCCCGCGTCAACGTGCTGGGCGTGACGATGGCGCCGGCCGCGTCCTCGGTGCCGTCGATGCCGTCGGTGTCGCCGGCCAAGGCCCAGATGCCCGCAGCGCCGCGCAGCGCAATCGCCAGGCCCAGCAGGAACGCCGTGTTGCGTCCGCCGCGCCCGGCCGGGCCTTGCCCGATGGTCACGGTGGTCTCGCCGCCCGACAGCAGCACGCAGGGCGGGGACAGCGGGTGGCCGTGGCTCCGCGTGCTGTGGGCAATGCCGGCCATGACGGTGCCGAGTTCCCGGCTCTCGCCCTCCAGAGCGTCCCCAAGAATGAGCGGCGACAAGCCGTGCGCCCGGGCGACCGCCGCCGCGGCGTCGAGCGCCATGGCCGGCGTCGCGATCATCCGGATGTCGGCGTCGATCTCGTGGGGCTTGGGGGTTTCCAGGCCGTCGGTGCGGGGCAGCGCCAGGCCGTAGTGTGCGGCGATGGCGCGCACCTCCGCCCAGGTAGAGGCATCCGGCACGGTGGGGCCGCTGCCGATCACCGCCGGGTCGTCGCCGGGCACGTCGCTGATGGCGAGGGTGACGACGCGGGCCGGGCGCGCCGCGGCGGCGAGCCGCCCGCCCTTGATGGCCGACAGGTGCTTGCGGACCGCGTTCATCTCGCCAATCGTGGCGCCGCTCGCCAGCAAGGCCCGGTTGACGCGCCCGGCGTCCGCAAGCGTCAGGCCCGGCGCCGGCAGCTCCAGCAGCGCCGATGCGCCGCCCGACATCAGAGCGACCACCAGGTCGTTCGCCGACAGGTTCCCGACCGCCGCCAGCACCCGGCGCGCGCCCGACTCGCTGTTGGCGTCCGGCACCGGGTGCGACGCTTCCAGCACCTCGATCTTGCGGGTCGGCACGGCATGGCCGTAGCGGGTAACGACGACGCCGGCCATCGGCACGTCCGGCCAGGCGTCTTCCAACGCTGCCGCCATCACCGCGGCCGACTTGCCGGCGCCAACCACGACGACTCGGCCGGCCGGACGGTCCGGCAGGTGCGCCGCCAGCACCCGGCGCGGATCGGCGCTGGCGACGGCCGCATCGAACATCGCCCGCAGCGCAGCTCGGGCCTGCGTGTCGTCCCACGGCATCGGCGTTCCCTTCCCAGATGGCAGGGGTACTATGGACGCAGCGTCGCCGTCCCGCCAGGCGGCCCCGGAACCGGGGAGGGATGGCGCGGCCGCGGCCGGCACGCCATATCCGCATGGACGCGGTTGACCGAAGAGGGAGTCCCACGATGACCATACCCGCCATGAACGACACGACCCGCCTTGAGCTGGAGGCCGCCGCCTTCCGCCGATTGGTGGCGCATCTGCGGGATCGCACGGACGTGCAGAACATCGACCTGATGACCTTGGCCGGGTTCTGCCGCAACTGCCTGTCCCGCTGGTATCGCGAGGAGGCGGAGGCCCGGGACCTGCCGCTCTCCGATCCCGAAGCGCGGGAGATCGTCTATGGCATGCCTTACAAGGAGTGGCAGGCGCTGCACCAGGTCGAGGCCACGGCGGAGCAGAAGGCCGCCTTTGCCAAGGCGAACCCGGCGCATTGACCCTCACTCCCCGCGCCGCTAAGCCCCGCGCCTGACCATCACGAAAGGGGGCGCCATGGCCCTGGACAGCACCGACAAGCCGGACGACGACCCGCTCGACGAGCGCAAGGCCGCCGAGGCCCAGGTCGGCGGCATCGCGGCGGACCGGCTGCGCAGCCTCATCGAGCGAATCGAGCGGCTGGAAGAGGAACGCAAGGCGCTCGGCAGCGACATCAAGGACATCTACGCCGAGGCGAAATCCGCCGGGCTGAAAGCGTCCCCATACAGCGTACTTTCAGTCTAGATGCAGCAGTTTAGAATGAGTACGACATACTAAGAACCGTACTCTCCATCTGCTCCATCGGCAGAAAGTACGATCGGAGCGCAGCCAGTTCGGAGACAACAAATGAGTGCTAGTTTGGCAGAGGCCGCCGCAAACCGGGGACGGCAGAAGGACGATGAAGACCCGACAACTGGCGGGATCGCGGCCGACCGACTACGGAGCCTGATCGAGCGCATTGAACGGCTCGAGGAGGAACGTAAAGCCCTCGGTTCCGACATCAAAGATCTGTTCGCCGAAACAAAAAGCGCAGGGTTCGACGTTGCCGTGGTTAAACAGCTAATACGGATTCGGCGCCGCGAGCCAGCGCAGGTGGAAGAGGAAGAGTCGCTGCTCGATGTCTACCGTAGGGCACTTGGGATGTGAACTCTTCTGCCCTGGTAAACACTGGGAGGCGCCTGCGGAATTGCGCAAGCGTCCTCTCCCCGACAGAAATAACCTGTTTCTGCTGAATGCCCTCTGACCTGACGGATCTCGAGAGCTTGTGATAGGCGAAAGCACCTACGGTTCATAGTCTCGCGCCGTGGCACGGGATGCCGCGGGCGACTCCTGGCCGTGGCATCGGTTAATGTGAGTTCACGTCTGCCCCTCACACTCTGGTCAGATGGACGGCGGATGGGACGGACTAGAAGCCATTCCGACGAGTCCACCGGGTTCTAGGCGCCGGTTCTGTCAAGATCGTAGCCGTTGGTTGGGATCGCCGTGGCTAACCGCCCCTCAACAATACGCTCTGGATACGAACATGGAGCACCAGTCACGCTGCCAGTAAGGGCAGGGCGCGGTGCCTTTAACGGTTATATACGGTGCAGGCACGGGGCCAAGCAAGGCGCCATTTTGCCTGTCGTGTTATGATGCCCCTCGGGGAGACAATCCAGTGGGCGTGCCCGAGACGAGCAGACTCCAGCGGGAGAGGGATCCGGTACCGGTAACTCGGGCATCCCGCATGGGTTCGGTCTGGGTGTCGGACGCTGAGTTAGTTCAAGCCCGCGCCACCTCGCCAGAGGTACTCCTCCAAAGCCGATACCTGCGGGTTGGCCGAGAGCGGGCCGGGCGGACGCTCGTCGTCCCAAATGTGCTGCGCGCCGACTTGCGAGACGGTAGATGGGTGGCCTGCGACTGGAGCGGCAACGGGATCGGCGATACTGTCGCTCTTGCCCGTTACGTGCTGGGCTGCACCTTTGTTGATGCTGTGCGTGCGCTAATCGGAGCTCTCCAGGTTAGCCCGGCTGCACTCTTGCCCGGCGCGGAGGGTTCCCACATGGAGCGACCAAGGCTGCCCGCTGGAGCCGATGCTGCACCCGGTCGGACTTATCTGGCCAGCCGTGGTCTGACCGAAGCGGTCGTACTGGCCGCCGAAGCATGCGGGACACTTCGTTATCTTATCGATGGGGTGGCCTTCTTGGGTCTTGACCGCTCCGGGGCAGTGCGGGCGGCTACAGTCCGATACTTTTTGCCAAAGCCGATCTCCGACGGGTCGATGATCACCAAGAGAGACCTTAAGGGGTCGGACAAGGCGTTCCCGGTCCTGTTCGAGGGAAGTTCGGACCGCGTCGTTGTGTTGGAGGGCGCAGTCAGCGGCCTGGCTGCCCAAAGCCTGTCCGAGTTGGCAGGACGGCAGCGACCAACCGCCGTTGTGACCGGGGGGGGTTAACCCGCTTCGCTGGCTTTTGGAAGCCGATAGCGAGGCAAGCCTCGTAATCGCGCGCGCATCCAGCGTCACTATTGTGGGCGAGAACGAAGTCGACCTTACGGGCGCCAGGGATAAAGTAAAGCAGGCACGGACCGATGCGGCTCGCGTGAAGCTCGTCCAGGCGATCGCGTCCATGCGCGGAAGCCTCGCGCCGGATCTGGTGCATCCGCCCCCGGCCTGCAAAGACGCGGCCGAGTGGCTCGTCCGATTACGTCAGAGGCAAGGCGCGCCCATCACCTAGACTATCCTATTCGGCGTCGACGACTTCGCCGTCCACCTCGGTGGGAGAGCCATGCCGATCGGCAAGCGCGCCATGGAGGCGGCGAAGGGCACCAAGGACCCTGGCCGAGATGAGTTCGTCTTTGACGCCTTTGGCGCGCCTGACACGCTTACCATCGTTCTCAAGACCAAAACGGCCCAGCGTTTCCGGCATGTCGAGGACGGCAAGCAATGCCCGCAGCCCTTCAAGATCCTCGGGCTGGACCGCCGCGTTCCGGGAAGGCACGGCCGACACGGGCGCCCCGGGGTTAGCCTTCAAACGCCTGATGATAGTGTCGACGTCCACACCTGGAGTAATCACAAACAAGGCCTGCTGGACGTCGAAGAGCTTGCGCCGCAGCTCCAGGCTTTCTCCGTAAAGCATCCTCATGCGCGCCCGCAGACCCTGGTCGGCAATATGCTCGATCAGGTTTGCCAGCGGCGTTTTAGCCTTGCGGCGCCCTGACTTGCCGTCGGTCAAGGCGAGTACGCGCTCGTCGCGTCGCGCCTGCACGTATTCCTTGAACCCGGCGTCGTTCTTGATGCTGGACTCGATCGGGCCCTTCTTGAAGTCCTGGAAGCACCTTCGGCCGATGTTGGCGAACGTCAGTTCGCCTGCGGATCGGTCTAACGCGTCGCAGGTGGCCTCCAGACGGGCGAGGCTGTCCTTGCGCTGCTTGTTCGCGCCCTGGCGCAGGCGCTCAAGGATGCGCTTAGAGTTGGGGGCCTCCTCGAGTCGTTCGTTTGCTTGCCGTTGGTGCCCTTCGATCACGCGTTAGTCAGGGCCGCCTGCGCCCCACCTCCTCTGTTCTCGGAACCGACCAGCAGCCCTTTGGGCAGGTGCTCGGAAAACTCGACCGCTGCCTCATGGAACAAGCGGTGCACGTGAGGTGGCACGACCTCCTTAAGCGATACGCGTCCAGACGCGAGGCCGTCATATTCGGACTCCGGCACGAAGTGGGTGAGCATCTCCCCAAACTTCGCCGCAGCGGCTACGCGCACCGCTGTAAGCGGAGCGGCGGCGTCACATTCCCCTGGGTCGGCTGACTATGCTGCACTGA
>CAXSHI010000267.1:0-5395 GCA_964236755.1 uncultured Acetobacteraceae bacterium
CCATCGGACTGCGCGACTGGGCACATGCGTCCTAATCAGAGGGATCTGGTATAAGTCCTTGCCATCTCCAATTTGTTCGGGTCAGCGCAGCATCATGACGGGGCGTGCCCCACGGACGCTTCCTCATGTGGCCGGTCGATGCCACCACCTCGGCACACTGATGCCGTCAAGGAGCGGCCACCCCATCCGAGAGGATGAACGTCGAGCAGAAGGTCGATGTCTCCGGTCCAGCCACTCTCGACTTCCCCAACAGCCTGCGTCACGTGCCAGCCTGCCTGCGCCCTGTTGTCGATGTCGTCAAAGCGACATCGAGCCGTTTAGGGCCGTCGAGGCGTCTGATCCCAGGATGAGCTGAGCTTGAATTGATGGGACCCTGCGCGGGTGGCTGCTTCAAACGGCACATTCGAGGCTCCGGCCGATTTGGAAGCACGTCAGGCGTCGTTCACGCCGGCACGGTCGCGAGCAGCCGCCAGCTCCGGCGGAGGCTGCAAGCCATTGCCGCGTGACGGCTTCGAGGGGACCGGCGCCATGGACCGCCTAGGGAAAGCCGCCCTCCATCGCCGGAGGCCGCAGCTCCCCGGTGCGGGGCACGGCAGCCAATGCACGCGCGGCAATCTCACGACCCAGCCGTTCCGCTTCGCGGTTGCCGCTGCGGAAGTGCGCGCCCGCCCAGATGCGGGCGAGCGAGCATTCGCGGGCGATGGCCTCGAAAGACGGAAACTCGCGCTGGACCGCGGCGAGGTTGCCGATCTGGGCATGCTGGCCCATGCCGATGGCCGCCACCTCCGCCTGCGGCATCCCGCTCTGCGCCACGTAGGTGATCGGCGTCATCCCCTGGCCGAACACGCCCGCCAGGACGCCCGCGCCCGTGAAGCAATCGGAGGCGTGGCCGGAGGGATGCTCCGGATGCGGCGGCGTCTCGATCAGCGGCGTCCAGCCGGGATCGGGCGGCACCCCGGAAGAACCCGCCTGGATCACCGTGACCGGCCGCCAATAGGCGAACCGCTCCTTCTCCGCCCATGCCATGATGGCGCTGTCCGCCAGGGCTGTGGCAAGTTGTGATATGGCCCGGGCATGGTCCAGCAAGCCGCCTGGCAGCGGATCGCTGTCGAGCAGGCTGACCGCCAGCCGGATGAAGCCGCGCTGCGAGCTTTGATACGCCCAGTAGGTCGCGGCGTAGGTCTCCGCCGCGGTTCGGGCGGAGTTCCGCAGCCCACCCATCCGGCGTACCTCCTCAACGTTCTGCAAAAAGACGGGGCTGCCGGGGGCGGGCGGGGCCGATGCGCCGTCCCAGTCGCGCGACGCGAACAGGAACGGGGCGGCGGCCGTCGTGTTGCTGGTGGCATGGCCCGGCGGCGCCGGCCGCCACCGCCCCGGCGCGTCGCCCCCGCGGAAGGCGTATATGCGCTCATACCCATCCCCTCGTCTGCGGGCCACGGCGGCATTGCCGATCGCCTGCCCGAGGGTGAGGCCGGCCTGCACGGCCGGTCCCGCCGGCAGACGCCGCAGCGCCGATTGGAACAGCGCCCCGATCTCGGCTTGGTGGTCGGGGTGCAGGTCCACAAGGACCTGGGCCGCCGCGCCCGCGAGGGCTGCCTCCAGCATGGCGCCGGCTGCGGGCGGCTCGTCGGCGAGGGGCGGCGACCAGCGGGCATAGCGCGGCTGCACCGCGTTGGCGGCGTCGTGCATCGCCCGGTGCATGATCGCCAGCGTGCGCCAGTTCGCGCCGCCCTGCCCCAGGCGGTCCGCTTCCAGCGTCCACTCGGTGACCGCATCCGCCGCCATGGCTTCCGACCCGGGTGCCGCGAATGCGGCCGCCAGGACGCCGGCCAGCATGAGGCTGCGGACCCCAGGCCGGCGCAGCATCATCCCACAAGCCCTCCGCCATCGACGTCGAACACCGCGCCGGTCACGTAGGGGCTGGCCAGGAGCGAGACGGCGACGCGCGCCACGCTGTCGGCGTCGCCGACGAGGCGCGCCGGCAGCCGCTCGGCCGCAGCGGCATACATCGCCTCCTGCGCCTGCGGCGGCATGGACGCATAGGCGTCGGTGCCGCGGATCAGCCCGGGGGAAAGGACGTTCACGCGGACCGGCGCAAGCTCGACCGCAAGCGCCCGGCCCAGCGCCTCGACCGCGCCGTTCACCGCCGAGACGGCCGACAGCCCCGGCCTCGGGCGCCGGCTGAGGGTGCCGGAGAACAGCAGGATCGAGCGGCTGACCTGGCCGTGGCGGGCGCACAGGTACTGCGACCAGAACTTGCCCTCCATCGAGAAGCGGGCGTCGTCCAGGCTGCCGGTCCGGAACGGGCCGCCACGCACCTGCGCGGCGGTGACGACCAGGTGGTCGATGAGTCCAAGCGCCGCGAAGAAACGCTCCACCGAGCGGGGTTCGGTGACGTCGAGGGCGCGGCCGTCCACGCCCATGCCGATCCCGGCCGCGACCTCGGCCGCCTTTTCCGCCGAGCGGCCGGCGACGGTGACGCGGGCGCCCTCACGCGCCGCCTCGCGTGCGATGGCCAGGCCCATGCCCGCCGTGCCGCCAACCACGCAAATCCTCTGGCCATCGAACCCGGTCGCCATCGTGCCCTCCTGTTGCAGTGCCGTTCATCGCCGGGCCGACAGGACCCCGTGAAGCTGGGCCACAAAGCCTTGCAGCCGCACCAGTCCCGGCGCGCGGGAAAGCTATCCTGCCGCCGGCGCCGGTGCCGGGTCCCGGATCAGCACCGACCCGATCCGCGCGCCGAAACCCTGGGCATAGGCCAGCTGCACCAGCAGCATCCCGAGCGGTTCGGTGTAGCGGGCGAGCGTGAGCGGCCCGGCATCGACCCCGTCCGCGCCGATGTCGGCAACCAGGCCCAGCACCAGCCGCCGCGCCTCTGGGTCGTCCCCGCACACGAACACGCCGGGACGCCCGCCGCCGATCTCCGTCGAGGACGAGTGCAGCACATCCGCAAAGGGCGGCACTGCCTTGACCACCCGGGCGCCCGGCGCCGCCCGGGCAACCTCCTCCCCCGCCGATGTCGTGGTGCCGATCACCAGGCCGCTCATGTCCGCCTTGAGCGGGTTCGTCGTGTCCCACACCACCTTGCCCGCCAGCTCGTCCGCAACACCCTGCACGGCTTCGAGCGTAACACCCCAGGGCAGTGCCACGATGACGACCTCGCCGAAGCGCGCGGCCTCCGCGGGCGAGCCGGACCGCGCGCCGCCACCGATGGCCTCCGCGGCGGCGTCCAGCTTGTCCTGGCTGCGGGCGAAGCTGACCAGGACCCGGTGCCCCTTGGCGGCCAGCCGCTTGCCGATGCCGGTGCCGACGTTGCCCGCGCCGATGATGCCGATGTCCATGCGTGCGTCTCCTCCGTTGCGGTCAGGGCGAGCCGGCCGGCACGCCAAGCGCCCGGACGAGGTCCGGGCCGCTCATGCCGGTGTTGTAGGTCGGCGTGCCCGGGTCGAACTCGCGCGCGCGGGCCAGCGGCCCGACGAGCACCGGGTCGAAGCCGGCATCCCGCACCAGCCCGGCCGCGAGGGCGAGCGCATCCTCGTCGTCCCCCGCCAGCGGGATGCCGACCCGGTCCCCGGCGCGGTGCGCCTCGGTTTCCAGGGTCTTGAAATAAACCGAGTTGAAGGCGCGCACGAGGCGGGCGCCCGGCAGCAGGCGGGCCACCGGCGCCCCGGCGCCCTCCCCGGCGGCGATGGCGTCGCGGGCGAAGGCGCCGTCGCGCTCCGGGTAGGGATTGGCCGAGTCGATCACGACCTTGCCGGCCACCAGCGGCAGGATCGCGGCGGCGAGGTCCGGCCAGGCGCCATACGGGACGGAGCAGAACAGCGCCTCGCCGAAGCGCGCCGCGTCCTCCGCCGTGCCTGCGGACGCATGGCCGCCCGCCCGGGCGAGCAGCGGCCCCAGCGCCTCCGGGTGCCGGGTGCCGAACCGGACGGCGTGGCCCGCCCGGGCCCACAGCAGCCCGACCGCGCCCGCGATGTTGCCCGCGCCGATGATGCCGATGTTCATGCCACGTCCCCCAGCAGCAGGGGCGCCATCGCGGGCGCCTGCCATGTTTCATACATCAGCGGGTTCAAGCCGCCGACCCAGTTCTCCACCAGCTTGCCGCCCTCGAAGCGCATCAGGTGCAGCTCGCAGAAGGTGAAGCGGCGCCCGGTGCCGGCGATGCCGTTCAGTGGCCCGGTGTTGTCCGCCGACACCTCGAAGCGGACCACCACGCGGCCGTCGGCGAGGGGTGCGATGTCCTTGATCTCCATCCGCCCGTTGCTGAACGCTGCGCCCAGCGTCGCGCCCAGCACGCGACCGTACTCGTCGCGCCCGGTGATCTTGCCCTCGGGCTTCAGGCCGGTGTCCACCACCACGCCCTCGGCCACCACCTCCGCAAAGGCTGCCGGGTCGGCGCCGCCGAGCACGCCCTCCACGAAGCGCCGGGCGGCGGCGAGGTTGCGGGCGACGGTGGCGGGATCGGCTGGCGTCATACTTGCCGTCATGCTTGCACCTGCGTCTTGATGATGGAAAAGCCGAGGCAGGCGCCGCGCCGTCAGCGCAGCTTTGCCCACACCGTCTTGTATTGCGTGTAGTTCTCCAGCGCCTCGGCACCCTGCTCGCGGCCGTAGCCCGACGCCTTGTAGCCGCCGAACGGGGCGTTCGGGTGGTACTTGTGCCAGGTGTTCAGCCACACCGTCCCCGCCTTGATCCGGTCCGCCAGGCGCAGCGCCCGCCCGAGGTCCGACGTCTGGATGCCGGACGCGAGGCCATACTCGGTGTCGTTGGCCAGGCGGATCGCCTCGTCCTCGCCCTCGAAGGGGATCACCGGCACGACGGGGCCGAAGATTTCCTCCCGGCTGATCCTCATGTCGTTGGTGGCGTCGGCGAACACCGTCGCCTCGATGAACAGGCCGCGGCCGCCGATCTTGGGCGCCCCGCCGCCGGCGGTCAGCCGCGCGGTGCGCTTGCCGTCCTCCACGTAGCCCAGGATCTTGTCATACTCGGCCCGGGTGGCGATGGGGCCGAGCTGCGTCTTGGGGTCCAGCGGGTCGCCCAGCACCGCGGCCTTCGCCATCGCGCTGAACTTCTCCACGAACTCGCCGTGGATCGCACGCTCCACCAGGATGCGGGAGCCGGCGACGCACACCTCGCCCTTGTTCCAGAAGATGCCCCAGAACGCCGCCTGCAGCGCGGCCTCCATGTCGGCGTCGGCGAAGATGATGTTGGGCGACTTGCCGCCCAGCTCCATCGTCTGGTGCTTCACCGTGTCCGCGCCGTTGCGGATCAGGTTCATGCCCACCGACGTGGAGCCGGTGAAGGCGATCTTGTCCACCTTGCGGGACTTCACCAGCGCGTCGCCCACCGCGCTGCCGGGTCCGGTGACGAGGTTGTACACCCCCTCCGGCACGCC
>CAXSHI010000268.1:0-5382 GCA_964236755.1 uncultured Acetobacteraceae bacterium
GCGGCCAGCCCGGCCAGGCCGCGCCGGGTCAGGCGCATGCGGCGGCTTCCAGGAGGCGCTGCGCCGCGCGGCGTGCCTGGGCGGCGGCGGCGCGCGGCGCCAGCACCTCCGCATGGTAGCGGTCGCAGCCGATGCAGAGATTGGCGTAAGGCAGGCCTTGCGGCGTGGTGGTGTGGGACTTCGCCAGGAAGTCGTCCACGCTCCAGCCGGCAGCCAGCCCCATGCGCTCGGGCTGCCCGGCGTTGATCGCCTCGTACGCCGGGTCGCCCTGCAGGCTTTCGAGGATGTCGATCAGCTTCTCCTCGGTCAGGTTGCCGATGGGGAGCTTGGTCTTCAGGCAGCAGGGATACACGGCGCCGTCCGGCTCGATCGACACCTCCGAGCCGGAGTGGCGGTGGCGCAGGAAGTTCAGCCCGCCCGACCAGCGGTTGCAGAAGTTGTCCGCAAGCGTCGCGGTGGACAGCCCGTTCTCCCAGGACCGCCCGCGCGGCCAGAGCTTGCCGATCCAGCTATCGGGCGTGGCACCGAAGAAGCTGTAGAGCGGCCCCGGCTCCTCCAGCCAGTTGCGGTGGGTGGCGGCGAGGCCGGAGGCTTGCATCCCCTGCGCCTCCATCATCGCCGAGAGCTTGGCGCGGCAGGCGTCCTGCTTGGCCGCGCCCTCCATGCCGACGTGGAAGTCGTCCATCCCGGCCACCGAGATCATCCACACGCCGCGGGCCAGCAGGTCGCCCACGATCTCCGGGGTGAGCAGGTCGCCGGTGGTCTGGACAACGATCTTCACGCCGCCCTGGACAGCGTAGCGCGCGACCAGGCCCTCGATGACCGGGTAGGTGACGCGGGTGCGCACGCCGTCCAGCAGGCTCTCGCCGCCGGAAAGGATGATGCGCCCGGTCTTTTCCGACAGGGTTCCGTCCGGCGCCGGGTCGCGGCCGTCGAGGTAGGTCATCCGCTCCGGCAGGTTGGCCAGCACGCGGGGCGCGTTGCGCTCGGCCTCGGCGACGACGCTCTCCAGCGCGTCGCGGACGTAGGGGCGGAAGCGGCCCTCGTAGCAGTGCTTGCACTTGCGATGGCAGGCCCAGCACATCACCCAGTAGATCGATTCCATCCGCACTCCGTTCAGCCGTCGGCGGCAGTTTAACGGGTGCCGCCTCGGATTACAGCCCGGCCGCGTTGGGCTTGGCCCCGCATCCTTGCCACGAGTCGCCACCTCAGAGCTTCTCTTCAAGTGAACTCAGGCAGCGATCTTGGAAGAGTGTCCGCCAAGGTATCGCCGGATGCTCCGGTTCAGTGGCTCGGAGTAGGAATGTGCGACGGCCGAACTCAATGCAGCCGAGCCTGCCAGATAGGCCGCCAACAGCAGCAGCCTCGTGTCGCCGTGCATCGCGCGCGGCGGCGCGACGGTCCGCATGGCGCCCAACACGACCACGTGGAACAGGTAAAGCTCGTAGCTGAGCCTCCCGAGCCAACAGAACGGGGTTTTCAACCAATCGACTCTCAGGGATGGCCTGGATGGTTGCTGGTCGTCAGTCACCAATAGAACCGCCGTGCCCAAGGCAATGGCCGTGACACCCAGGATGTTCGTCTCTGCAATTGGCCGGCACAGATACAACGCTGCCATGGCGATCACGACGGCGGCCTGCAGGAGCGCCTTGCGCCGTCGCAGAGGCAAGCGTTGCGCCAGCAACGCGGCGCAGCAACCGATGGCGATGGCGTCGAAGGACGCGAAGTAGGCGAACAGGAACCCGGCCTCGTCGTCCTGGTGGAACAGGCGGTACATCGGGCCGATCACGATCACCACGGCCCAGAAGGCGACCAAGCGCACCTTGCTGCGGAGCGCCAAGCAGAGGATCGGGAACGAGAGATAGAACACCTCCTCCACCGAAAGCGACCACAGCACCCCAAGGGGATAGTTGGCCCAGCCCACATGCGCGATCAGCACGTTGGTCCAGAAGGTGAAGGCGGCGAAGTTGACCAGCCAGAACGAGAGCGGCCCGCCTCCCGGCGGATGGTTCTGGAAGATCGCGACGCCCGACAGCGCAAGCGCGTTCACGACCGCCAACAGGAGCAGGAGGCAGGGAAGGATGCGGGCGATGCGAAGCCCGTAAAAGGCACCCGGCTTGATGTTGGACAGGCCGGACCAGCGACGCTCTGCGTTCGATGTGATGAGGAAACCCGAGACGACGAAGAACATCGTCACCCCATAGTTGCCGTTTCGGGCGACGGCCCGCACCGTGTCCCAGCCGAATGCCCGCGCCAGGAGCGTCTCATCGAGGCGGTAGGCAATGTTGAAATGGTGGAACAGCACGAGAAAAATCGAGATGCCGCGGATCAGGTCAGTTCTTTGACTGCGCTGGCCGAAATTCATCCGAACACCCTTTCAGGTCACCCCACCGCAGGCGCAGCTTGCGGGAGGCCGTGTCGCCTGTGAAGGAGCGGCGCGCCTCAGCACTCCGTCCGCAGCGCCCGCAACGCCTCCCGGGCTAGGCCCCGCTGCATGCGGCCGAGCGCCAGCCCCGCCTGGTGCGCGCCCAGGGCGCGGTGACTCTCGAACTGGGCCTCGGTGAACCATTGTTCGGTTGTCGCCTCGTTGGGGAAGCTGCGGTCCTGCGCGTGGTAGGCGCGCACGTCCACGGGCACGTCGCCGGTCAGCGTCGGCTTCAGCACCAGCAGCACGCCGCGGGCGCCGTTGGGGTAGCGGATCAGGCCCACGCTCAGGCCGTCCGTGCCTGGGGGCGCCAGGCGGATCTGCACCCCCATGTCGATCCGCGCCTTGCCGATCACGGCGCCCAGGTCCGCATACCCGCCGTCCGGGTCCCGCGTCGCATCCACCACGGCGATCAGCCGGCAGCGCCGCCGAAGCATCTCATAGACACCCAGGTTGTCGAAGTGCCCGCCGTCCGAAAGATAAACGGTGGCGCGGCCATCGTCCGTCCGCGCCAGCAGCTCGTCCGCAAGCAGCCGCCATCCCGGCGCCCCGGCCTGGCCGATCCCAGCCTGGCCGATCCCAGCCTGGCCGATCCCAGCCTGGCCGATCCCAGCCTGCGGGCGCCCCGGGTTGGGCAGCCAGGCGCCCAGGCGCGCGTTGAACAGCGTCATGATGAACGCCGTCAGCGGCGACGAGTGGTAGCCCCAGTTCGGGCTGACCGCCGCCCCGGACACCGCCATGGCCGTGCCGAGTGAGATGCCGCCAGGCCCTGATCCGGCATAGCGGGCGGTCGCGACGTAGCGGCCGGACCGGTCGTCGAGATGGGCCGCCCCGCAATGCAGCGGCGTCAGCGTGAACGGTGCGGCCTTGCGGTCCGCCCAGTCGGCCCGGCGCGGCGCGCCCAGGTTCAGCGTGGCGTTAATCACCGGAAACAGGCACCGCCCCTCCGGCACCAGCGACGCGAGCGGCGGGTTGTCGCCCGGGTCGAAGCCAGTGAACGGGTCGGCACGGCGCGTGGCGCCGCCGGGCTGCGTCTTGCCAAGCTGGACCTCGGACGGCTCCGCCCGCGCCGGCCCGACGAAGGCGCGCACGAGCCGGTCCCGGTACACGCCGTGCATCGAGAAGCGGTTGGTCTGGATCCAGCGGTCGGCGCCGCCCAGTATGGCCGCCATGACGGCACCGGACAGCAGGTAGGAGGGCAGCATGCAGCCGGCGAGGCCGCATCGCCCGTCGGTGCCAAACCCGCCCTGCACTTGCGCCAGCACGGTCTGCACCGTCACGCCGGACCCGGCGAGCACCGCGGCGGCAAAGGCCAGCGAAACGGCGCGCAGCACCAGGTCCCAGGTGATCAGGCCGGGCTTGCCGCTCAGCAGCGCACCGACCTGGCTCCATGCCCGCTTGCCCAGCCATGCCGCCACCGGCCCGGCAAGCAGCGCCACGATCCATGCGGGCAGCAGCACCCGGTACGGCGGCTGGAAATACAGCAGATGCGGCAGCGTCAGGGCGCAGAACGCGAAGCCGCCCCACGCCAGCCCGACGCGCAGCCGCATGGCGGTGATGCGCGCCATCCACTCGACGTCCAGGCCGGAGAACACATTCGCCGCATGCCGGCTCCACGGCGTGCCGGTGGCGCCGCGCAGCCCGGCGTGCACCGCGGACAGCACGGCGTAGCACAGCAGCAGCCACGCCGGTCCCGCAATCGCCATGACCTCCGCAGCCCGGCCCTCCGGCAGCGCCCACGCGATCCGCAGCCCGGCGTGGAGCATGAGCGCCCCGGCGGCGCTGGCGAGGCTCCACGGAAGCAGGTTGTTCCAGTACGGCGGCGTCTCCGCCGGCCGCGTCACGGCCGCGACCAGGTACCCGGCGATGCTGCCCCCGGCGAACAGCAGCGGCAGCGCCCAGCGCGCCCACCACGGCCCCTCCAGCACCCAGCCCCAGACCGGCGCCAGCGCGGGCGGGACGCAGAACGCCCAGACCAGCGACGGCCAGACGATCCGGCGCTCGACGGCGGGCGCCGTCCAGTAGTCGGGCGTCCCGGCCCGGCGCGGACGGCGGCTCGGCAGGCCCTTGCAGGACTCCGCGGCGCCCCACGCGAGGCCCGCCAGCCCGGCCAGCAGAAACAGCGCCGCCGCCGTGGCGGGCAGGCCGCCGATGGGCTGCGCCCGCTGCGCCCCCTCCGACGGCTGCCCTTGCAGGACGAAGAACACGGTGCGGGCCGCCACCGCGAGCAGCGCGCCCAGCAGGAACAGCGGCCCGAACACCAGCCAGTTCAGCAGGACATTGCGCAGATAGATCGCAGCCCCGGTCCAGCCGTCCAGCGACAGCAGCCCGCCGTTAGGCGCCAGCCAGTTCGTGTAGCCGCGCAGCCGCCGCAGCTCGGGCGGGTCCTGCCCCGGCGCGGCCGGGTCCCGCCGCGCCAGGCGCCGCTGCGCGCCCTCCGCGCCGTGCCGCCCGATCATCGTCTGCAGCCAAGCGCCGATGTATCCGCCGCCGGAGACGGTGGAGAGATAGTGGAACCCGATCAGGCGCCCGGCGCCGGCCAGGGCCTGAAGCACGCCGAGGCAATAGGCCGCGCTGCGCACCCCGCCGCCGGACAGGCACAGGGCGTGCAGCCGGCCGGGCCGCGCCGCCGGGCCGAGTGCCGCAAGCTCTTGCTGGAAGACGGTTTCCCAGCCGACCGGATAGGGACCTTGTTCCTGCGGCGTCGGGCTTGTCATATCCATGTCTTGATGCTCGCTCTATGTTCAGCATGACTCCAAGCGCGGGCCGATGCGCCATCCCGTGACGCCGGACGGGCGCTACTTCGTCGTGCGCGGCCGGCTGTGGCGCTGCACCGACCCGGCGCTCGACGCCGCGTCGCGGGCGGCGCTGACCCGCGAGCTGATGTCCGCGCGGCGGGCGAAGCAGGCGGCGCTGCGGGGCGCGGACGCTGCGGCGGCCGAGGCGGCACGCCAGCG
>CAXSHI010000269.1:0-5367 GCA_964236755.1 uncultured Acetobacteraceae bacterium
AAGACCGGCAGCTTCAAGCGCGGCGAGGAGCACCCGCTGGCGTGCGACCTGCTGGTGGTCGATGAGGCCAGCATGGTGGACGTGCTGCTGATGCGCTCGCTGCTCAGGGCGCTGCCGGATGAAGCAGCGCTGATCGTGGTGGGCGACGTGGACCAGCTGCCCTCGGTGGGGCCTGGGCAGGTGCTGGGCGACGTCATCGCCTCGGGCGCGGTGCCGGTGGTGCGGCTGACCGAGGTGTTCCGCCAGGCGGCGGCGAGCCGGGTCATCGTCAACGCGCACCGCATCAACCGCGGGTAGATCTTCTCTACACCGGCGTGACCCGGGGCAAGCGGCTCGTCGTGCTCGTGGGCCAGCGCAGGGCCCTGGCCATCGCCGTGCGCAACCAGGGATCACCTAGGCGCTGGTGCCGACTGCGGAAATGCCTGGCCGCAGGATCGTCGCCGGAACACGCTCCCATGAAGCGTCTGTGACCTGAGGCCTGGACCGCGTCGACAACCGGAACTTCAACCTGACGGGAACTATCCTGCTGCGCCACGGCGGGCTGTGGCTATACGACCTGTGCGTGCTGCAGGCGGGCCGCGGGCGGTTCGACTTACCCACGGTACGCGCCCGTTTGCAGGCGGCGCTGGGGGAGAGGGCGTGGACGATGCTGACCCACGACGGGGCCATGCTGGGCGAGGGCGACGCGGCGCGGGTCCTGCACCGCAGGGTAGGCAATGTGGTCCTGGTGCACGCGGGGGTGCACCTGCAGGCGGCGGAACCAGAGTCATGGATCGGAGATGTCCGACCCCATGGGGATCGACGACGATCATCCCCTGTGGATCCGTGCGCCGTTCCTGGGGCACCGGGATGCGTTCGGGGACGGCCTGTTCCTGGTGCACGGCCATACGCCCGAGCACCGGACGTTACGCCACGACGGCAGCAGGGGCGCGCCGGGCGAGCACCGCCACGACGGTTGGCGCCTCGGGCTCGACGGAGGATCGTCGGTGACCGGCATCGTGTCTGCGGCCATCCTGCGGGACGGCTGCTACCGCGTCCTCACCTGCTACCGGCCAAAGACTGAAGCACAGGATTGATCCCACACGGATCGGTTATCCTACCTCTACGCGTTCCTTGCCGACGCGACTGGCCCCGGTGCAGAGCACGCCTTGCTGTGGGACGCGCCAGCCCGGGGTCATGTCGGAAGGCGAGCTGCTGCTTTCTTTCCCGTAGGCCCTTTTCCTTTCTGACTTCTGTTCAAGGCACCTTCCCGACTGAGCCTACAGGCTGTGAAAGGAGGTGAGCTGCTACATAGAGACGCCGATGGGCACATGTCGCAATAGGTTCGATAAAGTTTGGAAATCTTGTAATCCAGATTTAAAGCTATCTGGATTGGTTACCCACAGGTCAAAGTTATCCACAGCGGAAAAATTCAAGTTCGTTTAGATTCATAGATTCAGGGTGAGAAATCACTAAACAAATCAACTCAGTAGTGGGGAGAGTTGCGACTAAACGGGTGCGGCGGTGCGACAAAACGGGTGATTTGTTGCGACAAGACGGGTGCAGCATTGCGACAAAAGGGGTGCCTCTGATTCGAGGTTCAGAACACGTTACGACGAAACGGGTGCAGCCCTTCATTGCGACAAAACGGGTGCAAAATGCGGTGCTAATTGTGCCAAGAAGGATTCGTAGCAGCCTCGAAGCGCTTAGCAGCTGCGTCTGGCTTCGACTCGGAAGGAGTGACCTTCTTGATCAGCTCAAGGCATTGCGACAAAATGGGTGCATTCAAGACGCGACATGACTCGCCTGCGTGTCGCAATATGACGAAAATGACCCTTACTCTCGAACAGCGAACTAACCTCGACGGTATCCCCAAGGCTGCCGAGCTGATCGAGATCACGGGCGCACACGCCCTCGAAGCGTCCGACCGCGCAATCCTGAACCTGCTCTATCAGCATGCTCATGATAGTGGCCGTCTTGGTGAGCTTGGCGCTTGCTGGGAACTACCGATCACCGCCCTACGTCCTTCCCGACACAACGGTACGGATCGTATCCGCGACAGTCTGTCTCGGCTTATCTCGGTCCAGGTCAAAGTCGCCTATCGCGAGACCAAGACTGGTCGCGCGCGTGTACTGCTTACACATCTATTCGAGTCCTTTGATCTTCCTGCCGACGAAAGCATGGGCGGGCCTGTTCGGTATCGCGTTCCTCTGTCGCTCGTGCCGGTTCTGTCTGAGTCATCCCGTTGGGGGCGGATCAAGGCCGAGATCGTGTGTGCTATGACAAGCAAGTACGCGATCGCGCTTTACGAGTTGGTCCAACTCCGGGGCAACATGGAGCGTTGTACTGAGCAATTCTCAGTTGGACGTTTTCGTGACCTTCTAGGTGTTCCGCCTGATGCATATGAGCGAGGCAATGATCTGATCAAGCGGGTGATCGAGCCCGCGTGCTTGGAAGTCAATGGCCTTTCGGAGTTTGGGGTAAAGGTTGAAGTAGAGCGTGCCTACTCGCGCGCTCCAATCACCAGCGTCCAGCTTGGCTGGTGGAAGAAGGACGGAGAGGAGTATCGGCAGACCTACAAGGAGCGCCAACGGTCGAAGCTAGGGCGCATGGCTCGCCTCCGCGGAAAGGTTGAAGCTGTCACCCTCGCCCCCAGTGCCTAACGCTCTCCAAAAGGATGCTTGCCTCTGTCGCGCATGAGCAGGTCAACGGCCTCTCCCAGCAGAGACTGCATGGTTGAGTCTTCATCCAACGCCATCTGACGCAGCGCCTTGCTGACACCAGGGGAAAAGTAGGCAATCAACGCCTTCTTTCCTTGCCGATGCTTAGGGTAGCTCTGGGGGGTATCGGCGACCGTCGACGGCGCGGGCTTAGCCTCACGCTCCGCGACGTTCGCAAACGCGTTCTTCCTCATGTTTTGACCTTCATGGGGATTACCGGATTACTAGATTTAGGGATTTTGAGCTGTTCTGCAATCCATATCCAGAGCGCGCCCACCTCTTCGGCGGCTTTGGAGTTCGGCTCCAACTCTTGCACGGATTGACCTTCTCGAACGGCGTGCCGAAATGCGGCGCGTTCCGCGAGTCGGGCTGGCGCCATCTGCAGCCCGAAGCGCTCAACGGTCTCGGCCACGTCCCGGTAAACGGAGGTGCCGTGTGGAGGTCCAGCATTAACCACGACAAAGGCGGGCTTGCGGATGTCATTCGCCAAGTCTGCTGTTATCCGGATGGCATCGAGGTCAAACGCAGATGGTCGGCAAGGGATAAGGATGAGGTCCGCAATGCGTGCGGCCTCGCGCGCCTCGGTCTGGGCGAGCGGCGGCGTGTCGATCACGACCAGATCGCCATGCGCCGTCTTGGCCTGCTCAAGTCGCCGCGTGAGCGTGGTTGCCTTCGCTGCCACCACGGCTGGTGGCTCCTCTTTGCGCCACTCGCTCCATCTCTCGGCCGTTCCTTGCGGGTCCATGTCCAAGATGGCAGCCGACAAGCCCGCGCGCTCGGCCGCGACGGCGACGTGCAGCGCTAGCGTCGTCTTGCCGGCACCGCCCTTCTGCGACACGACCGCAATCACTTTCATCTGCAAATCCCGATTGCAGGATTACCGGATGGCAACCTGACGAGGTGACAAGATGCCCTACAAGCCCGATTTCTCACAATCCTTATTTTAGGCAAGCTCAGCCGTCTCGAGCGTATGTCCAAAGATCGAGTCCTACCGGCCGCCTTGCTTACATACGACTGACTAGCGACGTGTGACGAGACGCGCTATCCTGCGCACAGACACGATGGAGGGCGTCATGACAGCGCCGAGGCGTGCATCCGAGCCAAGCTCAGGGAAGCGTTCCCGCAGGGCGCCCTCCGCTGAGCCGGCAGTGGCCGTGTCCGCAGCAGGTCCGGTGCATGCCTCTGTGCTCGAGGAGGCACGCCGAGCCGGGCTGCTCGATGGCGAAAAGACCGAGCATGTGAGTTTCCGGGCGCCGCCGGCGCTGGTGGCGGCGGCCAAGCGCGAGACGGGGGTCAGCTCCACAAGCGAGCTTGGGGTCATGGCGCTTGCGATGCTGGCCCAGCCGGACCCGATCACCGTCTTTTTCCGCCGGACCGAGGGGCGTCTCGGCCCAGACCACGACCTTGAGTATTGATCTCCGGAGTGCACTGCGGAGACGCAAGCCCGACAAGCATACCTCGCAACTCGTTCCGCGACGGTCCAAGGCCCTCGTTGCGTGGACGACGCTGGTGGGGGCTGCGCCCGCCGTTCTGCTGCTCGACACCAACGTCTACATCGCCCGCGCGGCCGGGCGCCTCGCGGCCCCGCTGCGCGAGGTCATTGACCAAGCGCTGCTGTTCCACTGCTCGGTAGCCCTTGGCGAGCTTGCCACGGGCGTGGCGAACGCCGATCCGATGCATCCGCGCTGGCGTGCGCTGCGCGACCATTATGTCGAGTTGCTGGCGGCCGTACCGGACAGCCGGCTGCTCACGCCAGACGCGCAGGTCTGGGCCGATGCGGGGGTGATCGCGGGCACGCTGGCCCGCACGCAGGGCTTTCAGCCTTACCAGCTTAAGGAATGCCTCAATGACGCGCTGATTTTCCTGATCGCCGCGAAGGCAGGCGTCCCGGTCCTGACCGCCAATTGCGACGACTTCGACCTGATCCAGCAGCTCGCGCCCGAGGGACGGTTCGTCCACGTGTGAGGAGGCGCTCCCGTGCTGCTCACGCCCCGTCAATCGTCCCCTAGTCTTGGCCATGCCATGGCCGGGCGCTTCCTCTTCCTGCCGACAGTCGTCTGCATCTCCGGACGATGGAACATATTACCCGCCCCTGTGCCCGACTTATCCACAGTTCTGGGGGTAAGTGCGTGGGCAAGCGGGTGGATGTTCCTGCCCTGTCCCGAAAGCCCGGCTCCTGCGGGCGTGCTGGGCCTGGTTCCACCTGAAGCGAGCCCCTCAGCGCGGCGCCGGCCTCACTCCTCCTGTGCCCCCGCGCTGCCTGCCTCCAGCTCGGCGACCCTGGCCTGGGCCGCCGCGAGCTCGTCCTCGCGCTGCCGCAGCCGGAGCTGCAGCGCCGCGACCTGCGCGCGGCCGCCTGGGAGCGTGCCGTGCTCCTTGCCGTCGCTGTCCTTGCCCGTCGCCATGGCGGCCAGTGCTGCGGCCAGCCTGGCCGGGTCTGCCGCCGCCAGGGCGGTGGGTGTCGGGTCCCGCGTGATGCGGTGCGGCGTCTGCGAGCTGTCGAGGCTCTGGATCTTGGGGAACGCCACCCTTGCCAGCACCCCGTCTGACGGCGCCCACAGCCATGCCTCGCCGCGGCTCAACCTGGGCAGGGCCGCGAGGATGTGCCTGCCCTCGGCGCGGTCCGCCTGGCCGTCGATCCAGCGCCCGACGGCGGCGCGGTCCTGGC
>CAXSHI010000270.1:0-5359 GCA_964236755.1 uncultured Acetobacteraceae bacterium
CCGCGCGCCCGGCTTTGGAACGGGTCTGCCGTCCTGGCAGAGTCCCGCATCGGGGAAGCAGCCGCTACTGCGTTGCAAGCGCGCGGGCATGACATCGAGCAGCCGGATGCCTGGAGCATCAGGGTCGGAGGCATGCATGGGGTTTCAATCGAGCCGGCGACGGGGGTGATGACCGGCGGCGCTGATTCGCGGCGCGATGGAACGGCCATCGCTCCAACGATTCCGCTACGGGTCACAGAAACCACCAGGCCCGTTCTCGACCCTGATGCGGCGCAGCAACAATGAGCGGCGGGGACGCAGGTAGCAGGCGATAGGCTCTGTCCCGAACGGGTCTACCCCAGCAAGGCACCGTCACGAGACACTTTCTACGTCTCGTATGGGTTGTTTTGAGCCTTCCGAGACGTTATCGTGAGCGGGTCTAGACCCAAGCGAGACGGAGCGCCTCGTTCCCATGTCCCTCTATGGCTACGCTCGTGTCAGCACCCTCGACCAGGACCTCGGCATCCAGCGCACCGCCCTCAAAGCGGCTGGCTGCAAGGTGGTTCGCGCCGAGAAGGCCAGCGGGTCGAAGCGTGGCGGTCGGACCGAGCTGCAGGTGCTGCTCGACTTCATGCAGCCCGGTGACACCCTGGTCGTCACCCGCATCGACCGGCTCGCCCGGTCGATGAAGGACCTGCAGGACATCGTGCATGAGCTGAAAGAAAAGCACGTCGCCCTGCGCGCGACCGAGCAGCCCGTGGACACCGGCACCGCGGCCGGCAAAGCGTTCCTCGACATGCTGGGCGTGTTCGCCGAGTTCGAGACCAACCTGCGCCGCGAGCGCCAGCTCGAAGGCATCAAGGTCGCGAAGGCCCGTGGCGTCTACAAGGGCCGCAAACCCACGATCGATCCGGTTGAGCTGCGGCGCTTGCGCGATGAGGAGAAGCTCGGACCTGCCGCCATCGCACGTCGCCTTGGTATCGGCCGCGCTAGCGTCTATCGCGTGCTCGGGACGCATAAGCAGGCGGCGTAGTGGTCCGGCTCAGGCATCGCGCTTACTTTGCGGCTGGTAGCAGCGATGTTGGGTGAGGCCCTATTTGAGAAGCCAGGGCCGATAGTACCAGAGGCTCAGGTTTTTATCAGACATGAGTCTAGACCAAGGCCGCATGGCCACCCTGTCTCATGTCTGATCAATGCATCGCCTGCTGCCGGAACTCCGTGTTCAGGTTTGGGGGAGCCACCATGCCAAGCGCTCGAACGTCGTCACAGCGCCGTCCGCAACCTGCTCCGCATCCGTCATCGGCGCCTGGTCCAGCCGTGCCAGGAACGAGCGCCACATCCTGCCGGTGTCGGTGCCGTAGCCGGCGAAGTAGGTGCAGCCGCGGCGGCCGTCCAGCCCCAGACACTGTTCCACATTCCGCTCGATCACCCGGCCGCCCAGGGTCGAACCCTCCATCACATAAAGCGAGCCAAGCGCCTCGACGGCATTGCGCAAAATCAGCACTGGACACACAGGAAGCACGTCGATCTCATGTGCCGAAAGGCCGGCTATGGCCAAGTCAGCCTGCAACAGGTGCATGCGCCGCCGCGGGGCAAGGAAGGCGGCGTCCTGGAACAGGACCGCCACCTGCGGCTCCCAGCCGCGCCAAAAACCGTAGAACCGCTCCAGCACCTTCCGGTAAGCTTCCAGGCCAAGCCGCTGGTCCAGCAGGCCCAGCGTGCCTTCGAGCTTATCATGGGCCGGCCGCGTCAGGGTTCGGAGACGGGCCAGCAAAGCGCCGGCCGGCAGGGCTTCCGTCAGCACATCATCGCCTCCACCTTGGCCGTCAGGACATTCAGGGCAAAGGGCTTCGTGAGGACCTGCATCCCCGGTTCCGGCACGCCGCCTTCCCATGCCACGCTTTCGGCGAAGCCCGTGATGAACAGAACCTTCAGGCCAGGGCGGTAAACCCGTGCCGCGTCGGCGAGCTGCCGGCCGTTCATCCCGCCAGGCAGGCCGACGTCGCTGACCAGCAGGTCGATGTCCTGTTTCGATTTCAGGATATGCAGTCCTTCGGGACCATCAGCTGCCTCGACCACGCTGTAGCCCAGGTCCCGCAGCACATCACCGACCAGCATGCGTACGGCCGGTTCGTCGTCCACCACCAGCACCGTTCTGCTGGTTCTGCCGACCACACCGGGTGGCGGCGCCAAGCTGCATGCGTCTGCCTCCTCAACCCCCACATGCCGCGGAAGATAAAGGCGCAAGGTTGTCCCCCGTCCCACCTTGCTGTGAATGCGGGTGTGGCCATTCGACTGCATGACGAAGCCGTAGACCATGGACAGCCCCAGGCCGGTGCCCTGGCCGAGCGGCTTGGTCGTGAAGAAAGGCTCGAACACGCGGGCGATCACGTCCGGCGCCATGCCGCACCCCGTGTCGGTGACGGACACCGTCACATACTGTCCAGGAGAAGTCTCGTGCCTTTTGGCATACGTCTCATCCAGGGTGACGTTTGCTGCCTCGATGGTCAGGTGACCGCCCTCGGGCATCGCGTCCCGGGCATTGATGGCAAGGTTGAGCAGTGCGTTCTCAAGTTGGTTCGCGTCGCAGAGCGTCTTCCAGAGTCCTCCCAGGATCATCGTCTCGACACGGATGGCGGGACCAACGGTGCGGCGGATCAGGTCTTCCATCGAGGTCGCGAGCCGGTTCACGTCCACTGGTTGCGGGTCGAGGGTTTGCCGCCGCGAGAACGCCAGCAGGCGGCTGGTCAGCGATGCGGCCCGGTTTGCAGACGTCGTAGCCATTCCGATGTAGCGGTCCAGGTCACCGACGCGGCCCTGGCCGACACGGATCTGTATCAGTTCCAGGCTGCCGAGGATGCCGGCGAGCAGGTTGTTGAAGTCGTGCGCAATCCCGCCTGTCAGTTGGCCGACCGCCTCCATCTTCTGGCTCTGGCGCAGCTTGTCGTTCAGCTCGGCGATCCGGCGCAGGCTGCGGACCATCACGTCGGTGATGCCATGCCGGAGGGCTTCGGCCATCTCCAGCTCCCACTCGGCCCAGGGTCTTGCGATTCCATGCCGCTTCTCGGCCCATTTCTCGTAGGAGTACGTCGGCGGGCTGGAAGCGCTGTTCGTCGCCCCACTTCGGGAGCTGCCGCCCCACTTCACCAGCTCGGGCTCCTCCGATCGGAACCAGAGCAGCATGTCGGACCGGTCGTCCGACAGGAACACCGCAAGCAGGCCGCTGGCAATCGCCACATGCCTGCCCCAGGGCGGAAAGGCGGCACAAAGGTTGTTGGTCTGGAACGACTTGCCCGAGCCGTCAAGCGTTCGCAACCAGGCGGCGAGTTCCTGGACATCCACTTCGGGCGGCGTGTGTCCTGAAACCGAAGTCTCTCCATTGTAGAGGACGGCCGCGCCAGTGGACGCGAATAGGCTGCCCACCGTGACGGTCCCGCTCGTGAGCGCCGCGGCGACATCGTCCGCTTCCGCCATTTGGGCTTGCAACGCCGACATCCGGACGAGATCTTCGCGCCGGGCTTGTTCCGTGGCGATGCGTTCGGCAGGGCCGACGCGCAACGCAAAAGCGTCGGTCAGCGCCGACGCTGCCAGCCGCTGGCTGGACGACGGGTGGTGCGGCTGGCGATGGTGGCAGATCATCAAGCCCCACAGCCGGTCCTTGTGCAGAATGGACAGCGACATGGAACCATTGATGCCCAGGTTGCGGTGGATTTGCATGTGGACCGGTGACAGGCTGCGCAGATGGGTGAACGACAGGTCGATGGAGCGTGGTGGCGGCGGGCCGCCAGGCCACGCCGGATCAATGTCCAGGGGCACCGGCACGGCGTCCCGGTCGGCGACCCACCTTATTCGGCTGTGCCGGTACAGCTCACGAGCCTGCGCCGGAATGTCAGAGGCAGGGAAGTAGAGTCCACTCAGGGAGTTGTCCCAATCGGCAACCTTGTCCTCGGCGATGGCCTGCCCGTTCCAGTCGGTGTCGAAGCGGTAGACCACGACCCTCTCATAGCCCGTCAGAAGCCGGACGCCACGGGCTGCGACGAGGGCCAGCTCATCCAGGTCGTTTCCCATGTCCCCTAGGTCAACGATGATCTCTTGGAGCTGGTGAACAGCGGTTTGGGCGTCCGCCTGGTCTTCAGCACCCGCCGGCTCCACTTCCACCAACACCAAACCATCATGGCTGTGGACGGCCACGTCGAACGATGGGGACTTGTTGTCCAGCTTCAGGATGGATTGCCAGGGAACCCTTCCCTGCAGCCTGTCGTCCTGGAAGCGCTTCTGCACCGCCTCGGTGAAGGTCAGCCCCAGTACGTCGCCTAATCTACGCCCGAACGTTGCACTTGCGGGCGAAGAGATGGCCAGCGTTTCGGTTATATTGCGACTGGCCGCAACCACGGCCCAGTCGCTTAAGGGATCAATCACCAACATGGCGCCATGCGGCTGGATAGTGCCTGGGACGCGGATCGGTTCCTGGGAACAGGCAGGATCGACGCCTGCTGTCCTCTCTGCCGAAATCAAAGCAATTGAAATATCGTGGTGATTGGTCTCATTAATAGCTGTGGGCGCAATGAGTGGGGCGATTGCCGGGCGAATGTCCAAAATTTATCTCACTATTGCAGCTATGAACGCAATTTCTCTTAAGCACTTGGTAGTGCACGGGAATATTGCAATCACCATAAAAACGTTTCGAAATAGTGCTTATTATCTTCGATGCTCGTTACATTTTCGTAAAGCTTTGGCCAATCAGCAAGGCTCTACGCGTATTTGAGGGTCCGGTAGCATAGGAACCGAAAGTGCATCTCAGCGCCTGAACGGACGTGGTTTGCTGGCCGTAGATAATTGGATGCCATAACTGCACTTAATAAATAGCCTGTTCAGACTAACATCGACACAGAGTCGGCCCCTTCACCCAAAATTGCCTGGATTCGGCTCATACTCTCGTTTCTTACCATGCGTTTCCGCAGACATGGGCGTTCCGAGTAGGCTCAGTGACCGCGACGCTGTGCAGATTGGCCGTCTGATGCAAGGAGCGCCGACCCGTCCCTATATTTGAGGTGTTCGCCAAACGAACCTACGCGGACATTCGGCCGCTCGCTTTGCTGCTCTGCTGCTGCCTCATCAGCGTATGGCTCCGTGTTTCCTCTCACACACCTGTGTTGCCGAGGGGCGACTTGACGTGCTGGTTTAGCAACGACACAGGAAACCCAAGTGTCACCCCAGGCCTAACACCTCCAACCCTGGTCAGGCCCAAGGGAGTGAGGTGCAGCAGGGGGCGGTATTCGGTGGCAGCGACGCGGGTATTGCTCGTCGAGGACGAGGGCCTGATCCGGCTGGTGGCCGCGCAGGTCCTCCAAGACGAGGGCTTCGAGGTTGTCGAGGCTTG
>CAXSHI010000271.1:0-5321 GCA_964236755.1 uncultured Acetobacteraceae bacterium
CGTTCTTCGATGGGTACATCCCCGCGCAAAGCTGGGTGCGGACGCGCAAGCCCGACGTCGCCGTCGTGGTCTTCAACGACCATGGCAACACCTTCTTCCTGGATAAGGTGCCGACGTTCGCCGTCGGGTGTGCCGAGGAATACAAGCCCGTGGACGAAGGCTGGGGCCTACGGGCGATCCCCACGTTCAGGGGAGATCCTGACTTCTCGTGGCACTTCGTCGACATGCTGGTCGAGAGCCATTTCGACCCGCTCATCTGCAAGGAAGTGGATGTCGATCACGGGCTTCAGGTGCCCATGGAACTGTTCTGGGGTCGCCCGCAGGCATGGCCGGTCAAGGTGGTTCCGATCTTCGTCAACACGATCCAGTACCCGATCCCGACGCCCAGCCGCTGCTACGAGATGGGCCACGTGCTGCGCCGCGCGATCGAGACCTACGCCAGCAACGAGACCTTCGTCGTCCTAGGCACCGGGGGTCTCTCCCACCAACTGCAGGGAGCGCGGGCAGGGTTCACCAATAGGGATGCCGACCAGGCGTTCCTTTGCGACATTGCGGAAAACCCCGCCAAGCTGGTCGCCATGTCGCGTGAGCAATACGTCGAGATGTTTGGAAGCGAAGGGGCCGAGCTCATCATGTGGCTGGTCATGCGCGGCGCGATGGACGAGGTCGTGGACATACTGCACACCCACTACTTCCTGCCTGCCTCGATGACTGGGGCTGGGATGATCCTGATGGAGAACAGGGCAGGCTGAGGTTGCCGTTCGACATGCCCGATCTCGCGGCTTGGACGGAGAGGCAAGCCCGACGCTGGTAGGCCAAGCTGCCGAGATCTGGAGATGCGTCAGCGAATACGGCCTCTTCGGCATCGATCTGAACCTCGACCCGCCTGTGGAACACTGTCTATCTCGGCCGCGCTGGATGCCGCCCGGCGCCGCGGCGACCTGATCCCGGACGCGCTGCCGGCCCACTTCGCCCGCTTGGCTGACAGCACCTCAACCTCGCCGGCGATTGCCTCTGAGGCGCGGATGCCGGCCTTGACCCGGACGGGTTCAGGCCGCTGCGGGGCATGACCGCCATCATGCCTATAACCGCCGCTGCGTGAGCGTGTTCTTGGTCCATTCCGCTAAGCGTGGTCATATGTATACATTCCTGGTGGTAGCCAGTCTCTTAGGCCAAATAGATCGGTGTGATTTAGAAAATCTACTTGCCCTGCAAAGGCTCACTGTATACATATCAGCGGAGGAAAAATAGTCCGAGGAAGCACAGGAATGCCGGAGCAAACCTTTCCACTGAACGCTTGGTATGCCGCCGCCTGGTGCCACGAGATCGAGCATGCCCTCACGCCCCGCACGGTGTGCGGCAGGGACCTCGTGCTCTACCGCTGCAGTGACGGCGCTGTTTCGGCGTTGGAAAACGCTTGCTGGCACCGGCTGCTGCCGCTCTCGCTCGGCTGGCTTGACGGTGACCAGGTGGTCTGCGGTTACCACGGCCTTGCCTTCAACTCGGCCGGCCGCTGCACCCACATGCCGGCGCAGAAGACCATCAACCCGTCCGCCCGCGTGCGGTCCTTCCCGGCCGTGGAGCGCCACCGCCTCGTCTGGGTCTGGCCAGGCGACCCGGCGCTGGCGGACCCTGCCAGCATTCCCGACTTCCACTGGAACGACGACGCCGGATGGGTCGGCGAGGGGGGCACCTACTACGGCCTGAAGTGCGACTACCGCCTGATCATAGACAACCTGATGGACCTTACCCACGAGACCTACGTGCACGCTGGCAGCATCGGTGACGACAACATCACCGACACTCCCTTCGACGTCACCCACACCGACCGTGCCGCCACTGTGACGCGTTGGATGCTCGGCATCGAGCCGCCGCCGTTCTGGGCCAAGAGCCTCGGCAAGCCCGGCCTGGTGGACCGTTGGCAGATCATCCAGTTCCAGGCTCCCGGCGTCGTGGTCGGCGACGTCGGCGTGGCGCCGACCGGCACCGGCGCGGCGCTGGGCGATCGCTCGCAGGGTGTGAATGGCCGTTTCCTCGCAGCGATCACGCCAGAGAACGAGGGCACCTGCCACTATTTCTGGAACTTCGTCCGCACTTTCCACACCGGCGACGAGGCGCTTACGAAGAGCATCCAGCTGGCCCACGTCAACGCGGAGGGCAAGGGCCTCTACGACCAGGACGTCACCGTGCTGCAGGCCCAACAGCGAGCGATAGACAGGCAGCCGCGCACGCCGTTCTACAACCTCAACATAGACGCCGGCGCGCTGTGGGCGCACCGCCTGATCAACCATATGGTCGAGGCAGAGGCCGCCCAGCATGCGCCCGTGCCGAACGCCGCGGAATAGACGGGGGAGCGTCATGGCCAAATCACCTGACTGGGGCCGAGCACGGCTGCGTGCGTCCCGGGACCTTACGCACGACATCCGACTGTTCGAGATCGAGCCGGAGGACGGCTTCACCCCACCGCGGCCCGGCAGCCACATCCACGTCTCCGTGCAGGTCGGCGACCGTCCGGACGTGCGGTCGTACTCGACAGTCGGACCTTGCACGGGTGGAGCCTACCGCATCGCGGTGAAGCGGCTCGCCGACACGCGCGGCGGGTCGGCTTACCTGTGGGGCCTGGCGCCGGGCGCCCGGCTCATGGTCTCGCCGCCGCAGAACCATTTCGAGTTGAACATGGGGCAGTCGGAGTACGTGCTCATCGCCGGGGGTATCGGGATCACGCCGATTTTCGGCATGGCTCTTGCCCTGGCCGACGCCGGCGCCCGCTTCCGCGTGCTTTATGGCGTCCGAACCCGGCGCGACCTGGCGCTCGCGGACGAGTTGCAAGAGCGGATCGGCGACCGGCTGGAGCTTTTCGTGGGCGATGACGGGCGGTACATTGACTTGCCGGCCGAAGTCGGACGACTGGCGCCGGCCGGGGAAGCCTATGTTTGCGGCCCTTTCGGCCTGCTGGAAGCAGCCAAGCGCGCCTGGCAGGGCAGCGGCCGGCCCGCCGCCCGCCTGCGTTTCGAGACCTTCGGCAGCAGCGGGCGCTATGCCGCCGAGGCGTTCACCGTAAAGATTCCCCGGCTTTCCCTGACCATCGAGGTGCCGCCCAACCGCACCCTGTTGGACGCGCTGGAAGGCGCCGGCGTGGGCATGATCCACGATTGCCAGCGCGGCGAGTGCGGCCTGTGCGCCCTGCCGATCCTGGGCGTGGAGGGCGTCGTGGACCACAGGGACGTGTTCTTCAGCGACGAAGAGAAGGCGGCAAATGGAAAGCTCTGTACCTGCGTCTCGCGCGCCGTGGGCGGCAGCATCACCCTTGACACCGGGGATCGCCACCTCTGATGGATGAGCCGGCGGACGCAGGCACGGACCGGCTGCCGTCGCAGACGGTGAAGGCCCAACTTGCACTGCGTGACTTCCTGCTGGAAGGCAAGCTCGGCGCCGGCGAGCGTGTGCCCGAGCTACAGATGGTCGAGCAGCTCGGCGTGTCGCGCACGCCGGTGCGCTCGGCCCTCGCCCGCCTCGCCGAGGAAGGCTTGCTCGAAGCCATCCCGACCGGCGGATACGCCGTCCGCTCGTTCTCCGAGGCTGAAGTGTTCGCGGCCATCGAGATACGCGGCACGCTTGAGGGCTTGGCGGCACGCTTCCTGGCGGAGCGCGGCGCCAGCACGGCGGAACTGGACGCCCTCATGCTATGCCTGGACGGGATTGACGAAGTCGTAAGGCAGGACAGCCAGAACATCGAGGACGTGTCGCGCTACGTGGAGCTGAACGCCCGCTTCCACGCGCACCTGGTCGAGTTCGCTGGAAGCCAGACGCTGACCCGGCAGCTTGAAAGGGTTGCGACCCTACCCTTCGCGTCCTCAAGCGCCCTGGTCCGCATGCAGTCGAGTTCGCCGGAAGCGCACCGCAGCCTGACGGTCGCGCAGGACCAGCATCGCTGCGTGGTCGAGGCCATCGAGCGCCGCGAAAGCGCACGCGCGGAGGCGATCATGCGCGAACACGCCCGCCTCGCCCGCCGCAACCTGGAAAGGGCGTTCGGCAACCAGAGGATGCTGAGATTGGTGCCGGGCTCGGCGCTGATCCGCAGGCGGGAGCGCGCGTGACATAGGGCAAGGGTGAACCGGTCTCGCCTGGAATCGGGACGGGCTAATACCGACTGCCCTATGAGCTGACCGATGCCCAAGACCGTTCCGTTATGGAAGTGATGCGTGCCACGTCGCTGATGAACGCGTTCCATGCTGTGCAGCAGGCGGTGACGATCTCGTCGTAGCTGTCCCATACGCGCCGGTTGAGGTAGTTGCCCCGCAGGTAGGTCCAGACGTTTTCGATCGGGTTGAGCTGCGGCGAGTAGCTGGGCAGCGGGAGCAGGGTGATGTTGTCCGGCACACGCAGTCGGCCACCGGTCTGGTGCCATCCGGCGCCATCGCAGACCAGCACGGCATGGGCGCCAGGGCTGACCACCGTGCTCAGGACATCGAGGTGCAGGCTCATGGCCTCGCTGCCCACCCACGGCATGACCAGGGCGCTACCGACCGCGCGTTGCGGGCACACCGACCCGAACAGCCAGGCGGAGTCGTGCCGATCGTCGCGCGCCACGGCGGGACGCGAGCCGATTTCGTTCCACACGGCGCCATACGTGCCTTGCTGGCCGACGCGCGCCTCGTCCTCGAACCAGATCTCCAGCGGCTTGCCTGCCGCCTCGGCCGGCAGGGCCGCCCCTACCAGGGCGGGGAAACCTTTTTAAAAACCTCCTGTGCCGCCTCGTCCCGCTTGGGGTTGTGCGGGCGCGGCTGCAACCGGGTCAGGCGCAGGCGGCGCAGCAGCTTGCCCACAGTGCGCTCGTGCACCACCACGCCGAACCGCTCAGCGATCACGCCCCCGCAGGTCGCAGCAGCGCCACCGGACCACTCCGTCGCGGGCCAGGGCTGGCCCGGCCAGCACGATCTGCTTCAGCTCCATCATCTGCTCGCCGGACAGCGCCGGGCTGCGACCAGGGCGGGCCTTGTCGGCCAGCCCCTCCAGTCCCTCCTTGTTGAACCGGTGCACCCAATCCCGCAGCGTTTGGCGGTCCATTCCGCACGCCGACGCCGCCTCGGCCCGCGACGCGCCGTCCAGCACGTGCGCGATCGCCAGGATACGGCAGGCGACCGCACCGGCCGCGCTTCTGGCCAAGCCGCGCAATTCGGACGCCGAATGATCCAGCCTGCTCACCGCAATCGCCATACCCATCACACACTCCTCGATCCAGTCAAGGACACAGGGAATCAGATCAGAACAGGATCGGGAATTCCAGGCGCGAGAGAGTCAGCGTCATCGGCGGTTGGTAT
>CAXSHI010000272.1:0-5296 GCA_964236755.1 uncultured Acetobacteraceae bacterium
TCTCGGCGACCCGGTCGGCGGTCAGGAAGCCGATGCCGCGGATGTCGCGCGCCAGGCGGTAGGGGTTCTCGGTGATGAGCTGCACCGCGTCCTGGCCGTAGGTCTTGTAGATGCGCACCGCGCGCGAGGTGCCGACGCCGTGGGCGTGCAGGAACAGCATGATCTCGCGGATGGCCTTCTGGTCGGCCCAGCCAGCGACGATGCGCGCCGCCCGCTTGGGCCCGATGCCGGTGACCTCGCGCAGCCGTGCCGGTTCCTGCTCGATAAGCTCGAACACCGCGGCGCCGAAGGTCCGGACCAGCTTGGTCGCATAGATGGGACCGATGCCGCGGATCATCCCAGAGCCGAGGTACTTCTCGATGCCCTCCAGCGTGGTGGGCGCGCTGGCCTTGAGGAAGGCCGCCTTGAACTGCAGGCCGTGGGTGCGATCCGTCACCCAGGTGCCGCTCATCTGCGCCCACTCGCCCGCGGCGATGGAAGCGGCGTGGCCGACGACGGTGACCAGGTCGCGCTGCCCGCGCGCCTTGACGCGCAGCACGCAGAAGCCGCTGTCGGCGTTGTGGAACGTCACGCGCTCCACAACACCGGCCAGGGCCTCCGTCGGCGCCGCCTGCATGCCGCTCCCTGCCATGGTCTCCCATCGCGTCGCGGGTCATGTCTGCACCCAGCCGGTCGGCCAAGCCAGCAAACCAGCTTTGTCAGCTTGGACATCATGTAACCTAAACCGCTAGCGGTTGATAACACGAGTTGCGTAGCGATCCTGATCTGGATACGTGGGGACCGGGTATTGGAGGTTGCATGCGCGTCATCAGCTTCGTCGCGCAGAAGGGCGGGGTGGCGAAGAGCACCACGGCCCTCGGCCTCGCCTGTGCCGCCGCTGCTGCCGGCAAGGCCGTGGCGGTGCTCGACATGGACCCGCAGGCGAGCGCGGCCGAGTGGGCCGAGGCGAGGACGAAGAGGCCTGGCGTGGCACAGCTCGCCGATCCGGCGGGCCTGGCCGACGCGCTCGAGGATGCACGCGGGCAGGGGCTGGACTGGCTCGTCATCGACACTCCCCCTCGTGCTGACGGCACGGCCGGCATGGTCGCGTCCGTGAGCGACCTAGTCTTCGTGCCCGTCCTGCCGGGGGTGTTCGACGTGCGCGCGATCCGGCCCACGCTGGTCGAGATCTACAGGACCAGGTCGCACCTTCGGACCCACCTCCTGCTGACGCTGTGCCCCCCGCGGACGGGGCCCAGGGACGCTCCGGCAGTGGTGGCCGCCCGATCGGCGCTGGCGGAAGCCTACGGGCAGTTCTTCGGCCTGGCGCCTTGCACGATCACCCGGTACGAGGCCGTCCGCGCTGCCCTGGAGACCTCTCGGACGGTCATCGAGTCCGACCCTGGGAGCAAGGCTGCCTCCGAGCTGAGAACGCTCCTTCAGTTCGCCGTGCAATTCCTGACCGCTAGCGGTTCCGGGAACTAGCGACTACGTTCTCTCGAATGCAGGAGGCACACGATGGCGACAGAGAGGAAGATGGCAGCCAAGGGACTGCTGGACTTCAGCCCGGGCCAGCAGGCCATGACACCCCTGGACGCTGCCACACCGGAGAAGACGCTCGTCGCGCGGAAGGACGAGGCGTCTCCGCCGGACATCGTCGAGGCTCCTCCAAGGCAGGGCGCGCCGACCCTGAAGGGCGTCGTCGTCTATCTGGCGCTGGCCGAGGCGATCGCGCTCAAGGTCTACGCGGCGCAGCACAGCACCAGCATCCAGCAGCTCGGCACCGAGGCGTTCTCCGAGCTGTTCAAGCGGCTGGGCATCAATGGCGGCGTGCTCACCAGGGTGCGTGCCAACCGGAAGAACGGTGCAAACCGCTAGCGGTTAGAAGTTTCAGAGATCGTTGCCAACAGAGCCGGCTCCAACTTGGTGGAATGGCCGATGGTCAGGCCATACAGGGGCAAGCGGAGCCGATATCCACGACAGCGATCGCAATTCTCAGCAGCTTCCAGTCGGCAGCGACCAAGCTTCGCCAGCAGGACGCGCGCGAGCCTCGCAGGAGACCCTTGCAGGTCCACGGCATCGAGGCTCGTGCTTGTCGACTCAGGCCGACGCCACCAGGTCGCGGACCACCGCACCGACGAGCTGCTCGCTCCAGCAATGGTAGTCGCCGTCCCGGCACAGGTCCTTGTCCCACCCCAGCAGTGTCCTGGCCCGTGCGGCATGACCCCGGGGCGTTGTCGCCCGGTGCTTGCAGATCCGCTCGAACAGGATCTCCTGCTGGTCGCTGATGGGTTCGACGAGGACGTCGCGTGCCTTCTCCCAGGCGAGCTCCTGGTCGATGGACATGTCGTCGGAAGGCCTGACGTGGAGGGCGTCGACCCGATCCTGCAGCGCGTCGCAGCAGGCGCACAGGTCGATCAGCTCGGCGTCCGGGGTTCCTGTCGTCAGGCTTGCCCCGTCATGGTCGGACGGAACCGGACCATGGACGAGTGTCCCACCAGCCAGGACGGACAGCACCGCGCCGCCCACGAGCTGACGGCGTGACGGGTCGTTCACTGCTCGGCCTGTGCCGGGCGTGGTATCTCTCATCGCAGCCATGATCTGACTTCCCTCAGGTTGTGGTCAGGCTGGGTAAGGTGGGCAAACACCTTGCTCAGCCGCTCACATCCACACACAATGTCTGAACAATGGTCAAGCAAATTGTGTGAGATTGTGTGAAGTGGCAAAGACCGCGGCTCTGTCCTTCCGGGTGGCTGACGACCTGAAAGCCGGCCTAGAGCAGGCCGCGACCGCCGACGGGCGATCCGTGTCCTCGCTCGTCGAACGCATTCTCCGTGCCTGGCTGATCCAGCAAACCCGGGCCAGCCAGTCTCACGAAGCAATCCTAGCCCATCCTCGAGAGCCCAGGACGCTGGACTAGGCTGCATACCAGGGTAAGGCCGGCGGGCCAGTTCCATGTGAATGAAGCGATCTCTGATGCTATTCCTAGGCCGGTTTTTTCCAAAGTCTTGAGAGTCTGAACCGGCTCTGCTTCTCGCCACCGGGAATGATCACGGCCACCTCCTGAGTGGCCGTGATCATCGGGTCTGCCGTCAGATCAGGTGCAAGCGTTGCCGGGGGGATCGGTAACGGATCTGGCAACGCCTCCGCTGCTTCCGAGGTGGGAGCCGGTGCTGCAGGTTCGATATCCGCAGACGGTCCAGTCTGCGCTGCCCCGATCTTATTGGGCCCCTGCCCCAGGTCGGTAAGCACTCCGGGCGCCATCTGGTCCGTCATCGAAGGCGGAGACACGATATCCGACGGCAGGTGTTCATGAGCTAGCCCGTCGCCATCCTTTCCATTCAGAATCAAGCGGGCCGGATCGGCCATAGTGTTGCGTGCGACAAACGCGGGTGGAGCCAAGATCGACTCTGCCGCAGGCCGATCCTGATTTGTCGCTACCGTGTCTGACAGCGTTTCGGGGTGACGCTTGAAGGACACCCGAGTCTGCACATTGACCGGGCTGGGCTCCGACACCGGGGCGAGGCGGACGCCGAGAGCGACTTCGCCGGGGGCCAAAGGCTGGGGGACCTTCGAGTAATTGGCCGCCTCCGCCTTTGCCCTGGCCTGCCGGACGCTCCACCAGGTTTTCCGAACGCACTCGCCGGTTGGCGGTCTACCCTGGCCATCGTGCAGCTCCATCGCGGCAAAGCCGGCCGCGATCTTGTTCCAGCTCGGCCTACTGTCGGCGAGCATGGCAGCGAAGTCGTCGTAATTGGCTTGCATCCATTGATACAGGGGCGAGTGCCGGCCCCGGCCGCCGGAGCCGGCCTCCTCCATCAACTTGGTCAGCTGGCGCACACCACCGGGAGTCTTCCGCTTTGCCGCCATCGCATCTTTTCCTCCCAGTAGAATGTTAGCTTAACTAAGAAGCCAGCGGCAATGCGCGGCAAAAACCGCTGCGAAGGCGGAGAATTCCGTCGCGGTTTAGGTTGGAAAGCAGTCTTAGCAGACCAAGGCACCATTGGTGCATTTTTTGCAGCTTTTCCACGCCCGCCGATGTATGTTGCTCCCATCAAATCTGAGAGGCAGTCCTGATGGCCCGGCGCAAAACCGGCGGAGCAGCTGGGGCGGGCGGGAGCGAAGCCGCCTCTGCGAGCGGTGGCGTGTCGAGCGAGGTGGCTGTCCTGCAACAGTCCATGGCGCAGATGCAACAGGGCCTGACCCAGCTCGTCGGGGTCGCCGCAGTCCACACCGAGCTTCTGCGCGCCGTTCTGGCGGCGACCACGGTGGAGGTCGCGCCTGAAAAGAACCTTGCGATCCTGCTGGAGCACATCGTGGGGCACCTGGGCGAGCAGGCCGGTCTGCTGCGAAGGATCGGTACCTCGATGGCCAACCTTCCCGCCGACGTGGGAGCCGAGGTGGGAGAGCGGATGGCGTTGGCGTTGGCCGATGTGCGGTAGATCGACGTGGTAGCGACCTACCGTGTCGGGGCAGCCTGCGCTCCCTCGGTGGCGCTGGCGATGGCCCTCCACCTGCTGGAACAAACCGTCTCCGCGGCACAGGCGGCGCTGGCCGAGTACTACCAGCGCGGTCTGACACCCGCCAGCGGATCGGGTGCCCACGAGGTCACCACGGCCACGCCGCGCCAGGACATGGACCCGGCCCTCGCCAGGCTGCTCGGGCTGGATCCGAGCCGTACGCCGACCGTGGAGGAGATCAGCCAGATCCTGGCTGGCAACCGAGCGGACGGGGCGGCGATCGCTGGCAAGCAGACGCAACGCGAGACGCGCGCGCTCGCCGACGAGCTCGGCCTGGACCCGTCGCGGGCACCCAACGCCGAGCAGATCGGCAGGGTGCTGGCCGGGTGCCGGGCTGACGACGGCGCAGCGCTGCCGGAGGAGCGGGCAGGGGCGCTGCGCTCCAGGTTTCTCGCACTCTACAGCGTGCCCGAGACGGAGGCAGCGCAAGTCTCGCTGTCGCCCGCTACCCTGGCCAACCTGATGGCCGGGCGGCGGGCGGACGGGGGCGAGGTGCGGCTCGGCTCCCTGCTGGGGGGGCTATCGGCGACGCGCGCCCGGGTTGCCTACATCGACCTGTGCTGGTCTGCGGACAAATCGGTCAGCCTGGCCTGGGCGATGGCGCCGACCGAGGCGGAGCGCAATATGATCGCCCAGGCGCACAGGGACGCCGTGTCCTCGACCATGCTCCATGTCGAGGCCGAGATAGGACGGGCGCGGCGCGGCAAGGGCGGGATGGACGGCTACGACCCCGGGCGGATCGCCTGGGTCGCGTTCGACCACTACACGAGCCGGCCGACGGTGGAGGTGGCGCGCAC
>CAXSHI010000273.1:0-5260 GCA_964236755.1 uncultured Acetobacteraceae bacterium
GGACCGCTTCGGAGCAAACCCTGCCAGTCAAGATGCGTCGGTCGCACGCTTACGAAGATGCCACCTTCGCCGATTGCCTGTTCCAAGATGCGCAGTGTTCCGGCACCCAGTTTGCCGGGGCAAATTTTGTCCGCTGCCGGTTCGTGCGCTGCCGCTTCTCGCATGCCGACCTCCACGACGCAGCCTACGACGAATGCGTCTTTGGCGCCCGCGGGGACAACGCCCAGGGCTGCGCCTTCGCCTTCAGCAATCTGCGGAACGCGCGCTTCGTGAAATGCGACCTGTCATTGTGCGGGATCGACCGGTCCGACCTTTTTTGCGTCGAGATGGACCAGTGCATCCTGCGAGGGGCACGGTTCCAAAAAGCCGACTTCAGCCATGCCTACAGCCGAAAGCTGGTCACAACGCGCGCCACCTTCCGGAACTGCAACTTCGAGCTGGCCGATCTCAGCGAGGCGCGCTTGGCGGGATGTGACCTGACCGGCAGCCGCTTCCGCGAGGCTGACCTCACCTCCGCCGACCTCACCGATGCCGTTCTGCGCGACTGCGACCTGTTCCAGGCCGCCCTTGCCCATGCGAACATGGCAGGGGCCGATCTCCGCGGGGCGGACATCAGCGGCCTCAACCTGCTGCACCTTGCAAGCTTCGCCCGGCTGAGGATCAATCAAAGCCAGCAGCACGCCATCCTCGACGGCATCGGCATCGACGTCCATCCGGAGCCGGCCTGAGGCGGGCCGGCTGCGACCCGTTGCCGCCCCAAACGCCCGTCCGCTTCACCCCAGCGGCTTCACCATGAAAACGCTCAACGGGTACAACCGATAGCCTGCAAAAGGCCCGCACCTGGCAAAGCCATGACGCCCATACAGTCGCAAAGCCTCAAACGACCTGATGCCCGTTTCCAAGAACAACGTCCGAACCCCTTCCCCGGCGGCGGCCTGCTCAATGGCCCGGACGATGGCGCCCCCCGCGCCTTGCCCCCTCGCGGTCGGATCAACAAACAGGCGCTTCATCTCCGCCGTCTGCCCCGGCAGAAGCATGTAGCCGCCGCATCCCAGGGCGTGCCCGTCCCGCCGGGCCACGAAGAACTGCACGTCGGCCGCAAGCAGCGCCGACACGGCAAAGCCGTGCCGGTTCTCCGCGGGGTAGAGCGATGCGGAGCGTTCATCCGCCCTGGCAAGGAAACTCAACACGTCCGGCTGATCCGGCGTCTCACGCCGCACGTTCGGCACGGGTCCCGGCCTCAAAAAACCCTGACCCACCTCCCGCCGCCAATGCTAGGCTCGCTCCATGACCGTCGCCCTCCGCAAGCCCATGACCCAGCGAGAGTTCTTCGACTGGGCCGAAGCCCAGGACACGCGCCACGAGTTCGATGGCGTCCAACCCGTCGCCATGACGGGCGGGACCCTCGGCCACAGCCTTCTTATCGGCAACATCTACCGCCAGCTCGCCAACCGCCTGGCCGGCACCGGCTGCAGGCCGCTCGGCCCCGACGCCGGCGTTGCCACGGTGGGCGACACCGTGCGCTACCCCGACGCCGTCGTCACCTGCACGAAATTCGGCAGGGAGGACCGCGTAGTTCCAAACCCCGTGGTCGTGTTCGAGGTCATCAGCCCGACCTCCATCCGCATCGACCGCATCGTCAAGCTGCACGAATATCAGGCCGTGCCGACGATCCGCCGCTACGTGATCGTGGAGCCGGACACGGTGGCCGTCACCGTCCTGTCCCGTGACCACGAAGGCGAGGCGTTCCGGGCCGCCGGGCTGGCCGAGGGTGCCACGCTTCACCTCCCCGAAGTCGGCATCGAGATCCCGGTCGCCGCGATCTACGAGGGGATCGTCTTCGGCGAGACGAACCAAGCGGCGGGCCTGTAATCGAGGGCGCACCGCCGGCCACTGGCGCAGAAGCTGGTGAAGTCCGGCACGAAGTCTTGAGCGGTGCCGGGGCGCATCAGCAGGGGCGGGCCGCGACCGCTGCGCGCCGTCATCATCCACATGCTATGACGCGCGCGGACGAGGTGGCGAGCATGTCAACCGCGGGATCGAAGGACGTGGCGGCTTGGCCGGAGACAGTGCCGAACGCCACCGCACGCGCGCTCTACGACAAGGACGAGTTCGGCTGGATGCTGCAGCAGGCCGGCCTGCTGCGCGCCGGCCGGCTGGACCAAATCGACCGGCACTCCCTTGCCGAGTACCTGACCGACATGGCCCGCGGCAAGAAAGCCGCATTCCGCAGCGCCATGGTCCTCCTGCTGCAGCACATGCTCAAAATCACCATGCGGCCGGACAAGGTCACGCGAAGCTGGCTCCCGACCATCAACCTGCAAAGGCAGGAAATCGGGTTCCTGATCGAGGACGAGCCTGGAATGCGGCAGCACATGCCGGACCTGTACGCCGCGGCCTATCCCGCCGCCCGTCAGAACGCCGCCATCGAGACCGGCATCGCGATCAGCCGGTTTCCGGTGGAGAACCCGTGGACCATGGGTCAGGTGCTGGCGTTTCCACCGCCGGAGCCTGCGCCGCGTGGCCGCAAGGTGAAGCGGGGCTGACGGGGCGGCAGGGACGCGAGGCGCCGAGCGCGCGCCCGGTGCCGGCCCAGCCTCCGGCCCGCCAGGCGTGGCGGACGGCCAGCCGGCAGGCGAGGCACCCCGGCCTGGCGCCTCGCACGGCACGGTCGGCACAGGTCTCGGCCCCCTTGCTCCAAAAACCCATCCCCATCCCCCGCCGCCGATGCTACGCTCGCCCCATGAGCATCGCCCTCCGCAAAGCCATGACCCGGCAAGAGTTCTTCGACTGGGCCGAAACCCAGGACGCGCGCCACGAGTTCGACGGCTTCCAACCCGTCGCCATGACGGGCGGAAGCCTCGGCCACAGCCGCGTCATCCGCAACATCAACCGCCAGCTCGCGAACCGCCTGGCCGGCTCGGGCTGCGAGCCGCTCGGCCCGGACGCCGGCGTCGCCACGGTGGGCGATACCGTGCGCTACCCCGACGCTGTCGTCACCGGCACGCCGTTCCGCGGCCGGGACCGCCTGGTCCCCAACCCCGTCGTCGTGTTCGAGGTCGTCAGCCCCTCCTCCGTCCACACCGACCGCATCACCAAGCTGCGCGAATACGGGGCCGTGCCCTCCATCCGCCGCTACGTCATCGTCGAGCCGGACGCCGTGGCCGTCACCGTCCTGTTTCGCGACCGCGCCGGCGAGCCGTTCACCGCTGCCGGGCTGGCCGGGGACGACACCCTCGCCCTCCCGGAGATCGGCATCGGGATCCCGGTGGCCCTGATCTACGAAGGCATCACCCCCGGCGGGCAGGACACCGCCGGCCCATAGCCGCCGTCCAGGCCGCCCGCGCGGACGCTCGCCCCGGCGCCCCCGCCATGCCATGCTCAGCAGGGAAAGGACGCACCATGGACGACGCCATCATGCCGACCCGGCACAAGCTGGACGTGGACGCCTACCACCGGATGGCCGACGCCGGCATCCTCGGCGAGGACGACCGGGTCGAGCTGATCGACGGGGAGATCATCGACATGGCGCCCATCGGCCAGGGCCACGCCGCCACCGTGAACGGCCTCAACCGGGCCTTGGTGATGGCCTGCGGAACCCGGGCCATCGTGTCCGTGCAGAACCCGGTCCGCCTCGACCGCCTCAACGAGCCGCAGCCCGACTTCGCCGTGCTCCGCCCGCGCGCCGACTTCTATGCGAAGGGCAAGCGGCCCGGCCCCAGGGATGTCCTGCTCCTGGTCGAGGTCGCCCATAGCTCCCTCCGCTTCGACCAAACGGTGAAGCTCCCGCTCTACGCCCGCGCCGGCATCCCCGAGCTGTGGATCGTGGACCTCCACCGCCGCGCGCTCGACGCCTACCGCCGTCCCACCGGCGGCGAGTACGCCGAGGTGGCCACGCACCGCCCCGGCGACCAGCTCGCCCTTGCCGCCGCCCCCGATCTCATCGTCACGCTCAGCCTGGCGTTCGCATGACCCGCCGCGCCCCGGCCCGCCAAACGGCCCCGTAGCGCCGCCATGCCGAACACCGTCACCGTGCGCCCCCTGCGCGGCCCGGACGCCGAGGACTACCGGGCCATCCGCCTGTCCGCCCTCCAGACCGCGCCGGAAGCGTTCGGCTCCGTCCACGCCCTGGAAGCGTCGAGGCCGCTCGACGCCCACGCGGCCCGGCTCGCCTCCTCCCTTGTGCTCGGCGCCTATGACGGCGCGCGGATCGTCGGCATGGTCGGCCTCCGCCGGGAGACCGGCCCCAAGGACGCCCACAAGGGCACCCTGTGGGGCTTCTACGTCGAACCCGGCAGCCGCCGGCACGGCGTCGGAACCGCCCTGGTCGCCGCCCTCCTGGACGCCGCGCGCGGCACCGTGGAGCAGGTGACGCTGTCGGTGGTGGACGGGGCCGCCGCCATCGCCCTCTACCAACGCCTCGGCTTCGCCCGCTACGGCCTGGAGCCTCGGGCGCTGAAAACCGCCGCCGGCTATGCCGACGAGGCGCTGATGGTCCGGTTCCTGGAGCCGCCGCCGGGCCAGCCGCCGTCAACTCCTGCCGACACCCTCCCCGGCCCTCCCGTCCCATAACCTTCCCATAACCGCAACGACATCCCAAACGCACGACACTTGCAATAATTTGAGACACGCAGCATGCTGGGCGCACCCTTCCGGAGACGCCTGTGCCCCGCACGCTGCTCGGCCTTCAGGCGGCGCGCGGCGTCGCCGCCCTGCTCGTCGTCCTGTACCATGCGGAGCGCGCCCTCGCCCTGCCGCAATACCTGGGCCACCTCCCGGCCGCTGGCCTCGCCGGCTTCGGCCACGCGGGCGTCGATTTCTTCTTCGTGCTCAGCGGTTTCATCATCTTCCACGTCCACGGCGGCGACCTCGGCCGGCCCGGCGCCCTCCCCCGCTACGCCGCCCGCCGCGCCGCCCGCATCTACCCGCCCTACTGGGCCGCCACCATAGCCCTTCTGACCATCGCCGCCGCCGCCCATGGCTGGGACGCCATGCCCGGCCCCGGCGCCCTGCTGCCCATCCTGCTGCTCGTCCCGGGCAGCCCGCCGCCGCCCCTCGGCGTCGCCTGGACCCTGGTGCACGAGGCCGCGTTCTACCTCCTGTTCGGCCTCGCCATCCGGGACCGCCGCCTCGGCGCCGCCGCCGCGCTCGCCTGCGCCGTGCTCGGCGCCGTGCCGCTGCCGCCGGGCCTCGCGCCGCTGCGCGCCTGGGGCGCCACCTGGTTTGACGCGCTGTTCGCCGTCGGCATCGCCGCCGCCTG
>CAXSHI010000274.1:0-5168 GCA_964236755.1 uncultured Acetobacteraceae bacterium
AGCACGTGATAAACCGGATTATCACGTGCTGATTGGGTTGGTGTGTGGCGACGCGAACGGCAAGTTTCGGATCAGACTTATGGAACGGGATTGCCGAAGGCGATCAACGACCGGTGCTAGAGCCGAGAGTCTTGAGTTGTGTAGTTTGCTATGGACTGGCTGCTACACGAGCTGGAGTGCGGTCAAGTGGAAGAGTTGGACGGTGTGGCGACAGGCCAGGCAGAGATCGAGAGCGTCTTCGCCTTAATCGGGCGGGGCGTCGTATTGGTCCTCAAGGATGGCTTTTCCGGGACTATCGACGGACCCGGCATTGTCCGTAGCGACCGCGGCGTATCCGCATTCGCTGGCCCCGAGTTTGTTGACGGCCTTGCTCCATCCGGAGGGCGCAAGAGCTGGCTTGCTGTCATTGCCCAGGCAGCTAATGCCGCCGAACTTTTTCAACCGGACGACATGGTGTCCCTTTTCCGAAAATCTTGAGTTGTGCATCTGACCCGCAGCCTCGTTCGCTTGCTTCTTAGACCCCAGACCAAGCAGCTTTACGATCATTGACCGGATTACGTGCCTGTCTATTCTCCAGCCGATCAAAGTACCGGATGACGTCCGCTGATGCGCCATCGAAGTGCAGGTAGGATTTGTCGAAGCCGGCGATGCCCTGCAGGCCGGCGACGTCGAGGACCTTGAGCAGGCGATGCTCCATCGCGATCAGGTAACGCTTGCGGAACTCCATGAGCCCGCGGTTGACGTGGACCGGGGTCAGGCCAAGCGCGTCGCCCAGTTCGGTCTGGGTCAGAGGCAGGTGATATGCCTCGCCCTTGGCCAAGCCTATTGCGCTGTGACGCCAGAGCAGCTCGCACAGCAGGTAGGCGATGCGGCCGCGGGCGTCGCGGCGGCCGAGCGAGACGATGCGCTCGCGCAGCATCGCCTCCTCCTGCAGGGAGCTCTGCCACAGGGCGGCGGAGATCCTGGGATGGGTGGCGAAGATGTTCATCAGCCCTTCGCGCGAGAGGGCTGCGATGCGAACGGGCGTGAGGGTGCCGATCGAGTGGTCCATTTTTCTGAGCAGGAACATGTGCGGGTCGCACAGGTCGCCGGGGATCAGGAAGGTCATGATCTGGCGCCCTCCGTCCGGCAGGGCGCGGTAGCGCACCGCCATGCCGTCCTGCAGCAGGAACACCGATCGTGGCGCCATGCCTTCCGACACGATGTCGGTGTCGGCGCGGAAGGCCTCTTCCGTGGTGGTCAGGGCATCGAGCGCCTGCCGGTCGGCGTCGGACAGCGGCACGAACAGCGAGAGCTTGCGTGCAAGGCTGCCTGTGCTGGGCAGGAAGGTAGGAGCGTCATGTCGGGGTGCCGGCTGGGTCACGGACCATCTCCACTGACCAGACTGGACGATGCCTGATCGTCTTGGCTGGTCATGTTTCCATCACAAGCTCGCAGAACAGGAACGCTCAGCCCTCCAAGTGGCGAAGGTGCCAGAGCCGCTGGAAAGCAGTGACCAGGTTATCCATGTTGTGGCGCCAGTTGCCGTCGTTGGTGGTGTGGCGCTTGCTCATCATCTTCTCCAGGATTCCGAGAAGCTGCTCTGCCACGTCCAGCTCGATGGTGTCGCAGGCTTGGTGAAATGCTACGAAGATCTTGTCGGACAGGCGGCGGGTGTACCGTGGGATTGCGGGAGGAACTGTTTCAAGCATGGTATCTCTATTCGCTGGATTATCATCCAGTTCCTCCGTGAGCACTGGTGGCATGCCTTTGGTCATGAGTGAGACGTCCTGTTGGCATCACCCTGCACCTACAGAAGCGATACGACCGATCGGCAGTGCCGACCGTTCATGTATTCACATTTTCGAGAGGATAGCCAGGGGTTGCCGAGGCGATCCTGGTGCAACCATAAAGATCCGTCACGCTGCCTGACCGCCGTGGAAAGCTGCTGACCGTGGTGTTGAGGGTTTCATCTCCATACGACAGGCGATCACCGAGCAGCATTCGAATCGTTCTATCATACTTACCGACAAATCGTTAGTTAACGTGTAATCTAGAGGGCAAGGCGTTGGTTGTTATTTAAACAACGCTAAGCCGGAAGCGGTAATAATGTTGTTAATTTCATTAAATTATATCATAATCGTCCGTTTTTTGGGCAGTTCCGGCGTCCGCCGTCAGAGGGCTGTTTTTCCCGTCCACAGAATGCATCCCATAAACATTGGGTATCCCACAGTTGTCCGCCACGTTTTGAGGACGGTAATGTTTCTGGCCCGTTCGCCTATTGAGGTGTCTACGTGACACTCGACGCTATGCCTTCTGGTTGAACGAGCATGACGTCAATTGGCGCATGCTTTCAGACGGTTCCGTTGTGTTCCGACGGATGGAAGTACGAAATGGGGTGGCCTCGCCAAGTGGCTAAAATGCATAGCTTCGCAGTCACTGAGCCCGGATATGGTGGTCTCGCGAGGTCTAGGCAGCGGGGCCGTCGGCGCTCGGCACCGCAGAGATGCGTAGTGGGATGACCACGTCCGGTGATGGGTCATGCTACTGGGCTGCCGCCTTTAATTGCATATATAATATTATTTGCAACCAAAAGTTTACCTAGCATTCTGCAGTTTGCACGCTTAAGTAGAAATCTTCGCGCTTTGGAAGGTGAGCTTCCGTTTCGTGATGAAGCAGCCGGTGTGACGGCACGACTACACCGTATTTGATTCTGCAACGGAGTGTGCGCCTTGAACGACTCGCAAGAGACTGACAACATTGAGTTGTTGCGACAGCAAACGATTTTGGCCCGTTTTGGGGAACTTGCCCTCAAGTCTGACAGTCTTGACGAAATTCTTACTGAGGCATGCCGCCTCATAGGCGAAGCGCTGGGCACCGACCTTGCCAAGGTTATGGAGCTACAAGCGGACGGCAAGGCTCTACTGGTGCGGGCGGGCGTAGGTTGGAAACCCGGTGTCGTCGGCGCAATCAAGATCCAGGTGACGGAGCACACCTCGGAAGGTTACGCCTTGAAGACAGGAGAGCCGATGATTTCTCCTGATATCGAGACAGAAGCAAGGTTCAATTACCCGCCTTTCCTGACCGAGAACGGGGTCAGGGCTGTTGCTAACGTGGCCATCATCGGTAGCCAGGGTAGGCAGGCGTTCGGCGTTCTGCAGATCGACAGCCGCACACCGCGCCATTTTACCGACGCCAATGTCACGTTCCTACGCGGCTATGCCAATCTTCTTGCTGCAGCGGTGGATCGCTTGCGGGTCATCCGGGAGATGCGCGACGGGGGAGAACGACTTCGCCTCGCCCTCGAAACCGGCAAGTCGGGAAGCTGGGACTTTGATTTGGTGAGCGGCACTGCTACCAGTACACCTGGAACTATGCAGATATTCGGCTACGCCGAACCACCGCCGGAATGGGGACTAGATACCTTCCTGGATCATGTGCTGCCGGAAGATCGCGAACGTGTCACGAGTACTTTCCGCGAAGCAGCGGACACCAACACGGAGTGGCGCTTTGAATGCCGCATTCTCCGCCAGAACGATGGTATCTTGCGCTGGATTGAGGCGCAGGGCAGGGCGATTGGCGAGAGTGATAATACACCTCCCACTCACTTGCTCGGCATCGTGACCGACATCACAGAACGCAAAATAGCCGAGGAAGCGCTGCTTCGCTCCAACGAGGTACTGGAGACGAGGGTGATTGAGCGCACCCGAGAACTTGTTGAAGCGCATGATAAGTTGCGGATTGCGGCGGAGGAGCGAGAGCACGTCGACGAGGCGTTGCGCCAGTCGAACAAGATGGAAGCGGTCGGCCAATTAACCGGGGGTCTGGCCCACGACTTCAACAACCTGCTGGCTGGCATCACCGGTAGCCTCGGGCTGATACGCATCCGCGTGGCACAGGGACGCACGGCGGAAATTGGACGCTACATCGATACCGCGCTTGGCTCGGCCAACCGTGCGGCAGCGTTGACTCAGCGCCTATTGGCCTTTGCACGCCGTCAGACACTCGATCCCAAGCCCACGAACGCGAACCGGCTGGTCGGCGGTATGGTGGACCTGTTCAGCCGCACGGTGGGGCCCTCGATCCAGATCGAGACCAAGCTGGCAAGCGAGGCTTGGTCGATCCTGTGCGACCCAAACCAACTCGAAAGCGCGTTGCTAAACCTAATTATCAACGCGCGAGATGCTTTGCCCGATGGTGGATGCATCATGATTGAGACGGCAACCATCATCCTTCCGGATCGACGTGGAGCGTTCAAGGACGCGTCACTGGGAGCTCTGCCACCTGGTGACTACATGGCCCTGTCGGTCTCCGACACTGGAATGGGCATGAATCCAGACGTACTTACGCGCGCCTTCGATCCTTTCTTTACAACCAAGCCTCTTGGGCAGGGAACGGGCCTCGGCTTGTCAATGGTTCATGGGTTCGTCCAGCAATCAGGCGGGTGTGTGCATCTGGCCAGCGAGGAAGGGCATGGTACGACAGTGACGATCTACCTTCCTCGTCACTTCGGTGCAGTAGATGGTGAGAGCATAAACAACACAGCGGCATCTCCACCGTTGCTGGTACAAGACGTCGTGTTAGTGGTTGAGGACGAACCGCCCGTGCGCATGATCGTTACCGAAGTGCTCTCGGATCTTGGCTACAAGGTGCTGGAAGCCGTAGACGGTCGCTCGGGGCTGCACATTCTAGAAACCAAAACCCACATTGATCTCCTGTTAACCGACGTGGGCCTGCCTGGAGGAATGAACGGCCGGCAGCTTGCTGATGCAGCACGCCAGCTTCGTCCTACTCTTAAGGTATTATTTATGACCGGATATGCTGGGGGTGCGGCTGTAGGCAATAATCTTATGGATCCCGGCATGCAAGTTCTAACAAAACCATTCACAATAGATTCACTTGTAGCAAAAGTTCAGGAGACAATCAATTCTTTAGTATTTGCATAGATAGGTCTTTAGTGTTGTATCACTCTGTCGAACGGTCGTTCGACAGAGTGATACACCCGCCGCCAGTCTCCGGGGATGGTCCCTGCCCCGCCCCGCTTCGTCAGCTACCTGCGCGTCCCGCAGGTTGGCCGGCCAGATCGAGCCCGAGTTCATGCGCCGAAAGCCGCATCGTCTATTCGGCAAACCGGGCTATGCGCTTTCTGGTCGGGGTGCGTTACCAAGCCGACGCACGCCGGACAGGAC
>CAXSHI010000275.1:0-5111 GCA_964236755.1 uncultured Acetobacteraceae bacterium
AAAAGCGCAAACACGACACTCCGCCTTTGCGCAGCTGCACCCGCTCGCGGCCTAACAAAGCCACACCGAATTCGCCACCAATATCAAAGCGCAGAAGAGCCACCGCAGCGGAGGGTCAAGTTCGGGATACGTGCAAAGAGTGGTCACAAGGCCTACCCGAAGCGGAGCGGCTGCGAACCCAGCAGGCTCGGCCGGGTCGCTGCTGCCGTTTCAGAGGCTAATGTCGCGGCCAGAAAACAACGACAGAGCGCAGAACAGCAGGCCACGGTCCACAGACAGCTCGCACCCCCGGAACCCCGCCTCGCGTTCGCCGGATTTTCCCGCGCGGCGTCCCCGGACATACGGTTACGCCGCGGTGCCGATGGACTCGGCTATGGCGTCCGTCCGCGCGTTGCGTCGGCTGGAAGCTGGCGATGCGCCCGCCGGCCAGGACTGGTCCAGCAGCACGCGGGTCGTGAGATCGATGTGCTGCGCCATGAGCGCCCTGGTGCGTCCGGCGTCACGAGCAAGGGCGGCTTCCATGAGGTCCTGGTGCTCGCGGTTGAGATCGCGCGCGACCTCGGCGAGCGGAACCGAGAGGCGCCGGTAGCGCTCGCTCTGGGCGTAGAGGATCGCCCGCAGCCGCAGCAGCCACGGGCTGTCGCAGGCGGCGACCAGGGCCTCGTGATAGGCGGCGTGGGCCGCTGACCACGCCTCGCCCATGCGTTCCAGATCATCCGGCTCGCGTTCCGGCGTACGGGACAGGCGGTGGAACGCGGCGACGAGCTGCGACTCCCAGCCGACGTCGCCCACGGCGACCGCACGCTCCAGGCACAGCCCCTCGATCTGCGCGCGCACCGCCGTGAGGTCGCGCAGCTCGTCCGCCGAGATCGGGGCGACGTGGAAGCCGCGCTGCGGCTCAGCGACGACCAGGCCCTCGGACGTCAGCCGCGACAACGCTTCCCGCACGGCGCTAAGACTGACGGAAAGAGTCTGGCACAACTCGTTGATCCGCAACCGCCCGCCGGGTTGCAGCCGGCAGGCCAGCAGGTCGGCGCGGAGGCGCTCGTAGGCGTCCTGGGTAAGGCTGGAGCTGACAGGGGCGATGCGGGGCATGGCACGAGCCTACCGCCCATTGAGCAGAAAAACCACATCTGAGCTGAAAATAGATTTTCTGTTGACTCGTAGGTTTCCTGCGAGCATTTAAACGTCAAGCTCGCCGCGAGAAATGGCGGGAACCGAGCAAAGGAGGGGCACGCATGCGCTTTGCGGCATACCGGCGGAACGGCGTCGAGGGCCTTGCCGCCGTCGAAGGGAACGGTCCCTTCCGCGGCTTCGCCACCACGGACAGCAGGCATCCCGGCAGCCTGGCCAGCCTCGTCGCGCGGGGAAGCGAGCACCTTCTCGCCGCCGGCCGCAGCCTGCTTGCAGGCCCGGAAATCGACCTCGCCGCCGTCGAGCTGCTGCCCCCGCTTCCCGCCCCGGGCAAGATCATCTGCATCGGGCTCAACTACGCCGACCATTCCGCCGAGAGCGGGTTCAAGGTGCCGGACTACCCCACGGTGTTCGGCCGCTTCAATTCGAGCCTGATCGGCCATGGCGCGCCCATCGTCCGCCCGCGCGTGTCCGAGCAACTCGACTACGAAGGCGAGTTCGTCGCCGTCATCGGCCAGGGCGGGCACGACATCCCGAAGGCGCGGGCCCTTGAGCACGTCATCGCCTACTCGCTATTCAACGACGCCTCGATCCGCGACTACCAGTTCAAGGCGCCGCAATGGACGGTGGGCAAGAACTTCGACGGCACCGGCGCTTTTGGCCCATGGCTCGTCACCGCCGACGAGCTGCCGCCGGGCTGCCGGGGATTGCGGCTGCAAACGCGGCTGAACGGCGAGACCGTGCAGAGCGCCTCGACCGACGACCTGGTGTTCGACGTGGCTACCCTCGTCGCCGTGCTCAGCGAGGCGTTCACCCTGGAGGCAGGCGACGTCATCGTGACCGGCACGCCGGCGGGCGTGGGCCTCGCGCGCAAGCCGCCCTTGTGGATGAAGCCCGGCGACGTCTGCGAGGTCGAGCTGGAGGGGATCGGGACCTTGCGCAACCCGGTCGCGGACCAGGGCGCAGTCGGGGTCGAGAGCGCGGCGCACGCGGCCGCCTGACGCGCGCCGGGTCAGGCGCGCGGGCCAACGTTTCAAGAAGCGGCGGCGCCGGCAAGGCGCCGCGGGCGGGGGAGGCAACTATGACACAGATCGGACACTACATCGCGCCCACGCGGCGTCCCGACGCGCTCGGCGCCCACTCGATGGACTGCTTCAACATGGCCGTGCCCGACCTGGAGCAGGCGCGGCGGTTCTACATGAAATTCGGCCTGGACGTGCGCGAGGAGGGGGGCGGCCTCGGCCTTTACACCTTCGGCCACCCGCACCGGTGGGGACGGCTCAGCGAAGGACCGAGGAAGGCGCTCGGCCACCTGTCGTTCGGCATCTTCGAGGACGACGTGCCACGGTTCCAGGACCGGCTGCAGCAGGCCGGCATCGAGCGGCTCGATCCGCCGCCCGGCTTCGAAAGCAACGGCATCTGGTTCAAGGACTGCAACGGCCTGCTGGTGGAGCTGCGGGTGGCTGAGAAGTCCTCGCCGAACGCGAAGTCCGGTGTCGAGCACCTGGTCGCAGGACCCGGCCGGCGCGGGGCGCCGATCCGGGGCACGACGCCGGACGTGCGCCCCCGGCGGCTGGCGCACATCCTGGCCTTCGTGCGCGACGTTCCGGCATCGGTCAAGTTCTACGGCGACGTGCTCGGCCTGCGGCTGTCGGACGAGTCCGGCGGCGTCATCGCCTTCATGCACGGCATTCACGGCAGCGACCACCACATGATCGCCTTCGCCAAGTCCGAGGCGCCGGGCCTGCACCATTGCAGCTGGGACGTGCCGTCCATCCAGGACATCGGCCTCGGCGCGATGACCATGGCCGACAGCGGCTATTCCAAAGGCTGGGGCCTCGGGCGTCACGTGCTCGGCTCCAACTACTTCCACTACGTGCGCGACCCCTGGGGCAGCTACAGCGAATACTCCTGCGACATCGACTACATCCCGGTCGAGATGGACTGGAACGGCCAGTCGCACCCCATCGAGAACAGCTTCTATCTCTGGGGACCCGAGCCGCCCAAGGATTTCGCCTTCAACCACGAGGCATCGGCCGAGCCGCAGCTTCCCGCCGCCGCCATGGACTGACCTCGCCCCCGTGCTGGCGGCCCGGCAGAGCGTGCGCCGCTTCATGCCGGACTGCCGGCGCAAGGGAGCGAAACAGCACGAAACCAAGAGATCGAAGGAAATGGCCGTGCCGCATGAGCCCCTCTACGACGTCGTCCAGATCGGCTATGGGCCGGTCAGCCAGGTCCTCGCCCTCATGCTGGGGCGCCAAGGTCACCGGGTCGCGGTGGTCGAACGCTGGTCCGAGCCTTACGCCCTGCCGCGGGCGGTGTGCGTGGACCATGAGGCGGCCCGCATCCTGCACGCGATCGGCATGGGCGGCGGCCTGGCCCGCGTGTCGCAGCCGGCGCCGCTTTACCAATGGTTCAACGCGGACTGGGAGGAGCTGCTTTCCATCGACTGGACCCGCGAGTCGGTTTCAGGCGGCCCGGAGGTCAACTTCGTTCATCAGCCAAGCCTGGAGGCGGAGTTCCGGGCCGAGAACAGCAAGCAGCCAGGCATCGACCTCCACCTGGGATGGGAATTCTTGGACTGCGCCGACCGCGGCGACCATGTCGAGGTTCGGCTGCAGAAGCTTGAAGGCAGCGAAGCCCGCACGCTGCGGTGCCGCTACCTGGTGGGTGCGGACGGCGCCAACAGCCCCGTGCGGGAAGCCCTGGGCATCGGGCGCGAGGATCGCGGGTTCGAGGCGGATTGGCTGGTCGTGGACATGACGCTGAACCCCGGCGTCACGCTCGACATCCCGGACTGCGGCCAGTACTGCAACCCCGAGCGGCCGACGACCATGGTGCCGGGCGGGGTCCACAACGGCCGCGTGTGCCGGCGCTGGGAGTTCATGCGGCTGCCGGGCGAGACGCTTGAGGCCCTGCAGGACGAGGCGCATGTTTGGAGCCTGCTGAACCGCTGGGTCCGGCCGGACCAAGCGGAGCTGGTGCGCCACACCATCTACACCTTCCGCTCCCTGGTCGCCGAGACCTGGCGCGACGGCCGCGTGCTGCTGGCCGGCGACGCCGCGCACACCATGCCGCCCTTCATGGGACAAGGCATGTGCGCGGGCATCCGCGACGCCTGGAACCTGAGCTGGAAGCTGCACGCCGTGCTGCGCGGCCGAGCCGGGGACGCGCTGCTGGACAGCTACACCGCCGAGCGCAAGCCGCACGTGAGCGCGGTGATCGACGCGGCGGTGTACCTCGGCCGCATCATCTGCATCGCCGACCCAGCGGAAGCGGCGAAGCGGGACCGGGCGTTCAAGGGCGGCACCGCCGAGCCGCCGCCGCCCTTCCCGCACCTGACGGCCGGGCTGCTGGCACGGGATGCCGATGGCAGCCCGGCGCCGATGGCCGGGCTGTTGGCGCCGCACGGCACGGTGCGGAACCGCGGACGCGAAGGGCGCTGGGACGATGTGGTGGGCCTCGGCTTCTGCGTCGTGCTGCGGGATGCGGACCCGAAGGACGTGTTGCGCCCGGACCAGCTCCGGGCCTTGTCGGGCATCGGCGCCCATGTGGTGGGCGTCGCGGCGGCGCCGCTCGGAGACGCCGCGACTCCAAGCGACAACCTCGTCGTGGACGTCGAGGGCAAATACCTCGCCTTTCTCGACGCGCAGGGCGCCGCGGGCGTGATCACGCGCCCGGATTTCTACGTGTTCGGAGGCGTCGCCGAGGCGAGGCGCCTCGCGGAGCTGGTGGACGAGCTGATCGCGGTGCTGGCCGGCAACGGCGTTCAGATGCCCGCGGAGGCGATGCCGGAGCGGTCGCGGGCGCCGCGCGTCGCGCCGGTGAGTTAAGCCCGGCGAGCTAGGCCCGGCGCTGTTCCCAACCTCTCCTGCTCCCGGAAGCCCCATGCCATGTCCCCACGCCTCCAACTCGGCCGGCGCGCCGCGATGAGCGGCCTGCTCGCGGCCGGCGGCGGCGCCCTCGCTGCCGCCGGC
>CAXSHI010000276.1:0-5072 GCA_964236755.1 uncultured Acetobacteraceae bacterium
AAGAGCGCGTTTGCCGCCGCGCACTTCCAGCCCAGCGAGGTGCTCTCGTCCGATGCGTTCCGGGCCATCGTCTCCGACGATGAGGCAGCGATGGACGCCTCTGCCGATGCGTTCCGCCTGATGCGCGAGGTGGCGGCCGTGCGGCTCCGGCGTGGCCTGCTCAGCGTGATCGACGCAACCAACCTGCGCCCCGATGATCGCAAGGCGTTCATCGACGTGGCGACGCAGGGCTACGCCGTGGCGGTGGCCATCGTGTTCGATGTGCCCGAGCAGGTGTGCGCCGAGCGCAACCACATACGGGCGGAGACCAGCCCGCGTCGCACTCCGCGCCGGGTGATCTTGCGGCACATGCGCGACGTGCGCGGCGCGCTCAGGTCCGCCCGCCAGGAGGGCTTCGCGCATGTGCACGAGGTGGGCGCCGACGCGCGCGACGCGGTGCGCATCGAGCGCGAGCGGCTGTGGACGGACCGCCGCGACGAGCACGGCCCCTTCGACATCATCGGCGACGTGCACGGCTGCATGGACGAGCTGCTCGTCCTGGTCGGCCAGCTTGGCTACGAGGTCGAGCCGGACCGCCGCGATGACCTGGTGCGCCACCGCGTCAGCCACCCCGAGGGCCGCCGCCTGATCGGCCTGGGCGATTTCTGCGACCGAGGCCCGGACAGCCCCGGAGTGCTGACCTTTTGGATGGACGCGGTGGCGTCTGGCGCCGCCCTGGTGGTGCGCGGCAACCATGACATGACGCTGCAACGCCACCTGCGCGGCATGAAGGTGCCGCTGGTGCATGGCTTCGACTGTACTGCAGAGCAGTTCGCCCTGGCACCCCAGGCGTTGCGCACCGAGGCGAAGAAGTTCGTCGAGGCCATGACCAGCCACCTGCTGCTCGACGGTGGCAAGCTCGCGGTCGCCCATGCCGGCGTCAGGGAGGAGATGCAGGGCCGGGCCGGCAAGCTCGTCCGCCAGTTCTGCACCTACGGCGAGACCACGGGAGAGACGGACGAGTACGGCCTGCGCGTGCGCTACGACTGGGCGCGCGACTACCGGGGCAAGGCAGCGGTGGTCTACGGCCACGTGCCGACGCTGGAAGCCGAGTGGATCAACAACACGATCTGCGTCGACACCGGCTGCGTGTTCGGTGGCGCGCTGACCGCCCTGCGTTGGCCGGAGCGCGAGATCGTCTCGGCGCCTGCGGCCCAGGTCTACTGCGAGCCCATGCGCCCGCTGGCGCCTCCCATCGCGAAGGTGGCTCCGAGCAGCGGCGGCAACCTGCCTGAGGTGGCGCTGCTGACCTCGAAGCTGGCGATCACCACTCGCTACAGCGAGCGGCCGATCACTGTGCAGCAGGGGCAGATGCAGGCGGCGTTCGAGACGCTGGCGCGGCACACGGTCGACCCGCGCTGGCTGGTGACCCTGCCGCCCACCACCGCCACCGTGGAGGCCTCGTCGATGCCGGGCTGGCTGGAACGGCCGGAGGAGGCGTTCCAGCACTATGCCAGGGCGGGCGTGCGCTCCGTGGTGGCGCAGTTCAAGCACATGGGTTCGCGTGCTCAGGTCATCGTGTGCCGCGACGGCGGCAAGCGGTTCGGCGACGAGGGCCGCAGCGGGATCGTCATCTCCAAGAGCGGGCGGCCGTTCTTCGAGGACGGCGACGAGGAGCGTGTCATCCTGGGCGCCATACAGCGGGCGATGACGGCCTCCGGCCTGTGGGAGGAGCTTGCCACCGACTGGATCGTGCTGGACGGCGAGATGCTGCCCTGGAACGCCAAGGCGGGCAGCCTGATCCGTGACACCTTCGCCGCGACCGCCTCGGCCGGGCTGGAGAGCACGACGGCCACCATGCTCGCCTACGAGGCCGTGGCGCGCCGTGGCGTCGAGAACGCGGCCGCGCTGGGCTCGCGTGCCGGGGAGCACCACCAGGCCCTGAAGCGCTTCCGCGCCGCCTACAGGCCGTTCGTGACGCCCTATGCTGGCGCCCAGGACCTGCGGTTCGCACCGTTCCATGTGCTCGCCGTCGAGGGTCGCGTGTTCACGGCAGAAAGCCCCGCATGGCACATGCGGATCGCGGAGCGACTGGCGCGGCATCCGGACGGCGTGCTGGTGCGGACGGACTGGCGCGAGGTCGATCTGGGTGACGAGGAAGGCATGACCGCCACGCTCCACTGGTTCGAGGAGATCACGGCGGCCGGGGACGAAGGGCTGATCATCAAGGCGCCCGACCTGCTGCCGCGCGGCTCGACGACTGCGCCCTCGATCAAGGTGCGGGGGCGCGAGTACCTGCGCATCATCTACGGCCCGGAGTATGACCGCCCCGAAATCTTGACGGGCCTGAAGAAGCGCAACACCGGGCGCAAGCGCACCATGGCGCGGATTGGCACGGTGCTCGGGCAGGAGAGCCTGGCACGCTTCGTGGAGCGCGAGGCGCTGGCGCGTGTGCACGAGGTCGTGGCCGCCTCCGTGGCCATCGCCAGCGAGCCAATCGATAGCCGCCTCTGACCCTGCCCAGGAGGGCCGAGGTGCCGGTAGGCAAACGGACGCCTATGCGATCTTCCTGGATATTTTTCCAACGGCACCAGCCATGTTTTTCCATGCCGTAGAGTCCGTGCACGTTGTTACACTCCCTCGTTACAGGAGGCGCCTCAGAAACCGCGATATTCCCGTGTACTGAACCAAATTCGCCCTCCAGCGGGCGGCTGGCGTCCCCGACGGGATTCGAACCCATGGCCTCAGGATTAGGAAACGCGGGCCGCCATAGGCAGCAAGCCGCAGCGAGCCGCAGCAACCCCCCTACCCTGCTGAAATGGTTGACGACCCGTCCGGACCCATGCGCAGCTAGCCGCAATGGAAAGCAGCAACCTACCTACATATAGGAGTCCGCCAGGAGTCCGCGTCCTGGCGAGCTACCCCACGAGCAATGAGTCCGCATGGGCGCGGTAAAGCTTAGCGACGCCGTCGTGGCCGCCCTCGTCTGCCCTGCTGGCCGCAAGGACGTGATGTTCTTCGACACGCAGCTCAAGGGGTTTGGGTTGCGCGTGACGGCCGGCGGAGCGCGGGTGTTCCTCTACCAGTACCGGCTCGGGCCCAAGGTCCGCCGGCACCCGCTGGGCGACTGGCCGACCATCACCGCGGCCCAGGCGCGGCGCCTGGCGGAGGTGCACCGCGGCGCCGTGCGCGGCGGCGGGGATCCGGTCGCAGAGAAGCGCGCCAAGCGGAACGCCCAGCTCGAGGCCGAGGCCACCGCCAAGCGCGACAAGCTGGCCGTCGCCTTCACCTTCGAGGCGCTGCTGTCCGCCTGGGAGACGCGCGGGCTGGCGGAGCGGCGGGCCTCCTACCGGGTCGACGCCCTGCGCCGCCTCAGGAAGAGCTTGGCGCCCCTGTTGGACCGTCCTGCCTCCGCCATCACCCGGGTCGAGGCCGCAGCCATCCTGGACGTCCTGGCGCGGACCAACGGGCCGATCGGCGCGAACCGGATCATGGCCTATGCCCGGGCGTCCTACGGCTGGGGCATGAAGGCGAACCTGGTGGAAGCGAACCCCTTCTCCGGCCTCGTGCCGCCGGGCCGGGAACGGCCGCGCGACCGGGTGCTGACCGACGGCGAAGTGGGCGCCATCTGGCGAGCTGCAGGCACGCTCGGCCCGGTGCATGGCGCCTACGTCCGGTTCCTGCTGCTGACCCTGCAGCGGCGCGAGGAGGTGGCCGGCGCCACCTGGTCGGAGTTCTCGGCCTATCTGTCGATGTGGACTGTGCCGGCCGAGCGGGCAAAGAACGGTCGGGCGCACCTGGTGCACCTGGCGGCGGCCGCGGTGAAGGTGCTGCAGGGAGTGCCCCGGAGCGTCCGACGGGAGCTGGTGTTCGGGCTACCCGGCGGGGGCAAGCTGACGGCGTTCTCGGCCATCAAGCGAAGCCTGGACGCCAGCATGAAGGCCGAGGCCGCGGAGCTGGCGCGCAAGGCAGGCCAGGACGCCGCTCCGGTGCCGGCCTGGACGTTCCACGACTTCCGCCGCACCGGCGTCACCACCCTGGCTGGGCTGGGCTTCGCGCCGCATGTCTGCGACAGGCTGCTGAACCACGTCACCGGGGCGATCCAGGGAGTAGCGGCGGTGTACCAGCGGGCGGAGTTCCTGGCGGAGCGGAAAGCGGCGCTGGAAGCGTGGGCGCTGCACGTGGGCAGCGAGCAACAATAGTGCCCTGCGCGCATCTGTGCCCTGGCCGAGGGGTTCAGGAAGCTCCGCTGCTCGGAGTGCTGAAGTCCGGCTGGACTGGTGGTGTGGGGACAGAGCAGGCCACCTACCTGAAGACCTTGATGCCCAGACTTGACAGTCAGTTTTGGAGGATTTTTTGTCTCTAGAAGTAATAAAGACTGGCCTGATGGAAGCCGAATGGTGGATAGCTATATTTACTGGTCTACTATTCTTTGTGACAGCAACACTGGCATGGTTTACCTACAGGCTGTGGAAAGAGACAAAACACGCTGTTTTGGATACGGCGGAAAGCCGACGCCCTTGGCTTCATTTTGAACTTAAGCCTAGAGACAACGTATCATCACAATTTGGGTTTAACTCTGTGCACTTTGATTTGATTGTCACAAATCTTGGTTTATCGCCAGCAATTAATATAAGTATAAAGCCTATATTAGAGCCTACTAAAAACATTATTGTCGAAGAAACTACTTTTTACGTAGATGACAAACGTTTTGCTAAAGTTGAGGAGAGACTGCGCGGCAAAAAAGCCTCGAATTTCAATTTCTTCTCATTTCCAAACCAGAGACTGCCAGATATTTTATGGATTGGAAATGCAGAAGGCGATTTTGATCCTAATTTCCAGGTAGGAATTGCGTATGTATTTATATACTATCAGACACCAGGAAGGCCGATGATACATTGCACGAAACGCGCTTACATCATTCTACCTGCTGATGGGGCCAGCATAATAGGTCAACCAGCGCTAGCTCGCTGCACTCCATGCGGCGAGAACGCAGAGTAATCTATTGCCACCCCACCCAACCCGCACGCTATCCCTGCTAGAGCGTGACCTCATCGATGTGAGTCGTTGGGTCTTCCCCGACGCGGGCTGGG
>CAXSHI010000277.1:0-5007 GCA_964236755.1 uncultured Acetobacteraceae bacterium
CGGCGGCGAACTTCGCCAGCTCCTCGGCGCTGCTCATGTCGGTGTCGGTGTGCTTGAGGCCGTATCTCGCGGACACAGCCTTCCAGGTCGCCTCCCAGTTGGCCCAGTCGTCCGGCATGCCGAGGCTGTTGACCGCGCCCTCCTTGCGCGCCCGCTCGATCAGGTCGTCCATGGAAGCCGCGTGGGCGCGGCCGGCGAGCAACGCGGCGGCGGCGCCGAAGGGCAGGCTCAGGCCGGCGCGTCGGGTAAAGGAGGTCATGGGGTGCCCCGGGTTGTTGCGATCTGGGGACGCTGCCGGATGCCAGGGGGGCGCGTCAACCGTCCCGGGATGACAATGCTTCCGGCGACTCGGGCCAGAAGCGCCGCGTGCAGCGCGCCGACCGCCCCGGCGCCAAGGATCAGACCGCGCGAGAGCGCCCCGCGGAAGTCGTGATCGGGGTGGAGCGAAGGCCCAGTGCAGCGCCACCTGGATGACCAGGAACGCATCAGCCGCCGCCTGGAACCAGAACCGTACCGTGCCCCGGGGGGATAGGCAGCCAGCCAGATCAGCGCTGCCACCAGGGGCACGTAGGCCAGGATGAACATGTCACGGCCCCGGGCGTCGGGCAGGCTGCGCAGCACCGGCAGAGGCCGCCACTCGCCCGCGCGCACCGCGTCGAGTTCGTGCGCGAGCAGCAAGGCTGAACAGCGCATCCATGGCCGGCAACCCCGCCGTCCACCTGATCGTCAGCTTGCCTCGCGTCCCGCGATGACGAGGGCAGCCGCCAAGCAGGCGCCCACGCCCCACAACAGCCACGCCGCGGCGAGCAGGACGCTGGTGGGATCGTCACCGTAAAGCGACTGTGCCCAGGTCAGCGCCACTCCGTCGCAGGGGAGCGCTGCCGCTGATGCGACAGCAACGCCGGGTACAATCTGCTCAGGCGTGAGTGCTGCGGTGCGCCTGCAGAGCTGGACCAGCAGCCAAGCGCCGGGGATCGCGGCGGCGAACAGCAACGCGCTCGCGGCCGTGCTCCCAAACAAGCCTGATGGTATGCTGTAACGGATCAGCAAAGCGAACAGCAGCCAAAGTGCCATGCCCAACGTCGCAAGCTTCGTGACCTGACCACGGCGAAGCTGGCCGTGGATCGCAGCGTGTTGACGGTGTAGGTCGGATTGCATTTGCATGGCTTCCTCCTGTGTAGCGTCTGCTACGTAGCACGGCCGTGTAGCGGGCGCTACGGGAATTGCATGAACGTTCGTGATGACCGCCGGGACGCCGCGCTGGAGCGCATGGCTGACCATCTGCTGCTCCACGGGCTGGCCGGCGCGAGCCTGCGCCCGCTGGCCGCCGCTGCTGGCACCAGCGATCGCATGCTGTTGTATTATTTCAAGGATAAGGACGAACTGCTGACCGCGACGCTCGGGCGGATCATGGCGCGGCTCGCCGGATTGCTAGGCGATGCCGGCAGCGGGGCCGGGCCGAAGCCGTTCACGGCGCTGCTGCTTGAAGTCCGGGCCGTGTTCCGCAGCCCGGACTTGCAGCCTTACATGCGGCTTTGGATTGAGCTTGCCGCAAGCGCCGCCCGCGACGAGGCGCCGCATCGGGCTGTTGCCGGGCTGATCGCGGATGGCTTCCTGGCGTGGACGGCCGGCCGGCTATTGGTGGAGCGGGAGGCGGACCGCACTCCCCTGGCCGCCCTGCTGCTTGCGACCGTGGACGGGCTGGCGCTGCTGGACGCGGTCGGGCGCGATGGCATGGCGGACAGCGCCGTGGCCGCGCTCTCAACGAGCGTGGCTCCGACTGCAAGCAAGCCGAAACGTCCGCGTTGAAGCTGGAGGCCCGCTATCCCGACCGCGCGGCGCCGCCCGACGCGCCCCACACCTCCCCGGCGGTCTCCACGATCATGCGGAGCTTGGCCCACTGCTCCTCCTCGGCGAGCGTGTTGCCCTCCTGCGTCGAGGCGAAGCCGCATTGCGGGGACAGGCAGAGCTGGTCGAGCGGCGCGAAGCGGGCGGCCTCCTCGATCCGGCGCTTGATGTCGCCGGGGTGCTCCAAGGCGCCGGTCTTCGAGGTCACGAGGCCCAGCACGACGGTCTTGCCCGGCGGCAGATGCCGCAGCGGCTCGAAGCCGCCGGCGCGGTCCGTGTCCCATTCCATGAAGTAGCCGTCGATGGGCATGGCGAACAGCAGCTCGGCCACCGGCTCGTAGCCGCCGGAGGCGATGAAGGTGGAGCGGAAGTTGCCGCGGCACAGGTGCATCGTCACCGTGAGGTCCGCCGGCTTGTCGCGCAGTGCGTCGCGCACCATGCCGGCATAGATCGCAGGCTGCCGATCCGGATCGTCGCCGCGGGCGCGCAGCATCTCCCGCTGCTCGGGGTCGCAGAGGTAGGCGAACGAGATGTCGTCGAGCTGCAGATAGCGGCAGCCCGCGTCGTAGAAGGCGTGCACCGCCTTGTTGTACGCCGCCCCCGCGTCGGCGTAGAAGGCGTCCATGTCGGGATAGACGCCGAAGTTCATCATGTTCCGGCCGCCGCGGTAGTGCAGCATGCTGGGTCCGGGGATCGTCATCTTCGGCACGCGGCCGGTGTTCGCCGCGAGGAAGCGGAAGTGCTCGATCATCGGGTGGCCGGAGAAGCCGACCGGGCCTGTGATGCGCAACGCCTTGTTGATGCCGACGCCGCCCTTGAAGTTCATGCCGGAGTCGAGTTCGACCGCCGTCACCCCGTCGAGGTGCTCCAGGAAGTCGAAATGCCAATAGGCCCGGCGGAACTCGCCGTCCGTCACCGCCTGCAGGCCGACCGCCTCCTGCTTGCGGATGAGGGCGATGATCTCGCGATCCTCGACCTCCTTGAGGGCGGCGTCGCCGATCTCGCCGCGCGCGCGCTGCTCGCGGGCGTGCTTCAGCGCCGGCGTGCGCAGCAGGCTGCCGACCATGTCGGCGCGGAAGGGCGGCTTGGTTCGCTGCATGAGGATCGCTTCTCCTGCGGATAGGGGGCCGGACAGGCGCTCACTTCCCCGGCGCTGCTGGACGGCGAAACCGGCTTCAGTTGGCCGCGGCCTCCGCCGCATAGCGCCGCGTCGCCGTCTCCACCGCCTTGGCGTGAACCTCCGCGAGCGCCGGGCGCGCCGCCTGGGCACGCTCGGCAGCGGCGAGGGTCGCGTGATGGTGTCCCTGGAAACGCGGCATGACGTGGCGCGCGATCAGCTCGTAGCTGCGCAGCGTCGCCTGCTGGTCGGCCCAGTTGTGCGCAAGCATGAGGTAGGCGCCGAAGCCGCCGTTCGACTGCGCATGCAGCCGCTCGATCTGCGCCGTGCACATGTCGGGCGTGCCGATGGCGCCGAAGCCGGAGTCGTTGATGAAGGCGATCATCTCGCGCACGTTCGACCCCGGCATCGACATCTGCGGAAAGGCGGCGACCGCCTGGAAGTAGTTGAACCACTGCTCGATGCCGTACTCCACGTCGCGGCAGGCCTGCTCCATCGTCTCCGCGCAGTGCACCAGCCCGACCAGGCGCCATTTCGAGCGGTCCACCGCCTTGTTGTGCCGCCGCGCCTGCTCTTCCAGCACGTTCCAGTGCAGGGCCAGGGCATCGAACCCGGCCGCCGTGGTGGCGCCGATGGACAGCAGGCCGATGCCGTGCCGCCCGGCCAGCCGCGGCCCGGTGGGCGAGGCGACGGCGGCGACCGTGACGTCGAACAGCGGGTTCGAGTACGGCCGCAGATGCAGCCGGGCGTCATGCAGGTCCCAGCGGTCGTTGTGGAATGTCACCGGCTCCTCGCCCGTCAGCAGCCGCATGATGATGTCGAGGCTCTGGTCCAGCAGCTCGCGCGTCTGCGACTGCGAGAGGCCGATCATGGCGCCGTCGGTCGGCAGCGATCCCGGCCCGGCGCCGAACATCACCCGCCCGCGGGTGATGTGGTCCAGCAAGACGATCCGCTCCGCCACCCAGAGCGGGTTATGGTACGACAGGCTGACGACGCCGGTGCCGAGGCGGATGCGCCGGGTGCGCTCGGCGGCCACGGCGATGAAGATTTCGGGGGAGGCGCTGATCTCGCTGCCGGCGGAATGGTGCTCGCCGAACCAGGCCTCGTCGTAGCCGCAGCGGTCCAGCCACTGCACCAGCTCGAGGTCGCTTTCCAGCGCCAGGGTGGGATTGATGCCTGGCTTGTGGAACGGGGCCAGGAAGATGCCGAAACGCAGCCGGGACGGTGCCATGTTGCCTCCTTGCGGGCCTCTGCGGGCGCCTTCCGGCATGGTGCGACAAGTGTTGGGGAGTCTGCAACCGTGGATGGCGCTATTGCGCCAGGCGGTCGCGCCCGATCTGCACGAGGCCTTCGGCCACCGAGACGAACTCGCCGCCGCCCGAGACACGCTCAGCGCCGAACCGCTGCTCGAACAGGCGGCGCACCGCGGGGACGAAGGCGGTGCCGCCGGTCAGGAACACGCGATCCACGGCGTCTGTTGTGATCCCGGCTTGCCCCAGCGCCCGATCCACCGCCGCCGCGAGCTGCAGGAGGTCCGGCGCGATCCACGCCTCGAACTCCTCGCGCTCGATCACCGCCTCGATGCCGACGCCGGCGTGGTCGAAGCAAAGCCTGGCCCGGTCGGCGCGCGACAGCTCGGCCTTCGCGCCCGAGACGGTCTGGTAAAGCTGGTAGCCCAGCTCCTCCTCGATCAGCCGGATGAGCTGGCGCAGCTTGGCGGGCTCCGCCGCGGTGCGGGCGACGTCGGTGATCTCGCGCAGCGTCCGCGGCGAGCGCATCAGCGACAGGCGGTGCCAGCGCGCGAAGCCCGCGTAGTACTCGACCGGCACCGGCATGTCGGTGCCCATCACCTTGTAGGTGCTGCCCTTGCCCAAGCGGGGCGAGACCACGCGGTCGATGATGCGGTAATCGAAGCTGTCGCCGGCGACGCCGACGCCCGTGGTGGCCAGCGCGGCGATGGGGCGGGCCGCATCCGGCTCGAAGCGCAGCAGCGAGAAGTCGCTGGTGCCGCCGCCGAAGTCGCCGATCAGCACGGTGGCCGG
>CAXSHI010000278.1:0-5006 GCA_964236755.1 uncultured Acetobacteraceae bacterium
CATCTGCTGGGCCTTGTTCATACGCCAGGCGATGATCTCGTCCACGGCGCTTTCCACGAACGAGGTCGCGATCGGCTCACCGCCTCGCCTGCGGGCATCGTAATGGACCAGCGCCGCCTCGTTGCGCTCGAGGTAGCCCAGCAGGTCGGCGGTGCGCTGCCGCAGTTTGTCAATGCCGGCCACCTCGCGCACGGCGCGGCACTCCGTCCAGCGACACAGGGCGGCAAGCCTGCGCCGGCACCCCGGCCAGCGCCCGTGCCACAGGCGCCACTTCGCGCGCTCCAGGCCATGTATTGCCGTGCCGGACAGGCGCGCGTCGGCCGTGCCCGCACCGAGACCGCGGGCCGCCTGCAGCGCGTGCTCGAAGCGTACGGCGGCGTGCCACCAGTCCAGCACCGGCGCGGCGTTCGGCAAGACCTCGCGCTGTAACCGCCACAGGCCGGCATCGCCGTCGCACAGCACCGTCGCGGGCGTATCCGCACCCACGCCCGCCGCGGCGAGCGCCTGCCGGAACGCTTCAGTTGTGGCAGCCGGGCCCGTGCGCGTGAACGCGAAGCGATGCTGGGCGCCACCGGCGGAGATGACCTTGCCCGCAATCACCTCGAAGCGGCGCCCTTCTGCCCGATGCCGGCTGCGCACATAGCCGCCATCGAGCCCGACCACGACCGGACCGCCGGTCGCTGGTGCTCTTGGTTCCTTCGCGGTCTCGGCGACGTTCGCCTGCACGACGTCCGCGCCGACCCGCAGCGTCCTGCTCCGCACCGTGCTGGCGTGCTGTGTCCCGCTGACCGGCAGCAGCTCGGACAGGAGGGCGGCGACCTTGCCGAACGGCGCGAGCGCGGCATACCGGGCTGTGACATAGGCAACCGCGGCGCCCTTGCCGAGATTGAGCACGGCGACGCTTTTCGCCTCGCCCTCGCCCTGACACGGGCAGGCCAGCAAGCGCCGGACCCGCACCGGCACGTCGCCAAACAGGGAGCGGAACCGCACCTGGCTGTATCCCTTGCTCGCCAGCCTGCGCCCGCACGCCAGGCATGTGCGAGGGCACTCGCCCAAGGCGGCCACCTGCGCCGGCACGATCTCAGCCTGCAGCGCCGCCGTGAGCTGCTTCGCTTCGGCGAGACTGAGCCCGAAATCAGCCAAGCCGGCCTGCGCGTTACGCTCGATGCAGGCGAGCTCGGTCTCGGTGATCACGCCAGGCCGCCGTTCCGCCACCAGCTTCACCCGCCACAGCAGTTTCGACACAGCTCACCCTCGCCCCGTGAGCCCGAACCCTAACCCAATCGCCTCAGCACCCCAGAACTCTGCATGCTGCCCCCAGTGACTCGTAACCTCTCCTGGAGAGGCCTTGTCGATAGGCTTCGAAGGTTCTGTTCCCATCTCCTCCGCTATCCGAACTACGGGGCTCTGACTTCTACCCCGGCAGGTTTGTCTCCTGCTGAACATGCCTGCCTTCGCTGGACGCACAACCACGCAGTCAGGCTACCACGCTGGCGCGGGCTGGCGTCGAAGGCTGGCCAGTTCGTCACCTGACGTCGCGCCCGCGGGATGTGACGGCAGCGGTTCTGGTTCAGCTTGAACGGCACAACGAGCATCCCAGGGTCAGGAAAGGAGGCGATCTTCTACTCTGCCCAGCTTCTCAGCACCAACTACCCGATTTATGCACCACGCTGGCTTAGACCCTAAAATTTAAGGCCGCTTGTGACGCTGGAAGGCCATTGTAGCGCGACGCCAGTAAAAACCTGAAGCGCCGGTGCATCCCGGCCGCTGCGATAAATTGAAGGCTGTGCCTCAGCGTAAACATTCAGGGTGTATCCGCCGATGTCAAAGATTTTACCCATACCCAGTCCGATCGGGATGTAAGACGTGTGACTACGTGTGTTGAACGTTGAAATGCCTGAAGACCTGAAATAGAAGTCATTGCTTAGATTGTAGGAGATATGTGTCTGGACAGTTATAATTGCAGAACTCGGCCCGGATAACGTATGCTGATAGGTGGCCAACACGCCCACCAATCCCCATTTCTGGGGAGCTACAAAAGCGCCTGCGCCGCCAGCCTGCCATCTGTTTGTGCCGAAGTTCTTGTTGCTGATAGTGGGCGGCGCTACGAGAGGTCCAAAACCGATGGTGACTTTTTCAGGAAGTCCCAAATCGACCTTGAAATCAGAGAAGTTATAAATCTGTAGGTTTCCAAGCCCCGTGCGCGGTCCCGTCGCCGCGCTCGGGCTTGAGGTGACTGGAGGCGTCACATGAAAAACATTTTGCACATCGCCAACCTTGAACGGAAGTAGAAGCCGTCCAATGCCATTTTCCGCGGTGCCGTTAGCACCGTTAAGAACAGGAGAATAGTAGTTCCAATACTGAAGCTGTAGCTTCGGAGTGGTTGGATCGTTTGCTGTGTTGGCGGTCCCGCTGCCACCATCCTGTTGAGAACTAGTTTGCCCGGTTTCATCTGAACGAGCTACCCCCACTATCAGAAAGCACCCCGAAAGAATTATAGCCAAGTAACTCGTGATGCTCATTCCACAACTCCAGCAATACAGAAATACTAAGATGCTACTGGAGTGCTGAAGTCGAAGTCAAGCACGCGTACCAGGTGTAATTACTCACCTCCGCCGGTCAGGCATCACGCCGGCCGTATGATCGGTCTGCCCACCAAAGCCGCGCGCACCGTCTCCAGAGCGGTCAGGCCATACAGTTGTCCGGTGGCGATGACGCTTACCGCCGCGGCGTAGACCTCCGCCCCCCAACGACGCGGAAGCAGTTGGTGACCTTGCGGAAGATCACTGATGGCTGCAGCGCCCGCTCGCAGGCATTGTTGGTGTAGGGCACATCACGGCGGGTGACGAAGCGGAACAGATCGGCGCGGTCCCGCCGCATTGCGCGATAAAGGCGGCGCGCCGCGTCCTGCTTCGGCTCGGGTCCAGCCAGCAGCTTGTCCAACCGCCGATCCAGGTCGGCGCTGTATTGGGCCAGCGTGCTGTCCTTCAGCGCCGCCCGCCGCTTGCCGATCGCTGCGGCGCGCAGCAGCACCTGCCAAAAGCCCGGCGCGAACACAGCGTCACCGGCCTCGATGGCGTATTTCGTGTCGTGCAGCAGGTGCGCCAGGCACATCTGCCGCGTCACACCATGGCCCAACTGTCCGACATAGCGATCCGCGACCCAGACCTCGGGCTGCTGCCCCTGCAGGAATTCGGTCGCTACCGAGGCCGCCCGCGTGTCGGCGATGATGTGGCAGATGGCCGTCGAACTCAGCAGCACCCATTGCCACCACGTCTTGCCGCACACTCGCGCGGAGGTCTCGTCAGAGCCAACCACGGGGCTTGTGCGCGCCTCGGCGGCGATGGCCTCCGCGGCAGCAGCCAACGGCGTCTGGGCGCGGGCAAGGATGTTGGCGATGGCGCCCTCGCTGATTAACAAGGCGAACACCTCGGCCATCAGCCGCAAAAGACGCTCGAAGCTGACGGCCTGGGTGATGTGCAGATGGATGATCAGCGCCTCGATCCCAGGACCGAATGGCGAACAAGGTTCGAGACCTTCCGGTGCGGGGGCTGACACTGGCTTGCGGCAACAAGGGCAGACACCACGATGGCGGTTAACGCGGGTTACGATCGGGCGGATCGGCGGCAAATCGATGTGGTCGTAGGCGTGGATGTCTGTCATGTCGGCCGCACCAAGAGCGTGGTCGCAATTCGGGCAGGCGGCAAGCGTTGCCTGGATGGTCCGGTCCGGGTGCTCGGTGAGAGCGCGAGCTGCACCGAGGCGACCCAGATGGGGCTTTTTGCCGCGGTCCGGCAGGTTCGGTTTTTGGCCCTTCGAGGGCGGCAGGCTGGAGTTGTCGGGGGTCTTGCGCAGGTTGGCGAGCTTGGCTTCCAGGTCGGCGATGCGCGCGGTCAAAGCGACGATCTGCTGCGTCTATGCTTCCACCAGGACAGCGATTTGCTCGGCTTGCACCTCGATCAGGGCAATCAGGTCATCGCAGGAAAGGGGGACAAGGGATGCCCGATCCACGCACTACCGTAAACCGACCCCGCCGTGCCTTTTCAAGGGAACTTTCAACGGATGGGGAGTGAGCAATTACTACCAGATGTCCTATGGCGTCAAATGTTACAGTGTAGGCGAGTGAACGGCTGTAAAGTGGCGTCGCGAGTCTGGCGGAAATGGCCTTATTGGCTCGTCTCCGGCCTGATCATGATTGCGCAAGTCAAGCGGCGAGGTCAACCGGGACGGGGTCGGCCAGCAGGGCGATCGCATTTGGATTTCGGTTGACAAGTGGGTTGGCGCTTGTTGTGGCGCGGTGGGGTGATGTCTGCCATGGGGGTGTGATTTGCGCCCTTGGAGGACTGCTTGGAGCCGTTTGCTGCGTGCTGGGACGAGCTGGCTGACCCTCGAAGCGGCAACGCCGGCCTGCACGACTTCCATGAGTTGCTCATGATCGCGTTGTGCGCCGTGCTGTGCGGCGGCCAGGGTGCGGTGGACATGGCGCGGTTCGCCCGGGAGAAGGAGAAGTTTCTGCGCGGCTTCCTGCGGCTTGCCAACGGCCCGCCGAGCCACGACACGTTCAGCCGCCTGTTTCGCCAGCTTGACCCTGACCAGTTCCAGGCGTCGTTCCAGCGTTTCACGTCAAGGTTCTCGCGGCAGTGCCAGGGTGTTGTCGCCGTTGACGGCAAGGTCCTGCGCCGCTCGTTTGACCGCGCCAGCGGCAGGTCGGCGCTGCACATGGTCAGTGCGTGGGGCTGCGAGCAGCGCCTGGTGCTGGCGCAGGTTGCCATGGATGCGAAGTCCAACGAGATCACTGCCGTGCCCAAGCTGCTGGCGATGCTGTCTTTGAAGGGTGCTATTGTGACGGCCGACGCGATCAACTGCCAGCGTGCGATTGCCGCCCAGGTCGTCGGCCAAGGCGGCGACTACGCTTTGGCGCTGAAGGGCAACCAAGGCACGCTGCACGACGATGTCGTCCGGTTCCTTGACGATCCGCAAAGCACGCTTGCCACGTCCAAGCCGGA
>CAXSHI010000279.1:0-4990 GCA_964236755.1 uncultured Acetobacteraceae bacterium
AGCTGCCGTGCTGCACTAACATTTTGCCCGGACCACTTAATGGGGGCTGGACAGGATGGGGTCAGAAACAGCCATGTCTATCGGCTTTGCGGCTGCTCCCAGGCCAACCCGAAGCATCCCTCGTCCAAGGAGTTCACGCTCCAGTTCGAGCAGATCTCGCCGTATTCGTTCAGCGAGATCATGAACCTGACAGAGCCTCAGAGCGAGCGCTTGTTCCAGGCCTACGAGCTTGCGCGGTCGCTCTTGCGGGAACTCGACATCTTCCCTGAGCGGGGCAATCCCGACCACGACCGGCTCCTGCTCGACATAGACGAGTTCGACCGCGGCTGGCCAATGATGAAGTTAGAAGATCTCAGGTACTTGATCAGCGCGATCATCGCGACGGGAGACAAGCAGGCCGAGTTTGAACCCGCGTATAAGACGTCCTCGTTCTTCGGCCATTGGAACACTGTCCGACCCCGGCTCCGTGCGTTCTTCGGAGCATCCGAGGAGGGAAGGAAATCCGATCCAAAAGTGACCTCGCCCCCAAGCTGGAAGGCGTTGATGTCGAAAACCAGCAAGCTTCGCCGGCTGAGGATTTTCGACCAGGGAGCCCAATTCGCCATCGACTATAAGGAGATGCTCAAGCCCGGGCGCGTCAACATCATCGACCTGTCCGATGTTGAAAACATTGAGGTGCGCAACCTTGCTATTGCGGAGATGCTGCGGGGCATCCTCATGCAACAGCAAGACCTATATGACGAGGCAACAAAGGATAAGCCGGATGGGGCGGAGACTGATCCGCTCATGACCAACGTGATCATCGAGGAAGCCCATGAATTCCTGTCGGCCCGTCGGATAACGAAGATGCCCGCGCTTCGCGATCAGCTGATGAAGATCGCCAAGCGTGGACGAAAGCGCTATCTCGGGCTGACCTTCGTGACGCAATCCCCGAACGACCTGCCGGATGACGTGCTCGGGCTCGTCAACAACTGGGTCGTCTATAAGATCGATGAGGCCACGACACGTCGCCTTAAAAGCTACATTCCCAACTCGGATGAGAGCCTGTGGGGTCTGGTGCACGGTCTCGGACAGGGCCAGGCGCTGGTCAGCTTTGCACATATGCGGCGCCCTGTGCTCGGCGCGATCGATCCATCCCCGGCCCGCCTTCTCATGATGGATTGAACGATGCTGGAGCGAGGCGGGCGCGAGAGCGGCATTAAGGAAAGAGGGTGCCCGAGATAAGGTGGAACAACGCCCCTTCGGCTTGCGCTTATGCGAACCGACCCGTTCCAGCCCTCTCGCGTAAGGCAGCAGGCCTCTCGCCCACTCAGGACCACCCCTTTCAAGGTCTCCGGGTATAATGCAGGTGTCGTCTCTTGACCGAACACCAAAGCTCCGTCAGCTGTAAGTTCTGCCCAATGAGCCAGGTCGTGACAAACGGAGCACCACGTGCAGCCAAGCGGTGTCCGCTTGAACTGCAAACTTCGCACGAAAGAGATGGCGCGCCCGGAAAGACTCGAACTTCCAACCCCCAGATTCGTAGTCTGGTGCTCTATCCAATTGAGCTACGGGCGCCTCAGAGGCAGGCGATGTAGCCCAGGGGTCCGGACGCCGCAAGTGGCTTCGTCGCCGCGGGCCGCCCGATCACGCGGGACCGCCCTGCTTCGCGAGAGGCGGCACGAACAGCGGCGCAGTGTCCCAGGGAAACAGGATCCACGTCTCCTGCGGCACCTCGACCACCCAGGTGTCGGCCAGGCGCTGGCCGGCAGGCTTGGCATACAGGCAGGCGAAATGCGCCCGCGGCAGCAGGTCCCGCACCACCTGGGCGGTGACGCCGCTGTCCACGAGGTCATCGACGATCAGGAACCCGGCGCCGTCCCCGGCGGCAGTGGGGTGCTTCAGCACATGCGGCTTGGCCCGCGCCTCGTCGTCGTAGGTCGCGACCGACACGCTCTCGACCAGGCGGCATTCCAGCTCGCGCGCCACGATGGCCGCCGGGATCAGCCCGCCGCGCGACACCGCAACGATGCCACGGAACGGGCCGTGCGGCATGAGCTTCGTGACCAAAGTCCGCGCGTCGCGGTGCAGTTGGTCCCAGGTGACGGTCGCGTAGCTGCGGGCCATCAGAACAACCGCCCGCCGGCGGGCACAGGCCGGTCCGGGCGCACCAGCACCACGGCCCCCTCGGCGTCGGGCATGCCGAGCGTCAGCACTTCGCTGCGGAACTTGCCGATCTGCCTCGGCGCGAAGTTGACCACGGCGCAGACCTGGCAGCCGACGAGTCCCTCCGGCGCGTAGTGCTCGGTGATCTGCGCCGAGGACTGGCGGATACCCAGTTCCGCGCCGAAGTCGATCCACAGCTTGATCGCGGGCTTGCGCGCTTCCGGGTAGGGCTGGGCGTCGATCACGGTGCCGACCCGGATGTCGATTCGTTGGAAGTCGTCGAGCGTCGCGGGAGTGTCCATGGCGGCATCATGCCGGGTGATCGCCGTGGTTGCCAAGCCGGACGCCCCATGCCAGCCTCGCGGTCCGTCTCGACATCCAGGACTCGCCCATGATCCTGCCTGCCCCGCGCGATTTTCATCTGGCCGGGCGCAGCCCCGTGTATGCCACGCACGGCATGGCGGCGACCAGCATGCCGGCGGCGACGCTTACCGCGCTCGACGTGCTGCGCGCGGGCGGCAACGCCATGGACGCTGCCGTGGCCGCGGCCGCGGTGCTGGGCGTGATCGAGCCGCAATCCACCGGGATCGGCGGCGACTGCTTCTGCCTGTATGCGCCGGCTGGGAAGGGCCGGGTGGTGGCGCTCAACGGCTCCGGCCGCGCGCCAGCGGCGGCGAGCATCGACTGGTTCGAGGGGCAGGGCATCGCCGCGCTGGAGAACACGTCGGCCCACGCCGTCACCGTGCCCGGCGCCGTCTCCGCCTGGGAGACGCTGCTGGCGGCGCATGGCACCAAGGGGCTGGACGAGTTGCTGCAGCCGGCGATCCGCTTCGCGGAGGAGGGCTGGCCCGTGCACGCCCGGGTCGCCTCCGACTGGCGCGGGGTGGAGGACAAGCTCCGCCGCACCGGCGCCGACGCCTTCCTGCCCGGCGGTGCGGCGCCGCGGGAGGGCGAACTTTTCGTCCAGCGCCCGCTGGCCGAAACCCTGCGCGGCATCGCCCGGCATGGCGCCCGCGCTTTCTACGAGGGCGCCGCCGCCGCCGACATGGTGGCGGCGCTCCGCGCCCATGGCGGGCTGCATACCGAGGCCGATTTCGCCGCCGGGCTTCTGGGCGCCGAGTTCGTCGAGCCGATCCACTCGGCCTGGCGCGGCATGGAGGTCTGGCAGTGCCCGCCCAACGGCTCCGGCCTCCTGGTGCTGATGCTGCTCGGCATCCTGGAAAGCTTCGACCCGGCGCGCGACGGCCCGCTCGGCGCCGAGCGCCTGCACCGCCATTTGGAAGCCGCCCGCCTGGTGTATCGCGACCGTGACGCCTTCCTCGCCGACCCGGCGCAAGCGGAGGTGCCCGTCGCGCGCCTGACTAGCCCTGAGTATCTCGCGTCGCTCCGCCGCTTGATCGACCCGTCGCGCGCCATGCCGATCCTGCCGGCGCCGGGCGAGGCGATGCTGCCGGCGCACCGCGACACGGTGTACCTCTGCGTCGTGGACCGTAACGGCAATGCGTGCAGCTTCATCAACTCGCTGTTCCAAAGCTTCGGCTCCGGCATCCTGGCGGGCGCTTCGGGCGTGATGCTGCACAACCGCGGCCTCGGCTTCCGCATCGAGCGCGGGCACCCGAACTGCATCGCGCCGGGCAAACGGCCGATGCACACCATCATTCCCGGCATGGTCACGCAGAGCGGGCGCGCCGTGATGCCGTTCGGTGTGATGGGCGGGCATTTCCAGCCGATGGGCCAGAGCCTGTTCCTGTCCAACATGTTCGAGTACGGCCTCGACATCCAGCAGGCGCTCGACCTGCCGCGGCTGTTTCCGTACGGGGACAAGGTCGAGATCGAGCGCGGCATCCCGGTTGCCGCGGCGGAGCAGTTGGCGCGGATGGGCCACGACGTGATGACGCCCGAGCGCCCGCATGGCGGCGGCCAGGCGATCTGGATCGACCATGCCCGCGGCTGCATGGTGGGCGGGTCGGACCCACGCAAGGACGGCATGGCGCTCGGGTACTGAGGGCGCCCCGGCTACCCGCTATCCGGCATCCACCGCCGGGCCGTGACTGGCCGGTTGCCGCGGGATCGCGGCCGGGCGCAGGGGGTGCAGAAGCTGCTCGCCCAGCGTCGCGCCGACCGGAGTGTCGGCGCCGTAACGCGCGGGCCATTGCCCCGCCGGCAGGTGCAAGGTCCCGAAGATGCGGTCGAGCCAGGGCAGCATCGCCGCGTAGTTCTTGTTGATGTGCCCGTCCAGGGTGTGGTGCCAATGGTGGAACGCCGGCGTGGCCACGACCCGCTCCAGCCAGCCAAACCGCCAGCGCAGGTTGGCGTGGATGAAGAACCCCCACGCCGTACCGGCGACGATGACCAGGGCGGGCAGGGCGCTCGCAGCCGCGCCCACGGGTCCGGCGAGGCCGGCCATGTAGAGCGGCACGAGGCCGCACAGGCGGACAAACACCAGATCGACGGGGTGCGCGCGGGTGTTGACCAGCCAGTCCATGTGCTCGGCGCTGTGGTGGACGGCGTGGAACCGCCACAGCAACGGGACCTCGTGGCTCAGCCGGTGGCCCCAGTAGAAGCCGGTCTCGCCGATCACGACCGTCGCCGCGACGCGCAACCAGAGCGGCGCCGCGGCCACGGCTGCGTACAGCTCGGCCGGCACGATGCGGTGGGCAGTCCAGGCGACGACGGCGAGCGGCGCGCCCAGCAGGATGCTGGGGAGCAGGCTCGAAAGGAAGAAGTAGCCGAGATCAACCCCGAACTGCGGGCGGAACAGCCGGTGCGGCCGCAGGGAGAACAGCCGTTCGAGGGTGACGAAAACCGCGGTCAGCAGCGTCAGCCAGACACTGATCCTGAACAC
>CAXSHI010000280.1:0-4971 GCA_964236755.1 uncultured Acetobacteraceae bacterium
GGCCGGAAACGCCGATGATCTCGCGCCGAAGCGCGGATGATCTCGGGTCGCTACAGCTACGGGGCCGGTGACGACGCAGGTGCTCGCGCTTCTCGGTCGGGGAGCATGCTTCAAAGCCCCCTTTAGCAGCTCTAGCTCCAGAGCCTGCCGGCCCACCAGCCGTTCGAGCGCCGCGATCTTGGCTTCGTATTCTTGCAGAAGATCGGCCGCCTGCACGTCACCGTCCAAGGCGCCAGCCTCGAACTTGCCGACCCAGATCCGGATCAACTGCCGCGAGATGTCATGCCGCAATGACAATCCGTGCAGCGTCTCTCCGGCCAGGAACTCTTCAGCGACCTGCCGCTTGAACGCGGCGCTGTGGGAACGATGCTTCGTCATGGCTTCCATCCTCCGAAAGCCCAGCAAGGGGGTCAATCCAAATCGCCCAATCTGTCCACCGCCAGGGGCGCACTCCACACCCGGGGCTGGTTTGACGAACGGGGCGTTGTCGGCCTGTCATGCAACCATGGAGGGGTAGGTTCGGGATACGTGTAAAAAGTGGTCACAAGGTTGGCTGAGGCTGGCACAGGTGGTGAGCGCACCTGCTACGCCGGCCTGCTCACACGCTCGCTCAGGCTGGCAAACCAGCCGCATCCCAAACCTGGATCAGTTCTGAGATGCCGGCGTCAAGGGCTTTGATCAAAACGTTGTCCCGCGCCTGTGTTGCGAGGCCAACTCGGAGCGTGCCAAATACGACGGCGGGCGCGTTGGCGTCAGTGCCAGCCTATAGCTCGCTTGTCGTCATGGCGCGATACACGCAGGTGTACAGCCCGGCGCGGCTGTACCGCCGTTCCGCCGCGAGAAGCGCCTGCAAGTGCCGGCTCTCCGGCGAGCGGAGAGTCGTGGACAGCACAATGAGACGGCCAAGCGGGTGCGCTTGGTCCGTCTGCATCCGAGCCGACGCACGCAAGGTCTGCTCGACGGCTTCCCTCAGCGGTAATGCAGGGTCAAAGGGCGGCGCCGTGACCTGGCCATGCGTATCCATGTACCGGACGAGGACCTCCCTGAACACGTGAGGTGGTCCCCGTTCTTCGACCCTGGGACAGTTCGGAGGGGAAGCGACCGCACAGTTGAGGAACTTCCGTTTCAGGGCGACACAGGCAAGGGCTCGCAATTCTTGGCGCGGTTCATGTCCCATAGCTGAAGCAGGTTCGACACCGCGGCTTCGATGGCCGCATGCGATACCCCGTCGCGCGCCTGGACGGACATGCCGACCAGCAGCGCTTCGGCCAGCGTAGCCAAACCTTCGGCATCGGTCTCCGGGCGCAACTCACCCGACGCCGCTGCCCGGTCGATGCCGTGCCGGATCGCGTCGCGGGTGCGTCCTCGTTCGGCGGCGACCAACGCCTGCAGGTGGTGGTTCTCCGGGGAGGCATTGGCGGCGGACAGGACGAGCATGCAGCCTTTCGGCAATCCCGCGTCGGTCTGCATGCGGGCCGAGCGGCGCAGCGCCTGCTCTAGCGCGTCGCGAGGTGCCAGCGTTTCGTCGTGCAGGGGCGCCACGACCTGCCCGTATGTGCCGAGGTAACAGGCCAGCGCCTCGCGGTAGAGTTTCTCCTTGGAGCCGAACGCGCCGTAGAAGCTCGCGGCCGAGAGGCCGCCCATTGCCTGCTTGAGCTGGTCGAGCGAGGTCGACTCGTAGCCCTGCCGCCAGAACAGCTGCATCGCCGCATCGAGCGCACCGTCTCTGTCGAACTGCCTGGGTCGTCCCGTACGGGGCATCTTACCTCTCCACGCCACTTATGGTCTGTTCAGTCTGAATATCATTGACAAGGAGCGAGAGATATCCTAGCTGACTGGTCGAACAGTCAGGACAATGAGGACTGCTGTTCGCACTCGGTAACGGAGGAGACCACGCAATGCCCATGGCAGCGACGGAGATTGTGCGGACGCTCCTGGATAATCCGACCAACCCGGACGTGGTGCATAGGCTGGTGGCACCCGACGCGACCTACGTGTCGCTCAGCTTCGACAACCGCGAACTGCAACGGATCATGCCCTGGGCCGGCACGCGCACCGGCCCTGAAGCGGTGCTGGACACCTACACGCGGGTGAACCGCTTCTGGCACAGCGAGGCGTTCGAGACCCTTGAGCTGTTCGGCGAAGGCGAGAACGTGGCCGTGTTCGGCCGCTTCACCTACCGTTCCGTCACGCTGGGCAAGGCGGTCACCTCACCGTTCGCCATCCTGGCCAAGGTCCAGGGCGGCCAGATCACCTTCATGCAGTTCATGGAGGATACGTTCGGCACCGCCTCCACCTTCCGCAGCGGCGGCGTAGCCATTTTTCGAAATGACCCGGATGGCGGCGAGGTGGAGCTGTGACAGGCCAGCCTTCGTCCCGCGACGTCATCGAGCGCTTCTACGCGGCGGAGGCGGCTTACATGAACGCAGGCGGCGCCGACGCAGGTGCCAATTTCGCCGACATGGCAGCCACGCTCGACCCGGACGTGGTGCTGCACCAGTCGCCCGACCTGCCCTGGGGCGGCGCGTTCCACGGCCATGCCGGGTATGAGGACTGGGCGCGGCAGATGAGCCAGGCGTTCGACCGGCTCGACGTCAAGGACACGCGCTTCTTCTTGGATGGCGACACGGTGATCATCACCTGCCGACTCGTCACCCGCTCGCGCGCGTCAGGCGAGACGCTCGACCTGCCGATGGCGCAGGTCGTTCGCGTGCGCGGCGACCGCATCATCGAGTTCCGGCCGTTCTATTGGAACGTCCCCGCCTACCGCAAAGCCACCAGGAGCGCTTGATGACCGAGAACGCATCGAGCGGCACCTGCCCGTTCTGGGCCGCCACCCCCGCGCGCACTATTCGACGTGGCCATTTCTGGGTTCCCGGCGAGCGCGTGGAACGCGACGGCAAGACCCATCAGCGCGGACCGATGTTCGCCGAGTGGGAGGCGCCCGAGCAGGTGACGCGCCGCTACCCGGTCGTGCTGGTGCATGGCGGCGGGTTCCAGGGCACCGAATGGCTCAACACGCCTGACGGCCGCCCCGGCTGGGCGCAACGTCTGGTCGAGGCCGGATATGCCACCGTGATCGTCGACCGTCCTGGCCACGGTCGTTCGCCGTTGCATACCGACATCGTCGGGCCAATGGGGCCACCGTTCTCTTATGAGGGCGGGCAGCAGATCTACTTCCCGCCCGATGCGTCGGGCAAGCACACGCAATGGCCGTTCGCGGCCGGCGACGCTGAGATGATGGACCAGTTCATTGCCGGCTACGGCCCGCTGCCGGCCGACCTCGCCGTGTCCGAGGACATGGACGCCGACCGGCTGGCGCGGCTGCTCGACCAGATCGGGCCGGCCATCCTGCTCACCCACTCGGCCTCCGGCCCAGGCGGCTGGCTGGCGGCGGACCGCCGGCCGGGTCTCGTCCGCGCTATCGTCAGCATCGAGCCGATGGGGCCACCCTTCGCCGACATCCCGAACATCGGCGCGCTGCGTTGGGGGCTGGCCGCAACGCCGCTCACCTTCGACCCGCCGCGCGCAACGGCGGAGGCGGTCCGCACGGCCGACCCGGCAGCACTGCGCCTGCCCAACCTGGCTGGGCTGCCAATCGCTGTGGTGATGGGGGATGCCTCGGCCTTCGCACCGGCCAGCCCGCCGACCGTCGCCGCGCTGAAGGCGGGTGGTGCCGCGGCGGAGCTGCTGCACCTGCCTGATTACGGCGTGACCGGCAACGGCCACGGGTTGATCTACGAGAAGAACTCGGACGCAGCGCTGCAACCGGTGCTCGCCTGGCTGGAGCGCCACGCCGGTGCGATGCCAACGCGAGGAGACCAGTGATGGAAGTCGGCTTTATCGGTCTTGGTTCTATGGGCAGTGCCATGGCTCTCAACCTGGCAAAGGCGGGCCACAAGGTTCGCGCCTGGAACCGTTCCGGCGACCCCGGGACGGCCGGGTTGGAGATGGTGTCCAACCCGGCGGATGCGTTCCAAGCCGAGGCAGTGTTCACCATGCTGTCCGACGACCCGGCGATCCGTGAGGTGCTGCTGGAACCCGGCGTGCTGGGCAAGGCGAGACCGGGCCTGGTCCATGTGGTGACCTCGACCATTTCGGTTGCCTTCGCGGGCGAGCTGGCGGCGGCTCACGCGGCAGCAGGGGTGGCCTACGTCTCGGCCCCCGTGCTCGGACGGCCGGACGTGGCCGCCAAGGGCGAACTCAACATCCTTGCCGCCGGCAAGCGCGAGGCTGTCGATACCGTGCGCCCGCTGCTCGACGTGCTCGGCAAGAAGGTGTGGGACATGGGCGAGGAGCCGCCGTGCGCCAACGCCGCCAAGATCGCCGCCAACATGATGATCACCATGGCGATAGAAGCCATGGCCGAGGCCGTGGTGCTGACAGAGGCGAACGGCCTGCCGCGCAGCGCCTTCTTCGAACTGATCCTGGGCACGCTGTTCGCAGGCCGCGCCTACGAGAGCTACAGCGCGAACATTGCCAAGGAGAGCTACGAGCCAGGCTTCAAGGCAAGGCTGGGGCTGAAGGACCTGCGCCTGGCCACCGAAGCCGCCAGAGACGCCGGCCGCCGGCTGCCCATGCTCGATGCCGTGCGGGAGCGGCTGGGCGAGGCGGTCGATGCGGGGCTGGGCGACAAGGATTGGTCGATCATGGCCAACTTCACCATCAACAATGGAAATGAGGCTCGCGCATGACCAAGACCTGGTTGATCACCGGCTGTACAGGCGGCTTTGGTAAGACGCTCGCGGAGGCGGTGCTTGCCCGAGGCGACCGGCTGGTCGCGACCGCGCGCAAGGCCGAGGCACTCGGCACCCTCGTCGATCGCTACCCCGATGCGGTCAGGACGGCCGCGCTCGACGTGACGCAGGAGGGTTCGGCCGCTGCCGCCGTGGCGTTAGCCGAGGAGACGTTCGGCGGCCTCGACATCCTCGTCAACAATGCCGGCTTCGGCTTCATGGGCGCGATCGAGGA
>CAXSHI010000281.1:0-4956 GCA_964236755.1 uncultured Acetobacteraceae bacterium
TTTCGTCTTGCATGGCCCAAATATGGGAACATACCTCTAGCCCTAACAGAGCCTAAAATTAGCAAGGGTACTAGATAGTATAATAATGTCGAATTTTGCAAGATGCATAACTGTAACAGCGAAATGCTTGCCTGACCTGTCGATCCGTTCTGAAACTCCAGCAGGGCCAAGTAAGAGACAGTATACTAGCGTAGCCCAGTCTGGATTGTAATCGCCTAGAATTAACACCTCCTTATTTTTTCCGCCTGGTCTGAGATCATACTGTTTATGACGCAGATCGGGAGTAGCGCGCGCAAAAATCGGTGCAAGACAATTATTCACCTTCAAGGCTTTGGTGTAACTCATGTGGTTAAGTTTAATATCATCCGCATCATCAACACATTGAACTCGCTCATGAATCGTATTTGTGGAAGCGCTTTGTGGATTTGGGTGGATAGAATACTTTCTATCACGCACCGGTACGCCAGTGTCTTCAGAACTCTCGCTGAAGGACTGCGCAGGTATTGCACCAATAGTAACAGTGCCAATCGAATTACTATCTTCTGTGATAGATAGTATCAGCCTAGATTGACCATTAGCTTTTACTGTGATCCTATATCCACGGCGCTTACTCAATATACTACTCCTCTTATTCGTCGGGAAATAACACGGTGCCTTGCGGTAGGTCCATGCGTTAAGTCTTAGTGGTGGCTGGCAACTTCAAGAACGGATGGGGCGGTTCAACCAGTTCAATCGACCAGTCGGCGGGGGGCCGCCGTGGCGGGTGCGTTGGTGACCGGCGACTAGGTAGACGGGGGCGGGCGGGCATCGGCAATGCTGGCAGCGGAGACGCCGCAGCAGGTTCACAAAGAGCGGATCGCCATGGTTGATGCGGGCCAGCCGGATAGGTAGGTTGGAACACCGATCCCGGCATTTGGAAGATTGGCACCGCAGCTCTAGCGTGTGAATCAGCGGTGAGTTTCGGTGCTGATCAGCGCGACAAAATGTTGAAAAGCCAAGTTATCCCTGGGTTTCGCGCCCGCGCTGATTCACACTTCAGCTGATTAATCAGGCATTTTTGACGGTCCATCCTCCCATCCGTAAGCAGATGCAGCCAGCTGCGACAGCCTGCGAGCCCGGTCGGCGACCCGCTTCCCATGACGGCCGGCAGCTGCGACGGCCGTGGCACGATTGTAGTGCTGCCGCGATACGGCGGGGGTGTGTCCGAGGATCACGGGGACGTCCAAGGCTGCCTGCGGGGACAGCAGGGCAGCCGTGGTGGTCAGGCAGGTCCGGAAGATCTGTGTTCCCATCTCATGGCCCAAGTGGCGCCTGGTACGCCCGCGCACAGCGCCGACAATCCCCCGGGCTCCGAGCGGCCTGCCGTCACGATGCACCCAGACCTGCCGGTGCCCTGCCATTCCCAGCAACTCACGCCGTTCGACCTGCAGGTAGCGGTCGAACACCGGCGTCAGCACGTCAGGAAGATCAAAGCCCAGGTCGTTCGAGGCCTTCATGTCCCTGGGCAGGAAGTGGATGTGGTAGGCGGTGCTGCCACGGGTGAGGTGGAGATCCACCTCCATCGCGTGCAGGGTTCTTTTGCGGGGAGCACACACCGCCAGCAGGCCGAGAAGAGCAGCGTCACGTACGGCGGTGCGCCGACGGGCACTGCTGCGCATGGCCATCCCCAGATGGAACAGCGTCATGCTGAGGTCCAGAAGGGTGCGGCTGTCGAAGAGGCGCTTGTCGATGCAGTCGTCCGGCAGGTAGCACCCAAGGCCAGCGCCGTCGGGGCATGTGATCAAGCTTGTCTCAATGCCTGGGACCATGACTTGCAATGCCATGGCCAAGTGGCCGAACCGCTTCACGATGGTGGCCCGCCTGTTCCCGCAAGCCTTGAGGTGCAGGAAGTAGTCTTCCAGATATTCCGGAATGATTCGCTCGCCAGGTCCGCCCTTCCGATCAAGCCTGCCAGTGCGTTCCAAGAAGCCAAGCCAGCGGCCATAGCTTCGGGACACGCTTTGGCATGTTGCCTCGGTCCACTTGCTGGCACCTCCCGTCCTGGCGAATAGGCTCGTCCTGGGGCTTGTTGCAGAAGCCCAAGCGGCGAGGTCGGACGCTGGCCAGAGTTCTGGAACCAGCGCCTGTCGCATAGGGTCGGCGGCATAGGGACTCATGCTGCGCCTCGAGCAGGCCGCTGTTGGGTGGCGAGGAGGCGAACGGCCCAGCGGTACTTGCCGAAGACGGTCGCATTGAACCGTCTGGCGACAGCTTTCCCTCTGAAGTGGACGTAGTAGGCGATGGAGGTCTCCAAGCCTGTGTGGCCGAGCAATTGTCGTAGGTCCTCGATAGCCTCAGGGTTTTCCTCAAGAAGGACTTTTGCCGCATACGCACGGAAGAGATGCACATTCATCTCGATGCCGACATGCTTGCGGATGGCCTGGCTGATTGCCTGGGTGAAGCCAATTTGATCTCGGTGCCTGTCGGTGCGATCCCGACCTGGAAATAGCCACGCATTGTCGTGGTAAGGCAGCAAAGGTCGGAATTCAGTCAGGTAGCACTGGATGACATCCGAGATCTCAGCATCGATGGGCCATTCGATCGGCTGCGTGTTCTTGACCTTGTGGCGGGGAACCCTGAGGTGGGTGATGCGGTTTGTTCTGTGTCCGAAGCGCACCAGGTTGGTGTCGATCTCCAGTTCGACGAGGTTCTTCGAGCGCATCGGGCAAACGAGGAGGATCTTCACCGCGACGGCGGCTGCGGCGGTCCAGCCTGCTTGCCGAGACTGGCCCTGCTTCAGGAAGCGCCTGGCCTCGCGCATCAGCTGGTCCGGTAGGCAGACCAGCTTCGCCTCCGTGTGGGGGTCGTCGAGCCGGCTGAGCCGGCTGGCGTTCTTCTCCGTCATCATTGTCCTGCGCTTCGGTCTCGCCTCCTTTGCATAGTCCCGGAGGATGGCAAGCTGCGCTGGAGAAAGACGGCAATGGTAGTGAGCGACGATCATCAGCGCACTGGCGATGCCGCCGAGATGCGTCGTCTTCTTCCGGCCGATACGCTCGAAGTAGAAGTCCAGGATTGCCTTGAATGCTTCTTCCTCGACCAAGACGGACAAGCTGGTGATCGACGCTGGATCACGTCCGAGCATGAAGAGCGCTCCTGCTGCCTGCCTCACGTTCTTGAGCCGTGTCTGGATCGTGCTGGGGGACAGGCGCGTTGGCGGACCATCGCCGGTGAACAGGCCCTTTTGGTTCTCGCCCGAGAGGCGGTTGGCGAAGGCTTGCACATCGGCCTGGAAACTGACGGGATAGTGCGTCAAGGGCGGCGTGAAGCGGACACATTTAGCTGGTAGGGCGAGCCGGATCCCAGGCCAACCAGGTACGTTGCCGATAGCGGCATTCCACACGCGAGCGACACGGCGAACGTGCTTGTCCGGTTTCTGTTGCCGCAGCTGGTTCAGCAAGTAATCACGATATGCAACGAGGGTATTCGAGCTAACCTGATCTGGCAGAAGACTGCGCTCGGAAACGAAAACCAAGAAGCCGCCCAGACCAAGCCGCACGAACTTATCGGATAGCAAGTCGTATAGAACCTGCCAAACCGCAGTCAACTCTGGCCGGTTGTTAGGCAAGAGTTCTATGCGGCGTAGGATGTGTCGGATAGAGCTCTTATAGGTGACGAAGCTACCGGCACGGATGCCGGCCATGGCTGCCGTCGCCCCGCTCATCGCCGGGTGCAGCTGGATAGGATCCATCAGGATGCGCTCGAGCGGTAAGCCGAGCGCTGGACCGAGGGCACGAACGGCGCTGCGCAGAGTGCTGCGGCGAGGGACGGGGAGATCATCCCAGGTGTCGATGATTGCCACGACCATGGCTGCTGTGAGGGCTCCAGAGGGCAGGGGGGGCGACGGCGGCGGTTTGCGGCTGGGATCGAACGGCATCGCTGGTCTCCTTGCGTCTGTGCCCCGGGTCAGGACCGGAAGTTCTTTAGCACAATATCACAAGAAAGACCGAAATGCCTTTGATGCTGTCTTAAAAAATCTTCTTTAACACACTGTTATCGTTAGTAAGACTACCTAATGGAGATCTGCTCGTCGAGGATGGCTTTGATGTCCTCGACGCGATAGAAGAGGGTTCTGCCGATGCGCACTGGCCTGAGGCGGCCAAGCTGCCTCCACTTGCGGATTGTTCGATCAGAACGGTTGCACAACTGGCAAACTTCCTGCGCAGTAAACAGCTGCACTGAGCTGCGGTTAGGATGATCGTCGTCAACAACGATGGGCATAGTTTAAACTTTCAATAAAAAATTGATGATAATTACCGATCTGTATCCCATTCTCATCTAAAAATTCAGCATTTAATATATATATTGTTCAATGCTACGGTATTATTGAATAATTAGTTTATGCCACCATTTCTATTCCACAGTAGCACTGTCTCCCGTCCCGGCGGCTCCAAGCCGGCTGATGACGGCCCTTGAGCAAGGCCGCAACGCGATGGAGATCAGCATGAACGATACCGACATCGACACCCCAGCCACGCCCGACCGTGATGCCAGCACGACATTGACCTATGACGGCACGGACATCCGACAGCGTGGCAAGATGCTGAACCTCACCGACATGTGGCGCGCCGCAGGCGGCCCGGCCTACCGCCGACCTGCCATCTGGCTCGACATGGAGGAAACCAAGCGCTTCCGCGCCTATGCGCGGTGGCGCTGGTCGGACGTCCCGACCGGGATATCCGATCCAAATGTCACCCACGGTGATATTTGGGATGCTGAGAAGGACGGCCTTGTCGTCTCGGCGCGAGGCAACGGCGGAGGGACCTGGGCACACTGGCAGCTTGCGCTGTCCTATGCCCGGTATCTCTCGCCGGCGTTCCACACCTGGTGCAACGCCGTGGTCCGCAACGCCATGGAGCGCCATGGCGGGCCACCCCGGCGGCGCAGCGCCCTCGTGCGCTACGTCGAGAGCCAGTTCGA
>CAXSHI010000282.1:0-4867 GCA_964236755.1 uncultured Acetobacteraceae bacterium
AGCGACTTAAGGCGACAAACAGCTCACGCCCAGGCGGCCCTCGGCGGGTGGATACTGTTGACCAGACCGGGATGGTGCTGGACATCCTGGTGCAGAGCTGTCGCGACACGAAGGCCGCCAAGCGCCTGTTGCACAAGCTGCTCAAGCGCCAATGCCGGACGCCTCGTGTCACGATCACGGACAAGCTGGCGAGTTGCGGAGCGGCCAGGCGCGAGGTGATGCCCTCCGTCGAGCACCGAAAGCACAATGGGTTAAACAACAGGGCGGAGAACTCGCACCAGCCGACGCGACAACGAGAGCGGCAGATGAAGCGCTTCAAGTCAGCCGGCCAGGCGTAACGTTTCTTCTCCGCCCACGACGGGATCAACAACCTCTTCCACCTCCGCCGTCACCGAGTGCCCGCCGCCCAGTATCGACTTGCCCGGACCGAGGCCTTTCAGGTTTGGGCCGAGATCACCGGCGTCGCCGCTGCGGCATAACTACGGGCACGCCGTGCTAATCGCGTCCCAACGCCACCTCAGCGCAACAAGTTGACAGTGCCCTGAACACCATGATCCGCACAGCAAAGCCCGTCTCCGTCCGGGTTGCCTAAATGCCGCCCCAGATGGGACAGCCCAACCTCAATCCAATCCCTGCACCAACGCCCATTAACCTGACAACGCCCTCATGATGGAAGATCAGGACTGAGTGCGTGGGTACCGCAGTCGGGGAGAGGCGTGAAGGACCATGCGGACCAGGTCGCTTTGGCGATGGACGTCGGCTTTGCTGAATGTGTTCCGCAGGTGGAAACGGGCGGTCTGGTAGGACATGCCCAACGCGGCGGCGGCGCTGCGCAGATTGCAGCCTTGGGACAGCAGGAGCGCTATCTCAAGTTCTCTCGCCGTCAGCCCGTAAAGCCGTGCAAGGGACCAGCCGTCCAGGACCGGCTGCGGGTCCGGCTGCTGGATCAGGAGCAAAGCCCGGCCGCCACCGCAGGGCGCCCGCCCATCCGGCGCCGCATCGATGCGCCGCACCCTGACCTGGTAGGGAGGGCAGCAGGACGGTCGGGGCAGGTGCAGGGCGACGTCGTCGGGGCCGTGCGCTGCCGTGACCTGGGTGATGGCGCCCAGCAGCGTGGCCGTGGCTCCGGCGTGCATGGCCCGCAACTTCGAACCCGCAAGCGCCAGCCCGTCCTGGAGCGCGAGCAGCCGTCTCGCACCGGCGTTAGCGAAATCCAGCTCGCCCGTTCCGCGTACGACGGCGATGTTGTCCGCCAGGCAGTCAAAGGCCGCCATCAGTCCCTGGGACCGCGCGGCGGCACGGACGCCATCGTTGACCACCGCGATCAGGCGGGCGACGTGGGGCAGCAGTGCGTGCAATACGACGACCTCGACGGGCGTGAAGTCGGAGTTCTGTGAAGGCCGCCCGACGATCAGGTGGTAGCGCCGGGTTGGGGTGACGTAAGGCGTGGCGATCAGGCAGTGGAACCGCCCTTCCGGCCGGATGACGTAGTTGTAGAAGTCGGAACGGGCGAAGTCGTGGTCGCGCTGCAGCGCCGCGCGGTCGATGACGACGCCCTCGTCCAAGCCGCGCAGCCATGTGGGCAGTAGGTGCTCCGCGGCTGCCAACTGCAGCCGGTCGCCATAGGCCTGATCGACGCCCTCTACGACCTGCGCCTCGACCTGCCGGTTGTCCGTGCGCTCGGCAAAAAGCAGGCAGTAGGAAGCGGACAGAGCACTCCGTACGGCGTCGAACGCGATTGGCGCGCGCGAGGCTGTTGCGTCGTCAAGTGCGCCGGCTGCCAACCCCGCTCGGCTGTTCATCGACGTAACTCCGCAATGCGCTGCAGGATGGTGCGTATTCGCATCAAAAGCGTTTCTGGAACAGTCTGCACCCCTGCGCTGCAAGGGAAGTTCACAATTGGTTGTTGTCCACCGGCGCCCGAACTGGCAGCGGCTGGGGGGTTTGCGGCACGGCGGCGCCACCTCCCCACCCAAACGGGGGATGTCTCGGCTCTGGCACCAGGACGAATGTTGATGCCAACAGAGGGAGGCGATCTCTGATGCTGTGGTCATTCTGCGTTCTGCTTGCGTGCCAGGCCTGTGGCGAGATGCTGCGCATCCTTACCGGGCTGCCCGTTCCCGGCACGATCTGGGGAATCGGGCTGCTGCTTGCCTGGTTGTGCGCCACTCGCCGGGCGACCGGGCCGGGGATGCTGCCGGCGGCTGATGCGTTGCTCCCGTATTTCGGCCTGTTCTTCGTGCCGCCCGGCGTGAGGGCGGTCATGGAGCTGAGCCGCCTGCCGGGTGCCTGGGCGCCGATTGCGCTGGCCATCCTTGCATCGAGCGTACTAACGCTGGTCGCCGCCGGGCATGTCGCACAAGCCCTGCTGGCGCTAGAGGACCGGCGCGAGGCGGTGGGCGACCGCCACGGGCTGGTCCGCAAGGGCGCGGGCGGCATATGAACCCCGGGGCAACTGGCCAGGCGCTGTGGCGCGTCCTGGACGCGCTGCTGCCGCTCGCAGGGACGATCCTGGCCTACGAGGCCGGGCTGTGGCTGCAGCGGCTCTGCCGGGGCGCTGCGCTGGCCAATCCGGTGCTGATCGCGGTCGCCCTCGTGGCGGCCCTGCTTTCGGCGACCGGGATGCCGGCCAAGAACTACGAACTAGGCGTGCAGCCACTGGCGCTGCTGCTGGGTCCGGCGACGGTGGCGCTCGCCGTCACGATCTATCGCAGCCTGCCACGGATCCGCAGGACGCTGGTCCCTGTGTGCGTCAGCGTTGCGGCCGGGGCTGCCTTGGCTGCCTCGGTCGCGACGGGGCTGGCCGCAGCAACGGGAGCGCCGGCCGTGGTGGTGCATTCGATCGCGACCAAATCGGCGACGGCCGCCATCGCCATGGCCGTGTCGCCGCAAATCGGCGGCGACCCGTCGCTGGCAGCCGGACTTTCCGTGATGACGGGGATCACTGGGGCCGTACTGTGCACCTGGCTGCTGGATCGGTGCGGCGTACGCGACAGGCGGGCACGGGGGCTAGCGACGGGCATCGCGGCGCACGGGATTGGCACCGCGCGGATGCTAAGCCTGGACAGCGAGGCGGGTGCGTTCGCGGGTTTAGGAATGAGCCTGACGGGCCTGACGACGGGGTTCGTGCTGCCGTTGGTGTATGCGGCGGTGCAAGGCTAAGGGTCTTATGGCTTATTTGCCTCTTCTTTCACAGGCTATCGGTTTTCACGGGCTATCGGTTTTCACGGGCGTTTTCACGGGCGATTGGTGGCATGGAGTTACTCGCTTGCCCGAACGAAATGAGCCTGTGGCGCCCTGGTCCACCGCAGGCTGCGGCTGGCGGATCAGCAATCTGGATTGGGCAGATGCTTTGCTCTTCTGGTTTTAGACTTATCAGCAGCGGTCATAGTGGGGATCAAACATGACAAATGCAACCCGGCGCGTGTTCATGGGGAGTGCAGGAGCTGTTCTGGCCGGATTGGGGGAAGCCTGGGCAAAAGGTCCCGCCAGTTCCATCCGGATCGGTTGCATCTCGGCACTCACCGGATCACAGGAAGTGCGGGGACGGCCGATCCTGGATGGGGCGCTGATCGCCGCCGACCAGATCAACGCGGCAGGCGGCGTGCTCGGCCGCCCACTGGAAATCGTGCCCGCCGACGCGCACGCCGATCCGGCGACCGCGGTGCAGCATACCAGGCGGTTCGCCCATGATGGCGTGAACCTGCTCTGCGGCTGCGTGACCAGCGAGCTGGCGCTTGCGGTCAGTCCCGAGCTCCAGCCGGCAAACGCGGTGATGATCACATGCTCGGCGCAGAGCGACAAGCTGACGCACGAAGCATTTGTGCCGAACTACTTCCGCGTGACGGACCAGACTTACATGCGCCAGCGCGCGCAAGCGATCTTTCTGTCTAGACGCTATCCCGGGATCAAGACCTGGAACTCCCTTTTGCCGGACAACGAGTATGGCCGCGCATCCTGGGCGGCGTTTCGCGACGGGTTGATGGAAGCCCATGCGGGAGGGCAGGCGCCAGTGATTGCCGATCCAGTGTTGGCCCGGTTCGGCGAGACGGCTTTCGACCGTCACATCAGCGCCCTGGAGCGCCGCAATTCCGAGGCGCTGTTCATCGCCGTGAACGGCGAGGATGCGATCAGCTTCTATCAGCAGGCCCACGCGGCCGGGCTGCTGTCGAGCGTCCGGGTGCTGGCGGACGCGGTGAACGAGCTTACTGTGCCGGAGCAGCTCGGCTTCGACACGCCGGAGCACCTATGGCTTGCGGTGAGTTGGTACTATGGCGGATACCAGCATCTGCCGATGGGCCGAAAATTATACCAGGACTACGTCCTGCGCACTGGAGACGGCCTGCCGCTCGGGTTCGTCAACGCCGGGCATTCGGCGGTGTATGCCTATGCCGCCGCGATCGGGAAAGCCAGGTCGACAGAAACACCGGACGTGAGCAATGCGCTGAAAGGCCTAACGTTCGATACGGCAAAGGGAAAAGTGACATTCCGGCCGGAGGATCATCAGGCAATCTGCGACGTGAACTTCATTCGTATCAAACATGCGGAACAGAAGATGACGATGGACATCAACGAGGGAAGGCGGCCCGATGTCGAGGTCGCAGAATTCGTGCGGCTCGATGGGTCGGAGGTGATCGAGCCAGCAACGCCCGGGCAGAAGCTAATCTACCGGTTCCAAGAGTAGCGGGGCGGTGTCATCGCCGGCATGGGCGTTGTCAGGTTGGCAGGTCTGGGAGAGCCATGGCAGACCTTGGCAACCAGCGGGGCGTTGTTGCATGGACCCGCCCAGTGGCGTCCTATGTCTGGCGTGGCCTAAGCAGCCTTTTCTAGGTTGTCACACGGATGCGGGGTCATGCGTTCTTTGTTG
>CAXSHI010000283.1:0-4765 GCA_964236755.1 uncultured Acetobacteraceae bacterium
CCGCGTCCGCATGGCCCGGCGAGGAACGGAACCCGGCGCGACGCCCGGGCGGGCCTCCGGCCTGGCAGGTAGACTCAAAGCCGCCGGAGATCATGATCACGACCTCGGCCGGCGCGATGGCGGATTGGCTGCGCTCCGGCGCAGTCGGGGTGGGAACGCCGTCTTGCGCGTTCATGGAAGCGTCTCCTGCCCGTAGCGTTGGGATGCCGGAGGCCGTCGCGGCATGGCCGGAAGCGGCGGGTCGGGTGTGCGCCCCACGGTTCCCTACATCGAGAACTGAAGGTTTATGCCGGTGTAAACCTGGAACTTTGGCACTCCCACGCCGCTTCGGACGACCGAGTACTGCGGCTCGAAGAATGTGTTCAGGGTGACGCCCGAAGCGACGTCCCAGACCCGCCCGCCTCCGAACCCAATCGGGACGACGTTGTTGCGCCTGGCGAAGTCGAATGACATGACCCCTGAGGATCTGAGGTAGTACTTGTCAGGCAGGTTGTAGATCAGGATGGGCTGGAAGGTCAGGAGACTGGTGGCCCGCCGGTCCTGGGCGATGCCGAAGGAGTGCTGGTAGGTGGCGACCGACGCCAACAAGCCCCACGGCCGTGAAGCGGACACTATGCCCGCGGCTCCGCCTTGCAACTTGCCCGAACCCAACTGGCTGTTGCCCGCTGTTGGCACGACTAGAAGCGGGCCGGCTCCGAACGTCGCGAGCTTGGTTTCCAAGAGGCTCCAGTTGAAGATGGTCAGGTTGCCCAGGCCTGTCGTGCTGCCGCCGGGCAGCAACGGGTTGGTCTGCAGCGGCTGCGTGAAGCGGAGCACCTGGGGCGCGTCGAACAGCTTGAATGGGATCAGGCCACGGACCTCGAAGTCATTGCCCGCCTGCTCGTTCACGCGGTTGACGCTTGGGCTGACGTAATCCTGTATGAAAACGGTCACCTTCTGCTCAAGGGGATTGTTGGCGCTAGTGGCGTCGCCGCCCGACGATGGCGTCGGTTGGGCGTCCGCAACCGCTGCCAATCCCAGCGCGATCACCAGCAGCAGCACGAGGGAGAAAGGCATGGGAAAGCGCCGCGCGGGCAGGCGCTGCGACGTTGACGACTGGCCTGGGAAGCTCATGGACCCGTCCTTTTCTCGTAATGGTTGGGCCACGCCCGGCCGTACATCCCTCGCGACCTCACAGCAACAGGACGGTGAGGGCCGCCATGCCAGGGATCGAGGAAGCGTTCGGGCACAGGAGGAAGGAGGTGCCCTCCCGCTCGTTGGCTTGGTGGGACGACCGGCACGATGGCGGCGACTACGATCTCCATCGGGCTGACAAGCTCCTTTCAACGATTCTGGCCGCATCGCTTCCGCCGGCCCCTGCCGCGTCCGCATGGCCCGGCGAGGAACGGAACCCGGCGCGACGCCCGGGCGGGCCGGGACGGACGGGCGCGTCCCGGGGAAGCCGGCGCTGGGGCCGGCGTCCCCGCCGGTTCACGCCGCCCTCTTCTCCGGGGCGCCGCCTCCTTGTGCCGACGCGCGCGACCGAAGCACCCGGTCCACCATCGCGCCGGACAGCCCGAGGTAGTTGTCCGGGTTGACCAGCGCCTCCAGGTGCCCGCGGTCGAACACCTTGGCGATCTCCTTGTTCCCCGCCAGCAGGTCGATCAGCGGCCCCTTGCCGTCCGCCACCGCCCGGCACACGGCCGACAGGGCATCGTGCGCGTTCTCGCGGCCCATCTTGGGGGCGAGCGCCATCATCACCGCCTCCGTGCACACGAGGCCGTCCGTCAGCCGCAGGTTCCGCTCCATCGCGTCCGGATGCACCTCCAGCCCGGACAGCATGAAGCTGGCCTGGCTCAAGGCGCCGGCAGTGAGGCAGAAGATCTCCGGCAGCACGATCCACTCGATCTCCCACGGCCCCGTCGCCCGCTCGAAGTCGGCCACGCCTGCGGTGAGCAGGGCGGCGACATGCTGCCGCACCACGCCGTTGCAGGCGGTGATGTAGGCGCAGGAGATCGGGTTGCGCTTCTGCGGCATGGTCGAGGACGCGCCCCGCCCGCCGCCGCCGTCCGGCTCCTGCACCTCGGCGATCTCGGTCGCCATCATGACCTTCACGTCGGCGGCGATCTTGCCCAAGGTGCCGCAGACCAGCCCCAGGAAGCAGCCGACCTCGGCGACGGCGTCCCGCATCGTGTGCCAGGCGATGGCGGGCTGGGCCAGCCCAAGCTCCTTGCACACCCCTGCCTGCACCTCCAGGCCCCTGTCGCCTATTGAGGCCAGGGTGCCGACGGCGCCCCCGAACTCGCCGACGAGCACGCGCGGCCTTAGCTGCTGCAGCCGTTCGCGGTGGCGCTCGATGCCCGCGAGCCAAACCGCGCACTTGTAGCCGAACGTCATCGGCACGCCCTGCTGCAGGTTGCTGCGTCCGATCATCGGGGTATCTCGGTGCTTGCCCGCGAGCGATGCCAGAGCGGCAGAGATGTCCGCCAGGTCCTTCTCGACCAGTTCCAGCGACGCGCGCATCTGCAGCACGGTCGCGGTGTCCGTGATGTCCTGGGTCGTCGCGCCCCAGTGGCTCCACTGCCCCAACCCATTGGCGCACAGGGCGGTCAGCTGCTGGACCACGGGCAGCACGGGGTAGCCGACGTGCTCGGTGGCCGCCTTCAGCTTGGCGAAGTCCATCTCCGCGACGTTGCAGTGCCGCCCGATCTCGTCCGCCGCCTCCTGCGGGATCATCCCGATGGCGGCCTGCGCCTTGGCAAGCGCGCGCTCGAAGTCCAGGTAGCGCTGGATGCGGTTTTCGTCCGACCAAACCTGCCGCATGGCCTGCGAGCTGAAGATGTCGCGGTAGATGGCTGAGTCGAAGATGCTGGCGTTTTGGTTCATGTCTTGCTCCTAAGCTGGTCTGGGTTGACTGCATTGCCGGGCCAGGCATCTGGATGGAACGTGGCAAAGCCGTGCACCGGCTCGCGCCCGGTCCTCAAGCTGTTGGCCGGCGCTCCAGGGTCGGCGTAGCCGAGCGACATGCCGCAGATCACCATGTCCTCTGGAGCGAGGAGCAGCTCGCGCCGGATGATCGCGTGGTAGTGGGCGAAAGCCGCCTGTGGGCAGGTGTCGAGGCCCAAGCCGCGCGCGGCGACTGCGACGCCCTCCATAAACATGCCGAGGTCGATCAGCGCGCCAAGCCCGAGCCGGCGGTCCCGCGTGATGACCATGCCGACAGGCGCGCCGAAGAAGCGGAAGTTCTCGTCGTGCCAGGCCCGTGATTTCGCCCGATCACCCTTCTCGATGCCGAGAAGCCCATACAGCTCCCAGCCATTGGCCCGGCGGCGCGAACGGTAAGGCTCGGGCCAGCTCTCGGGGTAGTAGTCGTACTCCGGCGCAGGGTCGTCCGCACCGTCCTGCCGGGCCGCCAAGATGACATCGCCCAGCTTGTCGCGGGCTGGGCCGGTCAGGACGTGAACCCGCCAGGGCTGGCTGTTGTTCCCGCTCGGCGCCCGGGCGGCAGCCCTTAGGATGCGCTCGACTGTCTCACGCGGCACGGGCCGGTCGAGGTAGCCGCGCACACTGGTGCGGCTCTCCAGGGCCTTGAACACGGCAGGGGCGCCGGGTGCCTGGGCAGCTTCCTGTTCCGGCGCATCGGCTTGGGCAGCGTGCGCCATCAGCACCGCCACGGCGCAGGAGGCGATGCGGGCGGCTTCAGAGTCCGCACGGCTGGTCAGGACGATCGGCACCCTGGCGCCGACGACGACCCCGGCCGCATCGGCGCCCGCAAGGAAGGTGAGCTGCTTGGCCAGGATGTTGCCCGAAACGAGGTTCGGCACCACGAGGATATCGGCCCGGCCTGCCACGTCCGACACGATGCCCTTTTCCTCCGCCGCTTCGGGGCTGATCGCGTTGTCGAATGCGAGCGGCCCATCCAGCAGCGCACCGGTGATCTGTCCGCGGTCGGCCATCTTACAAAGGACGGCGGCATCAAGCGTGGATTGCAGCTTCGGGTTGACCACTTCGACAGGGGCAAGGATGGCGACACGCGGCTGGGCGATGCCGAGCACATGAGCGAGGTCGATAGCGTTCTGCACGATGTCGCGCTTGTCGGCCAACGACGGGACGACGTTGATCGCCGCGTCGGTGATCAGGATAGGCCGAGGGTAGCGGGGCACATCCATCAGGTAGACATGGCTGACCCGGCGCTCGGTCCGCAGGCCCGTGTCGGTCGCCATCACCGCATGCATGAACTCGTCGGTGTGCAGCGAGCCCTTCATCAGTACCTGGGCTTCGCCCGACCGCACGAGGGCGACGGCGCGGTCCGCCGCGGCGTGACTGTGTGGAGCGTCTTCAATCCGGTATGCAGAGATGTCCAGTTCCGCCGCATCCGCCGCCGCACGGACCTTGGCTTCCGGCCCGACCAGGATTGGCGTGATCAGCCCTTGGAGGGCGGCTTCGACCGCGGCCCCCAGGGCGATTGCGTCGCATGGGTGGACCACGGCGGTGGGCATCGGCGGCAGCGCGGCGCAACGCGCCACGAGCGCCGCGCGCCAGCCATGGGTGTGATATTGTGGCGTCGGTAAATCCATGATCGTTCCACCAGGGCTTGCCGCGTCTCAGATCAGGAAGGTTGCCTTGGCCGAGGCCGTTAGCTCGTCCCTGAATTGCGGGTGCGCCAGCTCGATCAGCGCCTTGGCGCGTTCCGTGGAGGACTTGCCCTTCAGGTCCGTCCAGCCGTACTCCGTCACCACGATGTGCGTGTCGATCCGCGGCGTCGTCACCGGCCCTTCGAGCTGGG
>CAXSHI010000284.1:0-4756 GCA_964236755.1 uncultured Acetobacteraceae bacterium
CCCTGGATCATCCAGGCCATCGATCAGGTCAGCGAATAAGCCAATTGGTATGACACGATTCTTCAGCTCGAGCGCAGGCGTCCGATAGCGCTCCGGAAGAGGTCGCTCGGGTCCACTTGCGCCTTGATGGCCGACAGGCGTTCCGCAGCCGACCCATAGAAGTCGCATACCCGATCCGCCTCGGAGGGGGCGAGGAAGCTGACGTAGCCACCGGGTGCGGCGAGTGGCATGAGGCTGTCTGCAGTGCGCTTGACCCAGGACCGCTGCGCTGCGGCGTCTTCCTCGTCACCCGCCTCCCAACGCGCAGCCGCCGCCGCAACGAAATGGCTGTGACGCAGCGTGAAGGCGGTGTCCGCCTCGGAAATTCGAGTGAGATGCCCGTGAAAGTCGTGCAGGAAGAGAATGGTCCCGGGCAGGGGCATGTCGCTCGCGGCATCGACGAGGCGCCGGGCGACATCAGGCGTTATACAGTCGAGTGTTCGCGTATCCGTGGCCCAGCGCTTCCCCCACGGCCAGATCGCGCCGTCGTCCAACGTCTCGCGATAAGGAACCAAGTTGCCGCCGGTGGGACGCTGTTGCACGGACTGGGCCGGTGGCGTTGCGGGCTGGGCCGACGTGATAGGCTTGCCCCTTCACTGATCCTCGGATGCTCAGTTTGCCGTTCAAGCTCAACCAGGACCGCCGTCACCACATTCCCAAGCAGAGGCGCCGGGTCACGAACTCGGCCGCTTGTGACGCCGCCTTGCGCCAGCGCGGCAGTTTGACGGTCTGGTTCACCGATGACGCAATCGAGGGATGGCGGGCACAGCCGCGCACGACCGCGGGCGGGCAGCCCTGGTACTCGCCTGTGGCGATCCTGACGGGGCTCACGCTCCGGGCCGTGTTCCATTTGGCGCTGCGCCAAACCGAAGGTCTGATCGGTTCCATCATCGGCCTGCTCGGGCTCGGTCTGGCCGTGCCCGACCACAGCACGCTCAGCCGTCGGGCCGCGACGCTGGAGGTGCCACGACCGCGCCGCAGCGGCGAGCCCCTGCACCTGCTGGTGGACAGCACCGGCCTCAAGCTCTGCGGCGCGGGCGAATGGCTGGTCGAGAAACACGGCGCCAAAACGCGCCGGGCCTGGCGGACGCTGCACATCGGCATGGACGCCAACACCGGGCAGATCGTCGCGGCGGCGCTGACCAGGAAGGAGGGCGACGACGCGTCCCAAGTGGGTCCCTTGCTCAACCAGGTGGCGGCCTCGGTCGCATCGTTCACCGCCGACGGCGCCTACGACCAGGACAGCGTGTCCGCCACGATTGCGACGCGCCACCCTGCAGCCGCCATCATTGTGCCGCCGCGCTCCACGGCCGTGCCAAGCGAAACGGCCGAGACCGCGCCCACGCAGCGGGACCGCCACCTGCGGTTCATCGCCGAGCACGGCCGGGCGGCCTGGCAGAAGGCGTCCGGCTACACCATCCGCGCCCGAGCCGAGGCGACCATCGGCAGGTTCAAGCAGGTGATCGGCGACGGGCTGCGCTCGCGCACGGACCAGCGTCGGGCAACCGAGGTGGACGTCGCCGTCCATGCCCTGAACCGCATGCTCGACTTTGGACGCCCGAACTCCGTCCGCGTCGCCTGAACGCAGGCAGAGCGAGGATCACCGCGTCCACATTCCTGATCCCTGCAACACGGTCGCCTGCGTATGAGGCGCGACGTGCCTGTCCGGCTTGTACGCGAAGCCGAGATGTGCCCGTCCGGACGGGCACAATCACGAGCGCAAACCAGCAGCCTTGACCGGCTTGTCAGTCCGCTCTTGCCGCTGCTTCTGCGTGTAGGAGCGCATGAAGTCCCGCAACACATCCGCGGCAGACCTATGCTTCATTTGGCACGCTTGCACGAAGGTGTCGCGCAGCTCCCGTTCGACCCTGATGTGCAGCCCGGCATCTTGAGCGACATTCGTCATGATTAGCATGGCGAGTACACAATGGGTATCTATGCATTGTGGCCAGGCTTAAACCGCGCCGTCCCAACGTGCCGATCAAAAACCGCGCGTTTGCGTCAACCTTTGCCGGACGGCTGCTGGCCTGCTGAAGACCAGCAGACACCTGCCCCGCCATAGTGCTCCGTCCGTCAAACCAACCCAGGCGGACAACCAGAAGTAGCACTTCGGTCTGAATCCGCCACCAGTGTCCCAACCTCAGGCCGACACCCTCCCGCTCATGCCGCTCGGGAGAGAAACTAGTGGGACCCGCCAGCCGGTGTGGGTCGCACGTCGGCTGGCGGCTCGTCCGATCAGCCGTTGGTGCGTGGGGAGAACAGGTCGGCCAGCCCGAAGTAGAAATCGCGAGGGCAACCGCGCTCAGGTTTCATCAGGTTGCGGCGGCGGCTAGTTCCTGATCGAACTGGCCGGCGAACTCGTCCATCGTTGTCCCGCCCTGGTCCACTGCAAGCGCCTGCCCGGCGAGCACCACGTTCACGTCGGTGATCCCGATGAAGCCAAGGATCTGGCGCAGATAGCTGGTTGCGACGTTATACGTCTCGAAGGGCGAGCCGGGCGCAAAGTTGCCGCCCGAGACCAAGATGATCGTTGCCTTTTTGCCGGTCAGCAGCCCCTCGTACTGCATCGTGAAGGTCACACCCACCCGGACGACGTGATCGATGTATGCCTTCAAGGCGGCCGGGATGGAGAAGTTGTACATCGGCGTGCCGATGACGATGTGATCGGCCGCCTTCAGTTCCGCAATCAGGTCGTCGGATACCTTGATGGCGGCCGCCATGTCGGGCGAGTGCTGCTCGGCGGGCGTGAATGCGCCGCCGATCCAAGGCAAATCGACGAAGGGCAAGGGTGTCTTCATCAGGTCGCGGATGACGACCGAACCGCCTGGGTGGTCCGCCTTCCACTTCTCGATGAACTGCGCGGTCAGCTTGCGGGAAACGGAGTAGTCGAAACGCGGGCTGACTTCGATGGCGAGAAGAGTTGTCATTGCTGGTCCTTTTCAATGGTTATTGGGAGATGCAGCGTCAGGAGTGGTGCGCGACTGCTAGGCCTTCACCCTGCTGGCACGGAGGCGCGCGCCGATGGCAGCGATGCCGGCTTCGCCGGCCCGCAGCGCATCCGAGCTGGTATGCACGGAGTGACGACCCACCACGAGGTCGTGCCGGTGTGGAACAGCCGATCCGAGGACGAACACCGCATTGCCCTTGATCCCCGCCTGCAGGTCGATCGGGGCGGAACCAGGTTCGAACGCGGCAAGCTCGCCGGCCTGCACAGTCTCGCCTGCGTGCAGGGTGCCGGCGCCGACTGCCAGCCATGCGACGTCATGCCCTGGCGGCGGCGCATACTGCCAGCGCTCGCCAGCTTTCAGCGTCACCAGGAGGTAGGTCATGCCCGCGGGAGAGCGGACCGGGCTTTGCACGCCCTCGTGGCTGCCGAGGATGACGCAGGCCGGTCCGACTGTCGGCATGTGCATTGCCTTAACGAACTGGCTTTCCGCCGCCGTGTTCTCCAGCTCCGGCGGCAGGGCAACCCAGAGCTGAAACCCGCGGGTATGCTGAGCCTCCAGCACCATCTCGGTGCCGTGCCACACCCCGCCGCCGGCGCGCATCCATTCCACCCCGCCATAGCTGATGACGCCCTGGCCCGAGACCGGATCGTCGAAGCTGGCGTGGCCGTCGGTGATCACGGTGACCGTGGCGATGCCGGAGTGCGGGTGCAGGCCGAAGCTCGGCGTCGGACCATGCATGTCGAAGAGGTCCAGGAAGACGAACGGCTTGAGGTGCTGCCCCAGGTCGGACGGGCTCATGAGGCGGGTCACCGGCCCGGCCGGGCGGCCGCGAGTTCTGTGCGAGATCATGCGCGGGGCGGCCTTAGTGAAAGCGAGCGTGGCGGTCTTCATGTGATATGTCCTTGGTCGGGGGTACCCGGCACGCCGGGCGTGGGCCGCAGCCTGTTTGGTGCAAGCTGCGGACAGGCGCGTCAGCGATTGGCCCCGGCGTTCAACGCGCGAGGCGAGCCGACACTTCGTCTCGACGCAGCCAGAGCACGAGCAGGTTCAGGCCGAGCAGCATGGCGGCCGGCAGGGGGTTGCCGCCAATGACCGCGAGGTGGGTGAAGAGAGCGACGGCCATGGTGCAGGCCAGCAGCGCCGCACCGAGGATTGCAGCCTTCGGGATCAGGATCAGGACCGCACCGGTGATCTCCACCGCACCCGTCAGGTAACGGAACCACTGGCCGATCCCAACCTGGTCAAAGACCGCCACCATGGATGGATCACCGGCAAGCTTCGCGCTTCCAGCCGCCAGAAAGGCGGAGGCGACCAGGACCTGTACCGTCCAGCGGAGGCCGTGCATCCATTTGCTTGGGGCAAAACGCCGGTGATTCGTGATGACATCTGACATGTCAAAGCTCCATTGATTGGTGGAGCACTACATCGGCGTCCATCGCTGCCGCGGAAACTCGGTATTTCTAGATGCGTCCTATCGGTCCAGCCGATGGTGGAGGGTGCTGCCCGTATCAGCAGCACCCTTTGCGGTTACCACCAAGATCTGCAGCCGACCTTTCCGCTCCGCCTGCCTGTCAGGCGGTCCTGGCCCGCGCTGGTTTTCGTGCGGCGCTGGCTTTCAGGCGTTCGATCAGCCAACGGCCAGCAGGTCCAGGGGGTGCCACCGCCTGATAGATGGCGGTCATGGGAAGGATCAGGACGCCCGCCGGCACGTCCTCGATCGGCAGCACGACGAGCCTGCCTTTGGCGATGTCCTCTGCCACCGTGTGCAG
>CAXSHI010000285.1:0-4747 GCA_964236755.1 uncultured Acetobacteraceae bacterium
AGCGCGAACGCCTTGACGTTGCCGTTCAGGAGCGCGGACACGTCCGGCTGCGACGGCGGCACGCCTGCTGCCCGCACCCGGGCCGCAACCTCGGCCTGGGTCGGCGCGCTCAGGCGTGCGACGCTGCAGTGGATATCCTCGGTCAAGCTGAACTTCACGGCCGCGATCTCCGGGTTCCCATGGCCCCAGCTGGCCAGAAGACCCCCACCGCGGCGCACGGGCAGCTTGTGCTCGCCCGGGTTGTCTCGCCAATTGGGACCGTCATGCGGCCTGATTTCCCTCACTGGCCTGCCCCTCCCGCACCACGCTTAACAAGCCGCCAGACCCTGTTGCTATGCACGGCGCCAATGACAGCGTAATGGTGTCAGTGCCATCATTTGCAGCATGGGGGTTCACGTGGCAACGCTTACCGTCCGCAACCTCGACGAGGAGGTCGTCCGGCGCCTGCGCATCCGGGCTGCAGAACATGGCCGCTCGGCGGAGGCCGAGCATCGGGAAATCCTCCGGGCTATCCTGACCGGCCACGAGCCGCCCTCGGCGCGCGCGCAGGCGGCCGAACGCTTGGCGGAGTTCCGGCGCCGGACGGCGGGCCGCGGCTCCGTGCCTGCGGCCGACCTGCTGGAGGAGTCCAGGGCAGGGCGGGCCAAACAACTTGCCCCCAAGGCGGCCGGCTCCTGAGCTTGGCGCTCGTCGTTGACGCCTCGGTCGGCCTGAAGTGGGTATTGCCGGAACACGACAGCCACTTGGCGCAGGCCTTGGCGGTCAGCGACGAGACGCTTCTGGTCCCGGACTTCTGGCTGGGAGAGGCAACCAACGTCCTGTGGCTGCAGGTGCGCCGGGGCATCTTCACGCCGGACGAGGCGCGGGAAGGGTTGGCGCTGCTGCGGGCGCAGGTGGAGCCGACGCCAACGGCCGACTTGGACCTGCACGACGTGGCCCTCGACATCGGCCTGGCTGTCAACCACTCGACCTACGACACCCTGTATCTGGCCTTTGCCATCGCGGTGGGCGCGCGCGGCGTCGTGGTGTCGGATGCCCCGTTCGTCCGGGACATGCAGCGCTACCCCGACCGGGCGCTGGCGGCCATGCTCATCCCGCTCGACCAGTGGGCCGAAGAGAGCCCAACGCAGGCGTGACGGCTCACCGGGCTGCCAGCACCCGCCTGACCTGCTCGGGCCGCCAGGCGTGTTAGTCAGCGCAGATACCGGACCCAGGAGAAATGTGAGCATCTAGTGTGTTTCGACGCTGATCAGCGTCGAAACCCACCGCTGATTTACATCATGGACGGCTCCTCTGCGAGATGAAGCGCGCGACAAGCCGCCGCTCCATCGTCGCTCAATCGAGGCCGTCAGAGGGTGAGGATGTTGAGTGCAGGCCGCATCGGACCGAACGTCCTCAATCCGGCCATGCCATTCCGTTCAAGCACTCAGATTGGATCGTTTAGTCCAATCGTGCTTATGCCGAGCTCGGCATAAGCACGAATCGTCGCCATGATCCATCATTGCAAGGCATGCACAGGGCGCTTCGACTATCTTACCGGCATAGGTGCTGGTCGGGCACTATCAGCCGCTACGCGTGTGGGTTCTGTGCTTCTACTTCATGAGCCCAAACCTCTCGAACCGGCAGATCTCAGGCGAGGTGGAGATCGACGAGGTCTAGGTCGTGGCCGGGCACAAGGGGCAGCCGGCTGCTGTCGCCAAAAAAGGCGGCTCGGATGTCGTCGCAGGCTGGCAAGCGCGCCGGGCCGCGGCACGCTGGAGAAGGACAGACCGCCCATCCTCGGACTGATCCAGCGTGGCGGCCAAGTGGTCTTGGACATACTGAGGGCATAGCGTCGGGTGTCACGCAGACAACGGTAGGCCAGAACCAAAGCGAACATCGCTGATTTCATTGGTCCGTCCCGCAACCGTCCGCTTTCTGGACGGCTCCGGCATCCGCCGTCAGAGGGCTGTCTCCCCGTCCACAGAATGCGTCCCACAAACATCAGGCGTCCCACAATTGCCTACCACGTTCTGGGGACGCCGTTGTTCCCGACCCGTTCACCCGTTGCGTTGTTTGGGAATTTATATACTTATGTGACCCAGGACGCCTGATTTACTGGTTCCCAAAAAGCACAATCCCATTCGGGTTTCGTTTTCGAAATTCCTCAACTCGTTTTTGCATAATCATGGGGTCGAGCGGTTTCGCTCCAACCAAGATCAGAATGTCTCCAGGTGCAGGAAGTGCGGCACAAACATCAAGTGAGCCGGTTATACAAAAAGCCGTCGCTTCAAGCCGGCTGGCCGTTGCCACAATATTGTCTTGCTTGAGAGATTCCATTATAGCACTTGCGGCTTTTTCTGCTCTTTCAACTGAGCGGGAAGCTTGTTCAGAAAATACTCCAGAATTTCGGAAGAATCTTACCCCCGCGCACACTACAGTTACTCCATCTGGGAAATTGGCAGAACTACTCTGGGAAGAGAATGTGTTCCAGCCAGCTATTTCAAAGCCAACATTGAGTGTTGCCCCTAGCCGCCTCGCCTCAAAGTCTAGAACAGCCAAAGTCCGCACTGTTGTTTTAGAAAACGGCTTTAAGAACTGGCCCATTTGTCCTTGGTCAACAATGCGTGGTGATACGGCCCTTTCTAGGTTTGCCGCCTGGGCTTCAAGTGCCGCAGCCCGCTCTCTGGCTTCTGCGGCATCTTTGTTTGCTTGTCCAGCGCGTTCATTCGCATTAGCGGCGTCTCTTTGCGCGTCAGCAATTCTGCCCTCAAACGCTCGCGCCACAGATGTCAGCAAGGCTATCTTTACGTCAGATTGGCGTTTTAATTCTTCATCCGCAGATTGTAATTTTGATTGGAAGAAAAGTTCTAGCATAAGCCCAATAACAAGAAGGCTAAACCCAAGCTTTGTCCAGATCGGACGCAGGCCCTTTTCCTTGAACTCTACAAGCAGTTCATGCCCCTCAAGGATGACGCCAAGTATCACGAGAATTGATGCGACTAGTAGGGAATCGCTCCAGAATTTCAGCGACATTGCACCAGTAGACGCAGCGCAGAAGTGGCGTGAGGCAGATGATGCTTACACATTGGCACTTAGGGGCGAGCGCACGAGATTGCTAAATCGCCTGTTTTGCGTGCTTATACCGGCTGTATGGTTCATGGGGTATTTCGTTTGGTCACGGGCAAGGAGCCGTCTTGGACGGAAGTAAGACGACTTAGTTCCTTCTTCTTACGTTTATTTGTTTTTGGAATTTCTTTTGGATCAGTTCGCACGAGTCTGCCTATGGCTTCCCCAAATGACATGGGAATATGCAGGGCCTGGTCGTGTTTCTTGGTGGTCATGCAATCAGCGCCTTGTAGGTAAGCCGACCCTCAATCTGCTTCAGCAGCGCATCCACGCGCTGGCCTTCGCCCATCTTGCGGCGGTTGTGGCGGAACGTGAACTCGGCAAGGTAGCGGTCTAGGTGTTCGCCGCTGACCCAGTGGTGGATGCCGTTGACCTTGCGCTTGAACAGGCTCCAGGCGTTCTCCAGCCCATTCGTGTGAATGAAGTAGTGCTTCACGTATTGGCCGATGGAGTGGTTGACCGTGTGGTGGTGAAACCGCTTGCCGACGCCGTTGTAGCCCTTGTGCTCATCTGTCAGCAGGTTGCTGCCCGGCGCCACGTTCGCGGCCAGCTCGGCATCCAGCGTCTTTGCCGTGGTGTCTGGCACCACCTTTGCCCGCAGCTCGCCATCGCGCTCCATCATGCCCATGACGGCAATCTTGCCCGCCCCGCCCTGGCTGCCCGGCGTGCGCTTGTGCGCGTGCTTGTTCTTCTCTTTGCCCCCGATGTATGTCTCGTCGGCTTCCACCATGCCGCTGAGCGGGGCGTTGAAGGACTTGGTTTGGGCGGCGTGCCGCAGCCGGTGCAGCATGAACCAAGCGGATTTCTGGGTTATGTCGAGGTCCTTGGCGAGCTGGGTGGATGCGATGCCCTTGGTGTGGCTCGTCACTATCCAGATCGCCATGAACCACTTGCGGAGCGGGAGCTTGGTGTCCTCAAAGATCGTCCCGACCTTGATGGAGAACCGCTGGCGGCAATCGCCGCACTTGTGCGTCCGGCGGTCGGCGAAGTGATAGACCTTGGTGCTGCCGCAGTGGGGGCAGAAGGCCCCATCCTGCCAGCGGATGGCCCGCAGATGGTCAATGCAGACCTGTTCGTCGCTGAACACTTCCATCATCTGCGTCAGGCTGTCGAACTGCTGGATCATGGCTGCACCCTACCGATGCAGCCAACCTACCTTACCGTCAAGGCTGGGTCAAGCATGTATATAAATGCCGTTGTTTGCATGACAGCCGACGCTATGCCCTCATACTGGCCAACGTGCGGCAGGCCACAATCAAGCCGATCATCGAAACCGCAGTCGCGAAGGACACTCCCGTCCACACAGACGAGTATAGCATCTACGCTCGACTACCGGCTTGGGGCTACCAGCATAAGACGGTCTGCCGTGGGCACGGCGAGTATACCCGCCACGAGGACGCTATCACGGCTTCTGCCAGGTGCACGTCAACACGATGGAAGGCTTCTGATCGCTGCTGCGCCTCTGGCTGCGTCCATATCGGAGCATCTCGCACGATAAGTTGCCACTCTACTTCGACTTCTTTCCAGTTTATATACGATGCTCGGCGACGCGGCAGAGCCCCACTCGGCGCCCTCATCACCGGCCTAGCCCATCTTATTCACGGCATAGCTGGGATTCGGCAACGGGTGTCGCGTAAAC
>CAXSHI010000286.1:0-4689 GCA_964236755.1 uncultured Acetobacteraceae bacterium
CGACAGCAGCATGTCCGCCCGGTGCGCGCCCTGCGCCGCCGACCCCGCCGCCGCGTCCCGTCCGCGGCCGTCGGCCAGCGCCGCCCGCAGCCCGTCCTCCACCGCCAGCGCCGGCTGCTCGGCCAGGCGGTCGGCGATGGCGTTCAGCAACGCGAGCCGCCCCACCGGGAACCGCCCGGCCGCGCCCATCGCCAGCACGGCATTCAGCCGGGCCACCAGCCCCACGCGGGCGGCGGTCACCGCGACCGCATGCCGGGCCATGCTGTCCTCCACCCCGGCCAGCCATGCCGCGTCGCCGCCGCCGCCGGCCAGCAGCCGGTTGCGGCTCGCCATCGCCGTCTCGTAGGCCGACACCTCCCGCGCGTGGCCCGGCTCCAACGCCCAGACCAGGCGGTCAAGGAAGCGGCGGCGGCCCGACGCGCCCTCCTGGAACAGCCGGTCCATCTGCGGCGTGAGCCAGACGGCGGCCACGGTCGCGGCAATCTCCGCCTGGTTGCGCGGCGCCGTGCCGTTAAGGCGGAACACCCGGCGGTCGGACGGCCCATCGGGCGGGGTACCGGTGCCGAGGTCCGCCTCCGTCCCGTCTCGCACGATCCTGGCGGCGACGCCCCAGCGGCCCGGCGCGTCCGGTGCCTGACGCGCCAGGTCCGCCATACGCGCGCCGCGCAGGCCGCGCCCGGGCTGCAGCAGCGACACGGCCTCCAGCAGGTTGGTCTTGCCCGACCCGTTCGGACCGGTCACGACGGCGATCCGCGCGCCGGGCCGCCAGGTCAGGGCCGGGTAGTTGCGGAACTGCGTCAGCGCGAGGCGCGTGAGCCGCAGCAACCGCGGCTAGACGCGCATCGGCATCAGCACGTAAAGCGCGCTGCCATCGGAGGCGTCCCGTACGATCGTGGGCGCCGAGCCGTCGGAAAAATGGAACTCGACGTGATCCGAGATCTGGTCGGTGATGTCGTTGAGGTAGCGGGCCTGGAAGCCGATCTCCAAGGGGCCGGCGGAGTACTGCACCCGGTCGCCGTCCAGCTCCTCGCTCGCGGTGCCCTGCTCGGGGCTTGCGGCAGACAGCGTCAGCAGGTCGCGGTCGAGCGCCATCTTCACCGGGCGCGACCGCTCGCTGCTGATGGCCGCGACGCGGGCCACGGCGTCCGAGAAATCCTTCTTGCCGACGCGCAGCACCTTGTCGTTGTCCTTGGGGATGACCCGCTCGTATTCCGGGAACGTGCCGTCGATCAGCTTGCTGGTCAGCGTGATCGGCCCGGCCTTGAACTGGATCCGCGTGTCGGACAGGCCGACCTCGACCTCCCCGCTTTCCTCATCCAGCAGCTTGCGCAGCTCGCCCACGGTCTTGCGCGGGATGATGACGCCGGGCATGCCCTGGGCGCCTGACGGAATCGGCTCCTCGACGCGCGCCAGGCGGTGCCCATCGGTCGCCACCGCGCGCAGCACCGGGCCACCATCTCCCTCGGCGGCATGCAGGTAGATGCCGTTCAGGTAGTACCGCGTCTCTTCTGTGCTGATGGCGAATCGGGTGCGGTCGATCAACCCGCGCAGGGCAAGGCCGGAAAGCTGGAAGCGGTGGGGCAACTGCCCGGCCGTCATGCTTGGGAAATCGTCAGTCGGCAGCGTCACTAGGCTGGTGCCGTAGCGCCCGGCCCGCAGGGTGAGCTGCCCGCCCTCCGTCGTCTCGAACTCCAGCTCCGCCGCCTCGGGCAGCTTGCGCACGATCTCATACAGCGTTGCGGCCGGAGCGGTGGTGGCGCCGTCACGCGACACGCTGGCCGCGATCTCCTCGACGATCGCGATCTCCATGTCGGTCGCGGTGAAGCTGAGCGTGCCCCCACGAGCGACGATCAGGGCGTTCGCCAGGATGGGGATGGTGTTGCGCTTCTCAGCGACGCTCTGGATGTGGGCCAGCGCCTTGAGCAGCGTGGCGCGTTCGGCCTTGAACTTCATGCGACCATTCCTGTTGGGCACCGAGTCCGGCGCCGCGGCAGGCAAGTGTAGCTGATCGCGGTCCGCGCGCAAACCGGGAAGGTCAGCTTTCCAGCATCCGGCGCAGCAGCTCGACCCGCTCGCCGAAATCGGCGTCCTGCGCAATCAGCTCGGCAATGCGGCTCACCGCGTGCATGACGGTGGTATGGTCGCGGTTGCCGAACTTGCGGCCGATCTCCGGCAGCGACCGGTTGGTGAGCTGCTTGGCCAAGTACATCGCGACCTGCCGCGGGCGCGCCACCGCACGCGCCCGCCGCGCGCTGCTCATGTCCGCCAAGCGGATGTTCCAGTGCTCCGCCACGCGCTTCTGGATCTCCTCGATGGTGACCCGGCGGTCATGCGCCTTCAGGATGTCGTGCAGCACCTCCTGGGTGCTTTCCAGCGTGATCGGCCGGCCGAACAGGTTCGCGTGGGCGATCAGCCGGTTCAGGCTGCCCTCCAGCTCGCGCACGTTGCTGGTGATCTTGTGGGCCAGGAACTCCAGCACCTTGGGGGGGACGGCGGTGCCGCCGCGGATGGCCTTGGCCTCCAGGATGCTGATGCGAAGCTCGAACGTCGTGGCGTGCAGGTCGGCGACCATGCCGCAGCCCAGCCGGGTCCGCAGCCGGTCCTCCAGGCCCGACAGGTCGCTGGGGGACTTGTCGGCCGACACCACGATCTGCTTGCCGGCGTCCACCAGCGCATTGAAGGTGTGGAAGAACTCCTCCTGCGTGTTGTCCTTGCCGATCAGGAACTGCAGGTCATCGACCATCAGCACATCCACGCTGCGGAGCTGTTCCTTGAACTCCATGGTCGACTGGTTGCGGATGGCCGCGATGAAGCGATACATGAACTTCTCGGCCGACATGTAGGCGACCTGGATCGGCGCGGCGTCGCGACGGGACAGCTCGATCCCGATGGCATGCATCAGGTGCGTCTTGCCGAGGCCGACGCCGCCATAGAGGAACAGCGGGTTGAACCCCGGGCTTGACGGCCGCTCCGCCACGCGCCGCGCGCAGGCATAGGCGAACTCGTTGGGCTTGCCGACCACGAAGCTGTCGAACTCGAACCGCGTGTCGAGCGGCGCCGCCATCTCGGGCCGCAACGGGTCGGAGGGCGGGTCTGTCCGGTCCGACATCGGCATGCCGGCCTCGTCTGCGCCGTTCACGCCCACGACCGTCCCGCCCGGCATGGCCGTCCCATCATGCTCAGCCAAGGACGACTCAGCCAGAACTCCGGCCCCGCCCACGCGGATATCGACCCGGCGGACACGCTTGTTCTCCGACTGCCACAGCGCGTTCAGCTTGTCCGCATAATGGCCGCGCACCCAGTCCCGCAGGAACCGGCTTGGCAGATGCACCGTCACCTCGTCGCCATCGACGTTGCCCAGGGTCATCTGACGCAGCCAGGTGCGATACTCGACGTCGCCCACCTCCTGCTGCAAACGGCTGCGCACGCGCGTCCACTGCTCGTTGAGCTGTTCCGCCGTGTCGAGCGGCGACGCTTGCTCGATGGCCGAACGGACCGGCGGGAGCGGAACATCCAGGGCGCCCGGCTTGAGTTTCGTATCGCCCGGGTTGGAGTCCATCGATACCTGCCTGGGTTCAACGGCGCAGAGCCGCCACGAGGATGAGAACGCGCCAGTCACTGCAGCAGGCGCCGCTGGGCTCAATGAGTAGTCACGTCGGGCAACCGCACTCCACCCCTAAGTCAAAGTGACACTGAACGCAATGCAAATTCTTTAAATCACATAACAACACAAAACAATAAAAGCGGACATGACGAAATGCCCGCTTTTTTCAAGTAGAAGAGGTTAGGCGCCGGCACGGCAAATCCGGCCCACCAAGCTCAGGCTGAGGCAATCGCCTTGATCCGGGCCGCAAGGCGGGAAATCTTCCGCGACACCGTGTTCAGGTGGATTACGCCCTTGCCGGCGGCGCGCTGCATCTCCGGCTGTGCCAGCCGCAGGGCCTCGGCGGCGGCGGCCTTGTCGCCGACTGCACAGGCCGCTTCGACCTTTTTCACGAATGTGCGCATGCGGCTCTTGCGCGCCTGGTTGCGCTCGGTGCGCTTGGCAGTCTGACGGATGCGCTTGCGCGCCGATGCGGTGTTCGCCATGAATTCTTCTCAAGCAGTGCGATGCGGAGGCACGCCGGGCGCGCCGGAAGCGCACGGTTCTATGGAGACAGGGCGGCCAAGTCAAGCGTGACCGTTCCGTGATGCGCGGCCTGGATCATGCCGCACCCGCGTCATCCCGCGTTATCTCTGGGCAGCGAAGGCCGGCTTGCGCTTCTCGGCGAACGCCGCCATGCCCTCCCGTTGATCCGGCGTGCCGAACAGCGACAGGAACAGCGCACGCTCGGCCCGCACGCCCTCGGTCAGCGTCGTCTCATACGCCGCGTTCACCGCGCGCTTGGCCATCGCGACCGCCACCGTCGACAGGGCAGCGATCTTCTCGGCGGTCTTGAGCGCCTCGGCCACCAGATCGGCCGCAGGGACGATGCGACTCACCAGGCTGCATCGCTCCGCCTCGGCCGCGTCCATCATGCGGCCCGTCAGGCACATCTCCATCGCTTTCGACTTGCCCACGGCCCGGGTCAGCCGCTGCGTGCCGCCGGCACCGGGGATCACGCCCAGGTTGATCTCCGGCTGGCCAAACCGGGCGCCGTCGCCGGCCAGGATCATGTCGCACATCATCGCCAGCTCGCAGCCACCGCC
>CAXSHI010000287.1:0-4685 GCA_964236755.1 uncultured Acetobacteraceae bacterium
CTGGAACTCGTCGGTGAAGTAGCGGTCGTCGCGGTCGGTGCGCACCGGCACGCGGGCGGTGACGGACTTGTCCAGCTCCGACGGGTCGAGGCCCCACTGCTTGCGGGTGTAGCCGCGGAAGAACTTCTCATACAGCTCGCGGCCGACCTTGGAGACGACGACGTCCTCCGACGTGCGGACGGTGCCCACCGGCTCCGCACGGGCGGCGAACCAGGCATCCAGCTCGTCCGAGGACAGCTCAAGCCCATACAGCGCGTTGATGGTGTCGAGGTTGATCGGGATCGGCACCAGGCGGCCGTCCACCCGGCCGAGCACCCGATGCTCGTAGGGCCGCCATCCGGTGAAGCGCGACAGGTGCTCGAACACGGCGCGCGAGTTGGTGTGGAAGATGTGCGGCCCGTACTGGTGGATCAGCAGGCCCGCCGCGTTCAGGTGGTCAAAGGCATTGCCGGCGATGTGAGGGCGGCGGTCGATCACCAGCACCCGATCCCCCCGCTCGGCCGCCAGGCGCTCGGCCAGCACGCTGCCGGCGAAGCCCGCGCCGACCACCAGCCAATCGTACTCCGGCGCGAGGGCCGGGCCGGCCGAGGCCGCCGGGCGCCGCGAGGCGAGGCGGACCACCGGCGTTGCCGGCAGGGCGCCGCCGTTGCTGTTCGGAAAGCGGGCCATCAGCGTGCTGTCCAGGCGCCCAAGGCGGCCCCGGGCGCCAGGCGCGCAACGGCGCCAGGGCGGGGAGCGCCCGCCTCCGTCACGGCAGGCGCGGATTCATGGACGGGGCCGCACGTATCCAGTCGTCTTGACCAAGCGGCGCCCGGCTGGATGCCAGCCGGCGTCGCGTTTGCAACGCCGCCGGTCGCCAACGCAGCACAGAGGGCCGACCGATTGGTGCGGGAAAAAGTCATATATTATTGCCTTGTTGATATTATTTGGGGACTTGAAGGGCATCGTAACGACTAACTCTAAAACGCCAGAAATTCAAATGGTTCGTTCAACATTAAGTGTGCCAATTTGAATGCAGGCACGTAATGTACAGTGCACATTGCTTGAAAATATTCTTAGCGTTCACGCGCCCAGTGTTCAAGTATTTGCGAATCATGGTGGGCCTGGTATGTGATCGAACTCAGGTTGGAGCGATCGAATTTGCCCAAGCCGCATCCAAGAGGGGAAAGCGGAGTGCCGCTTGATCCGTCGCAAATGCTGATTGGCTCCACCTTGGCCGACAGCAGGCAGGACTATTGGTTTCAACCAGGGGAACGCTGGGGCTGCTGGGCGGAACGGGCGGCGGGCGCCAGGGCAGGCCAGGGCGTCGGGCGGGGCTGCCGGCCGCAGGCCGCGGCCATGCGCCTGTGAGCAGCAGCGGCTTGGAAGCGGGCGTTCCGGCCGCACGCCTGCGCCCAAGGGCGGAGCGGGCCTTGGATGTGCTGAGCTTCGTGCTCTCGGACGTGCGCTACGGCCTTGGCGCCTATCTCGGGGTCTATCTGCTGACGGAGCATGCCTGGGACCCGGCGAGCATCGGCCTTGCGCTCTCGTTCGGCGGCTTGGTCGGCCTGGTGTCCCAAGTGCCGCTCGGCGCCATGGTCGATGCGCTGCGGGCAAAGCGTGCGCTGATCGCGGGCGCGGTCGTCGTGGTGACCGCGACGTGCCTTGTCATCCCGCTTGCGCCGCGGTTCTGGCCCGTCGCGGCGGCGGGGGTGGTCGGGGGCCTGGCGGGCACCACGATCGGCCCCTGCCTGGCGTCGATCTCGCTCGGCATCGTCGGACCCGCCGGCTTCACCCGGCGCGCCGGGCGGAACGAGTCGCTGTTCCACCTGGGCAACGGCGCGATCAACGTGGTGATCCTGGCCACGGCGCCCTTCTTCGGCACCACCATCGTGTTCTGGATGATGGGCCTGACGGCGGTGGCCAGCGTGGCGGCGGCCTGGGCCGTGCCCGAGCGGGCCATCGACCATGAACTGGCCCGCGGCTTTACGCCTGACGAGGCCAGGCACGAAGCGCGGCCCTCGCCCTGGCGCATGCTGCTGACCAGCCGGCCCTTGCTGGTGTTCGCCGGGTGCGGCGCGCTGTTCCACCTGGCCAACGCCGCCATGCTGGGCCTGGTCGCGCAGAAGCTCGCAGTAGGGCATCCGGGCCAGGGCATCGCCTTCACCGCCGCCTGCGCCATCGCCGCGCAGTGCGTCATGGTGCCCACCGCCGCGCTGGCCGGCCGGCGGGCCGACATCTGGGGGCGCAAGCCGCTGCTGCTCGCCGCCTTCGCGGCGTTGGCCTTGCGGGGCGTGCTCTACACCGTGTCCGACGACCCGGCCTGGCTGATCGGCGTGCAATTGCTGGATGGGGTGGGAGCGGGGCTGACCGGCGCGCTGTTCCCGGTCGTGGTGGCGGACCTCACGCGCGGCAGCGGGCACTTCAACGCCGCCGGGGGCGCCATCGGCACCGTGCACGCGATCGGGGGCATCGTGAGCGGCGCGCTGGCCGGGGAGATCGTGGTGCAGGCCGGATACGGGGTGGCCTTCCTGGTCCTCGCCGCCATCGCGGTCCTAGGTGCCGCGCTGTTCTGGGCCGCGATGCCCGAAACGCGCCCGCCCGTCCCGCGCCGTCCCGGTTAGGATGCGGCAGCGCGGCCCACGGCGCGCTGCTCAAGCTCGGCGTTGAGCACGGCCCCGGCCAGGACCGCGATGCTGGACACCCAGGCCCACACCATGAACCCGAGCACGGCGCCGGCCGAGCCGTAAAGCCGGTCGAAGCTGCCGACATGCTCGACATACCAGGACACCGCCCCCGAGCCGAGCAGCCACAGGACCGCCGCGACCATCCCGCCCCAACTGACCCACCGCCAACTCGGGCGGGCGCGGCTCGGGCCGTGGCGATAGGCGAGCGCCAGGGCGATGGACGCCGCGGCAAGCAGGGCCGGCCAGCGCGACAGGCGGAGGAGCTGATCCGCGGCGCCGCCCGGCCCGGCCTGCGCGCCGAGCACGGCGGGCAAGGCGAGGACGCCGCCGAGCGCCAGGGCGACGAAGGCCATGGCGCCCAGCGCGAACAGCACTCCGGTGCCGCACAGGCGCAGCAGAGTCCGATTCTCCTGTTCGCCATAGGCCATGTTCAGCGCCCCGAACAACTGCACCGCCGCGGCGGTCGCGCTCCAGAGCGCGGCGGCAGCCAGGCCAACCCCGAGGCCGACATGGCCGCCGCCGTGTGCTGCGGCGCTCCCGAGCACGGTGCCCACCATCTCCGCCGACCCGGCCGGCAGCAGGCCGGCCAAGGCATGAAGCCGCTCCGCTGCCCTCGCGGGATCGACGAGCAGGCCGCACAGCGAGACCAGGGCGGCAAGCGCCGGAAAGATGGCGAGTAGGGCGTAGAACGCCACTGCGGCGGCCTCACCCAGCAAACGGCCGTCGAACGCCCGTCGGAGGCAGCCCCGCAGCACCGGCCTCCAGCCGGGCGCGCGGCTGGGTTCGCCCTGACCCATGCTTGATCCGATCCCGAAGTCCTCATCTATATTGGGCTTGGTCGGCGACGCAGCGACAGCAGAACCAGAGGATGGCTGTCATCAGCATCCGGTCCGGCAGAACGGCTTTTGGGGCGCGGGGCATGTCGAGGGCGAGCCGGAATTCGCCAGCGCCGCGGAGTGTCGTAGAACTGGCGGCATGGTGGGACCACATGCGGCCGGGCCGGTGTTCGACGATGCGTTTCGCGCGCAGCTGCTGGAGCTGTTCAGGTGGCGGCGCGACGTCCGCCGCTTCCGTTCGGAGCCGGTGCCGGCGTGCCTGCTGGACCAACTGCTGAACGTCGCGAGCCTCGCGCCGTCGGTGGGCCTCAGCGAGCCCTGGCGGGTAGCCACGGTCGACGACTCCGTGCGTCGTGCTGCCGTGCGGGCCAGCTTCGAGGCGTGCAACGCGCATGCCCTAGCCCACCAGGCCGCGGGCTGGGCCGCTTCCTACGCTCGCCTGAAGCTGGCCGGCCTTGATGAGGCCCCTTGCCAGTTCGCCGTTTTCGCCGAGCCTGACCCGGGGCAGGGGCACGGCTTGGGGCGCGCCACGATGCCGGAAACCATCGCCTACTCGGCGGTCATGGCCGTGCATACGCTTTGGCTCGCTGCCCGCGCGCTCGGCTTGGGCCTTGGCTGGGTGTCGATCCTCGACCCGGCTGCCGTCGCCGCGGCGCTGGACGTGCCACGAGGCTGGAGCCTCATCGGCTATTTCTGCTTGGGCTATCCCCAGGCGGAAGACGACACGCCGGAGTTGGAGCGTCTCGGATGGGAGCAACGACGGCCCGCCAGGTCCGCCGTCATACGGCGCTGAACACCTGCTGGCCGGTCCGGCGAGGTCCGCATCAGACACGACACAAGATATCTGTCGGCAGCCCCAGTCCATATAGGACCGCGCCGCAAGGCCAGAGCGTGACACAGTCCTATCAGGCAGGCGGACCGGATGTTGTACCAGCAGTCTCTTTCAGCCGCGAAGCCATAAGTCTTCGTCAGCCCAGCCTTTCGCGCACTCGTCCGGGTGTCGGCTTCACGGCGGGGTGAACTGACGCCCGCCGGCAACGCCCACAAGCCACCCGAGACGGACAGGCGACGTGGAGAACGGGTGCTTCCCGCCCTCCACATCTGATGGCGACGCGGCCGTGCTAGACCTTGCGGGTTGGGTTCTCGCCGCTGACGTTGGTGCCCAGCGTGCTGTCAACCGCGC
>CAXSHI010000288.1:0-4632 GCA_964236755.1 uncultured Acetobacteraceae bacterium
GGCTTCATCGTGCCGATCCGCAAGATCGTGCAGTCGATCCCGCCGGCCCGGCAGACGCTGTTCTTCTCCGCCACCATGTCGAAGGAGATCTCGACGCTCGCCGGCCAGATGCTGCGTAACCCGGTGCACGTCGCCGTCACCCCGGTCGCCACCACGGTGGAGCGCGTCGAGCAGAAGGTCATCTTCGTCGAGGCGTCCCGCAAGCGGCAGTTGCTGGCCGACATCCTGCGCAGCAGCAAGATGACCCGCACGCTGGTGTTCACCCGCACCAAGCACGGCGCCGACCGCGTGACCCAGCATCTGGAGGCCGCCGGCCAGCCCGCCGCCGCCATCCACGGCGACAAGAGCCAGCCGCAGCGGGAGCGCGCCTTGCAGATGTTCAAGGCGGGCCGCATCGGCGTGCTGGTGGCGACCGACATCGCCGCCCGCGGCATCGACGTGGACGGCGTGACCCACGTGGTCAACTTCGACCTGCCGAACGTGCCGGAGGCCTACGTGCATCGCATCGGCCGCACCGCGCGGGCTGGGCATACGGGGGTGGCAATCAGCTTCTGCGACAGCAGCGAGCGGGCGCACCTGCGCGGGATCGAGAAGCTGATTCGCACGCGGCTGTCGGTGGAGGAGCCGCGCGACCTCGCGGCCTGACGGCGCACGGAGGCTTGCCCTTGACCGGCTGGGGCCGACAGCCCCAGATCCGGTCGATGGACGGGGTTCAAGGATGAGTGCAGAGCAGGCGACCGACGGCGTCCACATCCGGTGGGCCGCGGCTTCGGCGCCGCCCTTGGATGCCGCGTGCCGCAGCTGCGGGGTGCCTGGCCTGAAACCCGTGCTGCTCGATGCGGAGACGACCTTGCCGGGGCAGGGTCTGCTACAGGTGCGCCTGCTCGACTGTCCGCATTGCGGCTGCGCCTTTGCCGAGCAGGACAACACCTTCGACTACACCCGCGACGCATCGAGCGCGCTGAACATCGCGCATTACGTCGAGGTCAACGCGGGCCTTTGGCCGATCATCCGCACCATCGCCCGATTGCCGTTCGGCCCGGGCGCCAAATACCTGGAGATCGGCTGTGGCTTCGGGTTCGGACTGGACTACGCCATCACCGAGCGTGGCTGGAAAGGCCGTGGCATCGACCCGTCGCCGTTCGCCGCGGCGGGCCGGGATGCGCTCGGCCTGCCCATCGAGAGCCGCTATTTTCAGCCAGACGAGGCTCTGGGCACCGACGCCGACGCCATCCTGGCGAGCGAGGTCCTGGAGCACATCGGGGCGCCGCTACCCTTCCTGCAAACGCTGCGCCGCGCGCTGGCGCCAGGGGGCGTGCTGGCGCTCACGACGCCCAACCGCGCCCGGCTGCGCCCGGACGTACCGGTGGCCGAGTTGGTGCCCATCCTGTCGGTCGGCGCGCATCTGGTGCTGGAAACCGAGGGCAGCCTCAAGCTGCTGCTCGAACGGGTCGGGTTCGCCCATGTCGCGACGGAGGCCAACGGCGACCAGATCATCGCCTATGCGTCCGACACGGCGTTCCAGTTGGCGGACAGCGACGCCGGGCCGCGGGCGAGCTACCGCGCCTACCTTGCCCGGCGGGCCGGGCTGGCGGCGCCGGGCGGGTTCCTGTGGTGGGGCCTGCAGGTCCGCGCCTACCAGGAAAGCGTCGCGGCCAGCGATTGGCCCGAAGCCGAGCGGATCTGGCCGACGCTGCGCGGCGCGTGCCAGGCCGGGTTCGGCCTCGACCTGGATGACCCGGCTTCCCTGCCGGATACCGCGGGCTTGGTGCTGCCGGCCTTGCGGGAGCGCGTGCCGGGACCGTTGCCCAACTTGCTGTATCTCCGCGTGCTGCATCGGCTGAACGGGAGCCGTCCGCCAGCGCGCATGGTGGACATGGAGCCGCTGCTGCGCGGCGCGGCTCGGGCTGCGCGTGACCTCACAGCCGCGCTGCGCCCGTTGGCGGCAGAGGACCAGGCGACCATCGGCGTCGAGCGCGCTGCGCTGTCGACACTGGCGGCGAGCCTGGCCGAGCGGGCCGACGCCGGCACCTTGGCCGCGCTTGCCGCCGCGACAGAGGCCGACCCCGCCGGCAAGGTCGCCATTGCACGCCGCTGCTTCGTCGGATTGGTGAACGCTGGGCGGACGGACTTGGCCCGACAGGTGCAGGCGCGGCACGATTTAGACGTCGCGTCGCTTGAGGCATGGCACTCTGGTGAGGCGTGGGACGCCGGCAAGCGCGACGCGCTGTTTTGCTTGGGCATGCTGGAGTTGTCGCCCGACGGCGATCTCGCGCTGGCCCGACGCCGCTTTGCTTTAGTGCGCGTGTTAGAACCGGAAGGGCCGCTTGCGTTGCCGGCGCTGCGCGGGGAGCGTGTCGCAGCCGACCGCATGGGCGATGCAGACGATGCCGCCGCGTTGTCGGAGGTGGCAACGGAGAGGGCCCGGTCTCTGCGCGTCGCCAGGAAGGAGCAACTGCTTGGGTGGCAACGGGTCGGGGAGTACCTGAAGAGGGTTGCGCGCGGCAGACTCAGGAAGTGAAATCTTGTCCAACTAGAAGACCTTGAAGAGTGGCATCGGTCCTTCTTCGGCTACTTGCAAACAATCTTACTGCGGTTGTGGTGCTGATTGCTATTGCCTCACTCAGCTTCTTTGTTTTGGTTTTTAGAAAAGAAATCCGTGGTGTACTGAATCGCTGGATGGCTGAAACTCCTCAAGCTCCAAGCCAAGACTTAACCTTGATTCGGAACGACACCGCGGTCAGAAATGATAATATCATTACAACAAGGCTTGAGAGTAGTATAGCTCAAAAACAATTTTCTGAATTCTCTATAATACTTTCATCATCTGTTCACAACATAGAAAAGCAATTAGAGCTTGCACTGATTGATCTAGCGAATCATTTTGTTAAATATAATTTTGAAGTCGCATATCGTAATATATGCGGTTCGCAGCTTGAGACACTTCAAGCCTTGAGGAGCGACGGCCCTCAGCCACTTGCAAGATTTCATTAAACATTTTTGAGGAGGGTTCAGGATATTTACGGTGACACTCAACCAGCGTTGAAAAATGATTTCGAGACATGGGTAAGGTTCTTAACAATCACGAATCAGTTTATCGAAATTGACGGTGGTATCGCTAAAATAACAGATAAGGGCGCGGAGTTTCAGTCCTACATCTCCGCGCTCTCACTCAGCAATATACCCCGTGCTTTCTAATATTAGTTCGATACCGAAATCAGAAGATCAAGCAACAGATAACTGGTTCGCTTGGAGAGGTAACACTTCAAACTGTTGCTGATACTCAAGCCGTCCGATCCCCCCCGACCCCCAACGCCGCCTGCGCCGCCGCCAGCCGCGCCACCGGGACCCGGTACGGGCTGCACGACACGTAGTCCAGCCCGACCTCCTCACAGAAGGAAATGCTTGCCGGGTCGCCGCCATGCTCGCCGCAGATGCCCATCTTGAGGCCGTTCTTGGTCGCACGCCCCTTCTCGGCCGCCATGCGCACCATGGCGCCGACGCCCTCCACGTCGATGGACACGAAGGGGTCCTTCGGGAAGATCCCCGCCTCCACGTAGGCCGGCAGGAACCGCCCGGCGTCGTCGCGCGACAGGCCGAACACCGTCTGTGTCAGGTCGTTGGTGCCGAAGCTGAAGAAGTCCGCGATCTCCGCGATCTTGTCCGCGACGATGGCGGCGCGCGGCAGCTCGATCATGGTGCCGACCAGGTACTCGATCGTCTGCCCCTGCTCCTTGAACACCGCCGCCGCCACGCCGTCCACTTGGGCGCGGGTGATCTCCAACTCGCGGCGGCTGCCCACCAGCGGGATCATGATCTCCGGCACCGGCGCCAGCCCGGTCTCCTTCGCCGCCGCGACCGCGCCCTCGAAGATGGCGCGGGCCTGCATCTCGTAGATCTCGGGATAGCTGATGCCCAACCGACAACCACGGTGGCCGAGCATAGGGTTGGCCTCCGACAGCTCCGCGGCCCGGCGGCGCACCTGCGCCATGTCCATGCCCAGCGCCGCCGCCACGTCCGCCAGCTCGCTTTCCTGATGCGGCAGGAACTCGTGCAGCGGCGGGTCCAGCAGGCGGATCGTCACCGGCAGGCCCGCCATGATGCGGAACAGCTTGACGAAGTCCTCCCGCTGGAACGGCAGCAGACGGCCGAGCGCGGCCCGGCGCCCGGCCTCGTCCGTGGACATGATCATCTGCCGCACCGCGCCGATGCGTTCGGGGTCGAAGAACATGTGCTCAGTCCGGCACAGGCCGATGCCCTCGGCGCCGAAGTTCCGCGCCGTCTCGGCGTCGAGCGGCGTTTCCGCGTTGGTGCGCACCTTCATGCGGCGCAGGCCGTCGGCCCAGCCCATCAGCTTGGCGAAGTCGCCGGACAGCTTCGGCTCGATCATCGCGACCGCGCCCACGAACACCTCGCCCGTGGCGCCGTCGAGGGTGATGGTCTCGCCCTCCCGGATGGTCTGGCCGCCCGCCGAAAGGGTCTGCGCGCCGTAATCCACGCTGATGCCGCCGGCACCGGCAACGCAGGGACGGCCCATGCCGCGGGCCACCACGGCGGCGTGGCTGGTCATGCCGCCCCGGGTGGTCAGGATGCCGCGGGCGGCGTGCATGCCGTGGATGTCCTCGGGGCTGG
>CAXSHI010000289.1:0-4581 GCA_964236755.1 uncultured Acetobacteraceae bacterium
TGGTGTCGGGCACCTGCAGCCTGGGCGAGCGATGCCAGCCTGCGCCGTCGATGACCAGCAAGGCGATGGCGCCTGTGCTGAGGCCTGGGCTGACGCCTGGGCTGATCTCGGCCAGGTGCCTGTTCATGGCCTTGACGCTGACGACGGGCGGCATCGGCGCGCTGCCGACGCTGCGGGCCGGGCAGATGGCGCCGGACAGGCTGACCCGGTCGAGCCTGTGATCGCGCAGCGCGCGGGGGCGGGTGCCGCTGCGTGCCCAGGTGCGGGTCGGCGTGCCTTGCTGGCCAAGCCTGGCTTCGTCCTGGAACCAGACTTCGACCGGCCTGCCCTTGTGCTGCGTGCCGAGGGCGTTGCCGGCCAGGCCGGCGAAGTTCTTCTGAAAGCCTCCCGGGCGAGGGCGCGGATGGTGGCCGCGGCAGCCGGGGAGCTGGCTGCCTCGATCGGTGAGATCAGCCGTCAGGTCGCGCAGTCCGCGCAGATGACCGGCAGGGCGGTGGAGAACGCGCGGCGCACCGACCTGATCGTGCAGGCCCTGGCGAACGGGGCCGAGAAGATCGGGCAGGTGGTCGGCCTCATCACCGGGATCGCCGGGCAGACCAACCTCCTCGCCCTGAACGCAACGATCGAGGCGGCGCGTGCCGGCGAGGCGGGCAAGGGTTTCGCGGTCGTCGCGAGCGAGGTGAAGAGCCTCGCCAACCAGACCGCAAAGGCGACCGACGAGATCGCGGGCCAGGTCACGCAGATCCAGGCGGCGACGCGCGAGGCGGTGCAGGCGATCCAGGGCATCGCGACGACGATCGAGGAGGTGAGCGGCATCGCGACCACGATCGCGTCCGCCGTCGAGGAGCAGGGGGCCACGACGGCGGAGATCGCGCGCAACGTGCAGCAGATGGTGGCCAGCACGCAGAAGGTCGCGACGAACATCGCCGGGGTGAGCCAGACGGCCGAAAGCACGGAAGACGAGGCTCTCCAGGTTCTCAGCGCGGCGGGAGACCTGTCCCGCCAGGCCGAGCGGCTGAAGGGAGAGGTGAACGACTTCGTAGCGGGCGTCAGGGCGGCATAGGCCGCCTGTGTCGTGCTGAGCTGACGCCGGTTTGGTGGACACCGGGTTCAGGGTGTTTCACGGGATCGGAGAGTTCGGAGGGGACGGCGATTGTTCAGACGGGAGTTCAGGCTGGAGGCGATCCGGCTGGTCAAGGAGCGCGGGATCTCGATCGTGCAGGCCAGTCGCGACCTGGACGGGGTCGCGCCATAGAATGGGGTCTTGGCCACTTTTGGTGAAGGCACACTGGGCAGGGATAGGCAACCACCGGTGAGCCCGGGTGGTGTCTCATACCAACGGTCCTATGCGATAACCCATTTCACTGAAGTCTAGCACGCTGAAGATGCGTACAATGGCAGGGGCAGAAAACGGTCAACGTGTAGGACCGTTGGTATCAGTTTGAAATCCAGAAAGGAAGGCCAAGGGCTCTGCCCCTGGACCCCGCCAAAGGCTCGCCTTTGGAATCCAATACTTAAGTCAAGCCGGCCCAGGGGCGGCTCGCTCCTTGCGGGTCCAGGGCAGAGCCCTGGCCTTTTAAACTGAGACACCATCTGAACCTGCCGCTTCTTGCCGCCCCGAATGCCGCTTTCACCAAAAGTGGCCAAGAGCCCGTCCTATGGTGTGATCCCTATACGGGCACCGCCACCGGCACGCTGACCCCGATCATGTCGCCCTCGCGGACCAGCCCGGCCAGCCTGTCCTTCGTCCAGTCCGCGGTGTCCTCCGGCCGCATCGGCAGCACTATCCAGCGGTAGTCCGCGGTGCTGTCCACCACGCGTACTTCGGTCCTGTCCGCGAGCACGGTGCCCCACTCCGCCAGCACGCCGCGCGGGTCGCGCACCGCGCGCGCCCGGTAGCTCGCCGACTTGAACCAGAACGGCGGATAGCCCAGCACCGCGCGCGGGTAGCAGCTGCACAGCGTGCAGACCACGAGGTGGTGCAGCCCAGGCCGGTTCTCCAGCACGCCGAGCGGCGGCAGGCCGCGCATCGCGATACCCAGTGCCTCCGCCGCCCGCGTCCCGTCGGCCAGCAGCAGCGCGCGATACGCCGGGTCCGACCAGGCCTTCGCCACCATGCGCGCACCCTGCGCCGGCGAGGCACGGTCCGTGAGCGCGACGCGCGCGTCGATCTCGTCCGGCGTCACGATCCCGGCCTGTGCGAGCATTGCCTCGACCGCGACCAGCAGCGACGCGCCGTGCGCGCGGGCGGGGTTCATGGCACCTCCTCCAGCCAGGGGCCGTAGATCTCGACCAGAAGCGTGTCCGCACCCTGGCCGCCCCAGACATCGGTGAGGTTGAAGCGGATGTGGTAGAGCGGCAGCAACGGCGCCGGACGGTTGAAGGCGATGTCCTCGGGATTGGGGAAGTCGCCCAGGTGGCGCAGCACGGTGCCGGTGCGGCCGCGCAGGTAATGCGGGGTGCGGACGTGTGCCGGCCCGTCCAGCTCCGGCCAGGCGTCGCGCACCCGGACCGTGGCGCCGGCGGCGATCACGGTGACGCCCCGGTCCCGGCCGTGCCGGGCGCGGCCAGGGCGGCGCGCAGGCCGGCCTCGTCGATGACGCCGCGGCGCAGCAGGGTCATGGTGATCGAGCGCATCCAGCGCTGGTAGTAGGACAGGGCATGGTACTCGGCTTCGGGGATCGCCTCGATGCCGCGACGCAGTTCGTCCACGCTCATCAGGCCCTTCGCGGACAGAAGCTGGCGCAGGGCGTCCACACGCCGATCGAAGTCGGTGAGCGCGTGCGGCTCGATGTCGACCGGGACGCACAGGTAGCGCGACACGCCGCCAAGGTCGTGGTGCGCACGGCCGGGATGGTCCTCGTGGCCAACGGGGGGCGGGGAGCCCTGAACGTCTGAGATGGGCGTGCCTCCTGCGTGGGCTGTGGTCGTCATGGCTGCTGCGGCCGACTAGCACGCAGCACGCCAGTCGTCACGGAGGTGGTCGCGGCGGTGGTGCGCGAGGCCATCGAGACCGCCACCGCGACCAGGAAGGCGAGCGGGACGGACACGATCGCCGGGGGATCGTAGGGAAAGATGGGCGCGGCGTGGCCCAGGGTCTTCACCCAGATCGCCGGGCCGATGATCGTCAGCCCGACCGCGGCGACCAGGCCTGTGGTGCCGCCTGCGATCGCGCCCGAGGTGGTCAGGCCGCGCCAGTTCATCGCCAGGAACAGCACCGGGAAATTGGCGCTGGCCGCGACGGCGAAGGCGAGGCCGACCATGTAGGCGACGTTCTGCGTCCGGAACGCCATGCCCAGGGCGATGGCGAGCACCCCGATGGCCACGGTGGCGACGCGCGAGACCAGCAGCTCGCGCCGCTCGTCGGTGCCGCCGAAGGTGCGGGCGTACAGGTCGTGGCTGATGGCGGAGGCACCGGCCAGCGTCAGGCCGGAGACGACGGCCAGGATGGTGGCGAAGGCGACGGCGGAGATGAAGCCCATCAGCGCGTCGCCGCCCACGGCGTGGGCCAGGTGGATCGCCGCCATGTTGGCGCCGCCGCGCAGGCCGCCGCCGGCCGCGAGGTAGGTCGGGTCGGGCAGCAGCAGGGCGATGGCGCCGAAGCCGATCACGAACACCAGCATGAAGAAGCCGGCGTTGAGCAGGGCGGCGTAGAACACCGAGAGCCGGGCCGCGCGCACGTCACGCACGGTGAAGAAGCGCATCAGGATGTGCGGCAGGCCGGAGGTTCCGAACATCAGCGCGATGCCGAGCGACAGGCCGTTGATCGGGCTGGCGGCGATGGCGGCCGGGGCCAGGATCGCCGCGTGGTGCGGGTGGACCGCGACGGCCTGGTCCAGCAGTGCGGACAGGCTGAAGCCGAAGCGGGCCAGGGTCAGCACGGCGACCAGGGCTGCACCGCACAGCAGCAGGGTGGCCTTGATGATCTGCACCCAGGTGGTGGCCAGCATGCCGCCGAAGGTGACGTAGCAGATCATCAGCGCGCCCACGATCACCAGCGCGTAGGTGTAGTCGAGCCCGAACAGAAGCTGGATGAGCTGCCCCGCGCCGACCATCTGGGCGATCAGGTAGAAGGCGATCACCACCAGCGAGCTGACGGCGGCGAAGATGCGCACCGGCTTCTCGTCGAGGTGGACGGAGAGGGCGTCCGCGAAGGTGAAGCGGCCCAGGCGGCGCAGCTTCTCCGCGATCAGGAACAGCACGATCGGCCAGCCGACGACGAAGCCGATGCCGTACAGCATGCCGTCGAAGCCGGTCGTGGTGATGATGCCGCTCACGCCGAGGAAGGCGGCCGCCGACATGTAGTCGCCGGCGATCGCCAGGCCGTTGGCAAAGGCGGGGAGGTCGCCGCTGCCGGTGTAGAACGAGGCGCTCGACGCGGTGTGCCGAGCGGCGCGCCAGGTGACGAGCAGGGTGAGCGCGATAAAGGCGAGAAACAGCGTGATTGCGATGGGGTTGGCGGGCTGTGCAGCCAAGCTCATCACGCGTCCTCGGCGGCGTTGGCACGCCAGGCGTAGAGCCCGGTAAGGGCGACGGCGCTGGCCAGCAGCAGGGCGCCGAGCAGGAACGACCACGGGACGT
>CAXSHI010000290.1:0-4577 GCA_964236755.1 uncultured Acetobacteraceae bacterium
GTGCTGCTGCCGCTGCCGCTCAACTTCGCCAACATCATCGCGCTGCCGCTGCTGCTGGGGGTGGGCGTGTCATTCAACATCTATTTCGTGATGAACTGGCGCGCGGGTCGCATGCATCCCCTGGGGTCGGCCACGGCGCGCGCGGTGCTGTTCTCGGCGCTCACCACGGCGACGGCCTTCGGCTCGCTCGCGCTGTCGCGGCATCCGGGCACTGCGAGCATGGGGGACCTGCTGCTGCTCAGCCTGGGCTGCACGCTGCTGACCACGCTGCTGTTCGTGCCGGCGCTGCTGGCGCAGATGCCGCGCAAGGCCTGACGCCGCCTGCTCCTGCTAAGGTTGCGCCGGTCGGCATGGAGGCTGGGCCGCCTGCCGCCAGATGCCCGGGATGGCATCCCACAGGGCGCGGTTGCCCGCCCGCACCTGCGGGCTGGGATGGGCGCTTTCCAGCACCCGCAGGCCGTGCAGGAAAGGGCGCGCCCGCGCCGCGGTCCGGCCGACAAGCACGGCGGTGTGCAGCCGGGGCAGCAGGGCCAGGACATGAGGCAGTTCCTGCAACCCGGCCGCCCGCTCCGCCGCGGTGACGGCGATGGAGCCGTTCCACCAGGGAATCACGTTCCAGATCACCGTGCCGCGCCGGGGCAGGCCGGCCTCATGCATGAAGCGGCGCAGCGCCCCGGCGGTCGCGCTGCCATTGTCCCGGCTGATGAAGCCTGCGTCGTCCCGGGCCGTGCGGGCCGGCGCCGCCTGCGGGCCGGGTTTTTCCAGCAGGAACAACACCCGTGCTTGGGTGCCGCCGTCCATGGGGTCGAAGTCCGGCACCTCGATGCCCGGGCGGCGCAGGCGCGCGGCGTAGGCTGCGAGGGGCGCCATGTGCGGCAGGGCCAGCAGGGCACGGCGCTGCTGATGGAAAGCCGGGCCGCGCAACGTGCCGGAAGGATCGCTGGAGGCTGGCAAAGCCGACGGGTTCAGAAGGCGTCCCGACGCAGATCGGCCCGGCGCGCGCAGGGCGTCCCAGGCCGCATGCTGCGCTGACCTCTACTTGGAGGCGGGCTGCGGCACGGTCTTGTCGAACGCGCCCGAGGGCTGGCCGCCCGAGGACCCGCTCGGCGCCGCCGGCGCGCTCTGTCCGGCCCCGCTCGGCGAGGCGCTCGGCGAGTTTCCGGCACCGGTGCCGCCGACAACGCCGGTCGGCGGAGCGCCCGGCGACTGGGTGGCGGCGCCGGACGGGACGCTGTTCGACGGCTCCGGCGCGCTGTTCCCGGAATTGGGCGCTGGCGGGGACTGCGTTGCGCCGGCTTGGGCCAGCGCCGGGCCGGAGATCAGTCCGGCACTCAGAAGCATGGCGGCAATGGCTGTCAGGACGGCTTTTTGCAAAATCGAAACTCCCTGGACTTATACCGGGCACAGCGGCGGATGAGAGGCTGGGCCGCTTCCGGAGGCTCTTAACCATCCAAGCGGCAATTGGTTTGCCTGTGTTCGGACCTGGCGAGAAATTTGTGGCCGGCCGTGGTTTTCCGGCCCGGCGCGCCGTCTTGAATAGTTGTTGTATTGCAATAAACTGCTGCGCAGTCCCGTGCAACTGTCCAGCCTCCTGGCGCGCTTCCCTTTGACCGCAGAACAACGAGGAACGCCGCAATGTCCGCTCGCAGCACCATCGCCGCCCTGGCTCACGGCCGGCAAGCCAACCAACTGAGGGAGCAGCTGCAAGGCCTGCTGCCGGACAGCGCCAAGCCGGTCGTCGAGGCCGCGACGCAGGAAGCGGGCGCCGGCCTGCGGACGCTGATCGACTACGCCACGCTTGCCGCGGAGTACGGGCAGCCCCTCGTCGCCCTGGCGCAGCGGCTGGCGGGGCGGGCGCCCGCCGTGGCGGCTCAGGCCATGCTGCCGCCGCGGCGGCGCAGCCTCTGGCGCCCGGTCGCGGCCGTCGGCCTCGTCGTGGGCATCGCGGCATTCGCCTACGGATACGGGGTGTCCAGGGCAGCCCGGAGCGCCGCCCGGAATGCCTGACACCGGCTTTCCCGGTCTCAACGCGGCGGCGCGCCCAAGAGTCGAGGCCGGGTCCGCGCCGGTGGCCGACTCGTCCCGCGGCATGACGCTGTTCGTCATGACCGTGGCGACGCTTTACTTCGGCAAGGAGGTGCTGGTCCCGATCACGCTGGCCCTGCTGCTGGCCTTCGTGCTCGCCCCGCTGGTCGGGCTGCTGCGGCGTCTGCGGATCGGCCGGGTGCCGTCGGTGCTGCTTTCAGTGATCTTTGCGGTGGGCCTCGTCCTCGGCATCGGCGGCGTGATCGGTTCGCAGTTGGCCGAACTCACCAGCAAGCTTCCGGAATACGCGGCAACGGTGGAGGACAAGGTCGCGACGATCCGCCGGGTCACCATAGGCCGGCTCTCGGCGCTGACGGAGAGGATCGGCAGCCACGCCGGGGCGCCGGCCACCGGTGCGCCGGAGGCGGCGCGGGCGCCCGCCACGCCGCAGGCCGCGCCAGCGGCCGACACGCTTCCATCGACCTCCTCGCCGCTTGAACTTGCCCGGCGCTACCTGTCGCCCGTGCTTTCGCCGCTTGCGACGTTCGGCATCGTGTTCATCGTGGCGATCTTCGCCCTGCTGCAGCAGGAGGATCTGCGCGACCGGCTGATCCGGCTGTTCGGCGTCACCGACCTGCACCGGGCGACGGTCGCCATCGACGACGGCGGGCGGCGGCTCAGCCGGTATTTCCTGACGCAGCTTTGCATCAACACCGGCTTCGGCTGCCTGATCGGCGCCGGCCTGTTCTTCATCGGCGTGCCGAACCCGGTGCTTTGGGCCATCCTCTCGGCGCTGATGCGCTTCGTGCCCTATGTCGGCGCGTTCATCTCGGCGCTGCTGCCGGTTGCACTTGCCGCCGCGGTCGCGCCCGGCTGGTCGATGCCGCTCTGGACCTTCGGGCTGTTCGTCGTGGCCGAGGGCGTGACCGGCCAGGCCATCGAGCCGCTGGTGTACGGCCACAGCACGGGCCTGTCGCCGTTCTCGGTGATCGTTGCGGCGATCTTCTGGTCCTGGGTCTGGGGTCCCATCGGCCTCATCCTTTCCACGCCGCTGACGCTTTGCCTGGTCGTGCTGGGGCGCCATGTTGACCGGCTGGAGTTCCTGGACGTGCTGCTGGGCGACACCCCGGCGCTGACGCCCATGGAAAGCTTCTACCAGCGCCTGCTCGCCGGCGATCCCGACGAGGTGCTGGAGGAGGCCGAGCGGACGCTGAAGCAGCGGTCGCTCTCGACCTACTACGACGAGGTGGCGCTGAAGGGCCTGCAGCTCGCGGCCCAGGACAGCCAGCGCGGCGTGCTGACCCATGCGCAGCTCGACCATGTGAAACGCACCCTCAAGGCTTTGGTGCACGACCTGGCGGGCCATGACGACGTGGCCCCGAAGGCGAAGCCGGCGCAGCCCGAGGACACCGCGCTGGCCCCGGCGCCCGGGCGGCGCGAGCTGCCGGACAACCCGACGCCGGACGGGTCCGCGCCCGCGAGGGCGGACCTGCCGCTGTCCTGGCAGGGCGAGGCGCCTATCCTGTGCATCGCCGGGCGCGGCCCGCTGGACGAGGCCGCCTCGGCGATGCTGGTGCAGCTTCTCGGGAAGCACGGCTTGGGCGCCCGCCTCACGCCCTACGAGGCGGCGTCGCGGGACCGGGTGGAGATGCTCGACGTGAGCGGCGTCGCCATGGTGTGCATCTCCTACCTCGACATCACCGGCAGCCCGGCGCATCTGCGCTACCTGATGCAGCGGCTGCGGCGCAAGCTGCCGCGTGGCGCTCCGATCCTGGTCGGCCTATGGCCCACCGGAGAGGCGGCGCTGACCGACCGAATGATCCAGATGGAGATCGGCGCCGACCACTTCACGAGTTCGCTCCGCGATACTGTGGACGTTTGCTTGAAGGTGGCCCGGGGCGGGTCCTGAGCTGGTTCGCGCGGCAGCGGCTGAGGTGTGATGCCCTGGTGATTGCGGGGGTATGGTTCATGTTCTGGCAGCCGCCGGAATGGGGGCAGGAGCCAAACGGTGAAGCGGCGGATGGTTCCAATTGAGCTATAGGCTGTTTGGGCCAAAGTGCCCCGATATAAAATCAATGGCTTGCTGCCCATTGAATGGGCCCAGTTCAATTGGGACAGCCAATCTGGAAGCTATGTTCCTAGTCCGTTTCTCCAACCGTGCAATTCTGCCCGTCCTATGGCGGGGCCCCAGACTCAAACGATCTGCCTGCTACGGATACCGTGGCGGGCGGAGCCTCACGGGTTTCCTGACGGACTGTTTGGCGTAGAGGGGCGACGTAATCCGTCGCCGCTCTCCCTGAGGATATGTCAGCCCTTGCGACGATGTGTCACCAAACCGATCCCAACCATACCAAGCAGCAATGCCCAAGTCGCAGGCTCGGGCACCACCGTGGGTGCTTGTGACGCCGCGAGGGTCACGCCGCCTGTAAAGATGGGTGCAACCTCTCATGCCTCCCCTCATTTTGCTTCAATGACGGAAGCGGTTGGGGTCTCGCGCCGGTGTCCAGCCCCCATTAAGTGGTCCGGGCAAAATGTTAGTGCAGCACGGCAGC
>CAXSHI010000291.1:0-4565 GCA_964236755.1 uncultured Acetobacteraceae bacterium
CTCGACTTCACCAAGGACGACGAGAACATCAACTCGCAGCCGTTCATGCACTGGCGCGACCGCTACCTGTATTGCATGGAGGGCGTGAGCAAGGCGGAAGCCGAGACGGGCGAGATCAAGGGCACCTACCTCAACGTCACCGCCGCCACCATGGAGGACATGTACGAGCGGGCAGAGTTCGCCCGCGACCTCGGCAGCGTCATCATCATGATCGACCTGGTGGTCGGCTACACCGCCATCCAGTCGATGGCGAAGTGGGCGCGCAAGAACGACATGGTCCTGCACCTGCACCGGGCGGGGCATGGGACCTACACCCGGCAGAGAAACCACGGCATCTCGTTCCGGGTGATCGCCAAGTGGATGCGCATGGCGGGCGTCGATCACATCCACGCCGGCACCGTGGTCGGCAAGCTGGAAGGCGACCCCAACGTCATCCGTGGCATCTATGACACCTGCCGCGAGACCCACGTGCCGGCGAACCCGCAGCACGGCATCTTTTTCGACCAGCCCTGGGCCAGCCTCAAGAAGATGATGCCGGTGGCGAGCGGCGGCATCCACGCCGGGCAGATGCACCAGCTGCTGCACTACCTCGGCGAGGACGTGGTGCTGCAGTTCGGCGGCGGCACCATCGGGCATCCCATGGGCATCCAGGCCGGCGCCATCGCCAACCGGGTGGCCTTGGAATGCATGGTCAAGGCGCGCAACGAGGGCCGCGACATCTGGAACGAGGGGCCGGAGATCCTGACCGCCGCCGCGCGCTGGTGCCAGCCGCTGCGCGCGGCGCTCGATACCTGGAAGGACGTGAGCTTCAACTACGCCTCGACCGACTCGGTCGATGTCCTCCCCACCCCCACCGCGTCCTGAACGGGAGAGCACCGATGAAGATCACCCAAGGGCAATTCTCTTTCTTGCCGGATCTGAACGACGAGGAAGTCAAGAAGCAGATCGAGTACGGGCTGGACCAGGGCTGGTCCATCGCGGTGGAGCACACCGACGACCCGCATCCGCGCAACACCTACTGGTCCATGTGGGGCACGCCGATGTTCGACCTGCGCGACCCGGCGGGCGTGATGCTGGAACTCAACGCCTGCCGCAAGGAGTTCCCGAACGACTACATCAAGGTGCTGGCCTTCGACAGCAACAAGGGCTTCGAGACGATCCGCATGTCCTTCATGGTGCAGCGTCCCGCGGTCGAGCCGGGCTTCGAGCTGGTGCGGTCGGAAGGGCCGGGCCGCACGGTCCGCTACACCTTGCGCAGCTACGCGACGAGCCGCCCGTCGGGCGACCGCTACAGTCCGGCGGCGACCCCGTGACCGCCTACCGGATCGCGCCCAGCATCCTCTCGGCCGACTTCGCCCGCTTGGGCGAAGAGGTCGGGCGGCTGGAGGCGGCCGGCGCCGACCTGGTGCACTTCGACGTGATGGACAACCACTACGTGCCGAACCTCACGATGGGTCCGATGGTATGCGAGGCCATCCGCCCGCACGTCTCCCTGCCCATCGACGTGCACCTGATGGCGACGCCCGTGGATGACCTGGCCGTGATGTTCGCGAAGGCGGGCGCGGCCATTATCACCTTCCACCCGGAAGCGTCGCAGCACGTGGACCGCACCTTGTCGCTGATCCGCGAGCATGGCTGCCGGGCGGGCCTCGCGCTCAACCCGGCGACGCCGCTCGACCACCTGGACCACGTGATGGACCGGATCGATCTGGTCTGCATTATGGGGGTGAACCCTGGCTTCGGCGGCCAAGGCTTCATCCCGCACGCGCTGGCGAAGATCGCGGCGGTGCGCGAGCGGATCGACGCCCACGTGGCGTCCGAAGGCCAGCCGATCCTGCTGGAAGTGGATGGCGGCGTGAAGGTCTCGAACGTTCGGGCGGTGGCGGAGGCTGGGGCGGATACCTTCGTCGCCGGGTCGGCCATCTTCGGCGCGCCCGACGCGGACGGGGGCTATCATGGCGTGATGGGCGCGTTGCGGCGCGAGCTGTCGGACGTGGGACACAGGGAGCGTGCGGCATGAGCGCGGTATTGGAGGATGACCGCCGGGTCGATCTGGGCAAGCTGTATGCCGAGAGCAACATCGGCGAGACCATCGGCCAACTGGACAACGACCTGGTTGGTTTGGTCCCGGTCAAGACCCGCATCCGCGAGATCGCGGCGCTCCTGCTGGTCGAGAGCGCCCGGCGCGGCCTGGACATTCAGACCGAGCCGCCGTCGCTCCACATGAGCTTCACCGGCAACCCCGGCACCGGCAAGACCACAGTGGCGCGGCGCATGGCGGACGTGCTGCACCGCCTCAAGTACATCCGGCGCAACCATGTGGTCACGGTGTCGCGCGACGACCTGGTGGGGCAATACATCGGCCACACCGCGCCGAAGACCAAGGAGGTCCTGAAGAAGGCGATGGGCGGGGTGCTGTTCATCGACGAGGCCTACTACCTCTACCGCCCGGAGAACGAGCGCGACTACGGGCAGGAGGCCATCGAGATCCTGCTGCAGATCATGGAGGACCACCGCGACGACCTGGTTGTCATCCTCGCGGGCTACAAGGACCGCATGGACACCTTCTTCCGCAGCAACCCCGGCATGGCGTCGCGCATCGCCCACCACATCGACTTCCCCGACTACTCCGCAGAGGAGCTGTTCCGCATCTCGGAGCTGATGGCCACCTCCATGCATTACCGGTTCGACGAGACCGGGCAGGCGGCGATGCGGGAGTACATCGCGCTCCGCATGCAGCAGCCGCGCTTCTCCAACGCGCGGTCCATCCGCAACGGCATCGACCGGGCGCGGCTGCGCATGGCGAACCGGCTGTTCGCCGGGCGCGACCAGCCGCTCGACCGGGTGGCGCTTGAGACCATCACCGCAGAGGACATCCGCGTCAGCCGCGTGTTCACCCAACAATAGAGCAGCCAGAAGGCTGCCGAGCGACTGCGCTTCAGGGGAGTGAGTGATGCCGTACCGCCGTACGACGCTTTCAAAGTTCATCATCGAAGACCAGCGCCGGGCCGCGGCGCCGGAGCCGGAGCTGACCTCGCTGCTGAACGACATCCAGACGGCGTGCAAGCTGATCGCCGTGGCCGCGTCCCGCGGCGGCATCGCAGGTACTGGCGGCACCCCGGCGCCCGCCGTGCAAACGGCGGTCAACGTGCAGGGCGAGCAGCAGAAGCCGCTCGACGTCATCGCCAACGACATCATGATCGGCACCTGCGAGTGGGGCGGGCAGCTTGCCGGCATGGTGTCGGAAGAGATGGAGCAGCCATACGAGATCCCGGCGCTGTATCCGCGCGGGCGCTACCTGCTGGTGTTCGACCCGCTGGACGGCTCCTCCAACATCGACGTGAACATGCCGGTCGGCACCATCTTCTCGGTGCTGCGCTGCCCGGAGGGCGTGACCGCGCCGGCGCTCAAGGATTTCCTGCAGCCGGGCACGGCGCAGGTTGCGGCGGGCTACGCGATCTACGGGCCGACGGCGATGCTGGTGCTGACGCTCGGCAAGGGCGTGCACGGCTTCACCCTGGACCCGGAGATCGGCGCCTTCACCCTGACCCATCCCGGCATGTCGATTCCGGCCGACTGCCACGAGTTCGCGGTCAACGTGTCCAACGAGCGGTTCTGGGAGCCGCCGGTGCGCCGCTACGTCGATGAGTGCGTGGAGGGCACGGCCGGGGTGCGCGGCGTCGATTTCAACATGCGCTGGATCGCGTCGATGGTGGCGGAGGTGCACCGCATCCTGGTGCGCGGCGGGCTGTTCATGTATCCGCGCGACGCCAAGGACCCGAGCAAGCCGGGCCGCCTCCGCCTGATGTACGAGGCGAACCCGATGGCGATGATCGTGGAGCAGGCCGGCGGTGCGGCGTCCACCGGGCGCGGACGCATCCTGGAGGTGACGCCCGCCGACATCCACCAGCGCGTGCCGGTGATCCTCGGCTCGCGCAGCGAGGTCGAGCGGCTGGTGCGCTACCACGCCGAGTACGACGCGGGCGAGGACACGCCGTTCAAGACGCCGCTGTTCAACGCCCGCAGCCTGTTCCGCACGGCGTGATCGGAGACACCCATGTCGCAGAAGCATCCGGTCGTCGCCATCACCGGCTCATCCGGCGCCGGCACCACGACCGTCACCACCACCTTCGAGCAGATCTTCCGGCGCGAGGGCGTGAAGGCTGCCATCATCGAGGGCGACTCGTTCCACCGCTACGACCGCCTGGCGATGCGGGAGCTGCTGGCGGACGCCATGGCCAAGGGTCAGAACCTCAGCCATTTCGGGCCTGAGGCCAACCTGTTCGCCGAGCTGGAAAGCCTGTTCCACGCCTATGGCGAGACCGGCTCCGGCCGGGCGCGCAAGTACCTGCACAACGACGAGGAGGCCGCGCCGTACCGCCAGGACCCCGGCACCTTCACGCCCTGGGAAGACATCCCCGGCGGCACCGACCTGCTGTTCTACGAGGGGCTGCACGGCGGGGTCGTGACGCCCGAGGTGAACATCGCGCGCCACGCGGACCTGCTGATCGGCGTGGTGCCGATCATCAACGTCGAATGGATTCAGAAGCTGCACCGCGACAAGA
>CAXSHI010000292.1:0-4553 GCA_964236755.1 uncultured Acetobacteraceae bacterium
ACGCGCCCTCCAGGGTCCGCTTCACCGCGCCGGAGATCTCGGCGACCGAGTACTCCGGGACGTTGCCGGGGGGCGCGCCCGCGCCCGGATCGCCGGGGACGGCCGGGTCCGCGTCCCTGTGCGCGGGCATGCGGCGCCGGGAGACGGGTCGCAACGCCGAGCCTTCGGGCAGGTCAACCATGGCGCTGCTATGCTCCGGGACCGCCCGGAGGGCAACGCGGCGCGACCTGAGCCGCCAGGCCGGTACCGTCGTGTTCGCCCGAGTGTTGCAGCCGCGCCTGTTGCAGCCCCGCTTGTTGCAGCCTCGCGTGCTGCAGCCGCGCGACACGGCCGATGCCGACGCAGCCCGCCACCGGGGATCGTGCGGGCCGCGTTCCCGCCGCGTAGCGTGAGGCCTGCCATGTCGCCCGTAGCCTGACACGTCGCCGAGGCCTGACACGTTGCCGGGGCCTGCCACCCGGGTTTTCCTGTTGTGTTTTCCACAACTCAAGATTGTCATGGTCGCGTGAAGATCGTGCAGCCCCACGCCGTGAAGCCCATTGCCCGCACGCCCGGTGCCCGCACGCCCGGCGCCCGTGCGGCTTGGCCATGGTCGCACGCCGACGGCGGGCGGTCCGGCCCCGTCCTGGCGCTGGCGCTGGCGTGCGCCGTCCTCGGCCTCGCCGGCTGGGTGTTGTACGGGATCGCGCTGCGAGGCCAGGTCGGCGAGGACGCCATGGTGTTCCACACCGCGAGCCGCGCCTGGGTCGAGGGCGAGGGTGGCCGCATCTACGACGGCGCGTGGCTGACGGGGCAAATCAACGCCCGGTTCGCCGGCTGGCTCGCAGCGCCGCTCCGCCTGCATCCCTGGATCTACCCGCCGAGCTTCCTCCTGATGCTGCTGCCCTTCGAGCCGCTGCCGTTCGCGGCCGCGTTCGTGGCGTTCCAGGGAGCGAGCTTCGCGGCGCTGTGCCGGGCGTCGTGCCGGCAGGGCAGGGCCGGCACGCTGATGGCGCTCTCGCTGCTGCTGTCGCCGGCGACAGCGGTGAACGTCCTGCTCGGCCAGAACGCGTTCCTGACCGCGGCGCTGCTCGCCGGCGGGGCGAGGCTGCTGCGTCGGTCGCCGGCGTGGGCCGGGGTGCTGCTGGGGCTGGTGAGCTACAAGCCGCAGCTCTGTCTCATGGTGCCGGTGGCGTTGCTGGCCGGGCGGCACTGGCGGGCGGCCGCAGTCGCCGGGGCCACCGCGGCCGGGCTGGCGCTGGCCAGCGCCGTGCTGCTCGGGTCCGACCTGTGGCACGCCTGGCTGGACGTGCTGACCGGAGGCGGCGCGCTGTTCCACGACTGGGCGCGCGAGGCGCGGCTGGCCGGCATGAGCGTCTATGCCTGCGCGGTGCGGCTCGGCGCCGGTCCGCGGCAGGCCGACGCCGTGCAGGCCGCAGCTATGCTGCTGGCCGCCGCCGCGGTGCATCGCGCCTACAGCATCGCACTGCGCGACGAGCTGCGGCTGGCGGTCTTGCTGGCCGCGACCTTCCTTGCGGCACCCCACACCGCGAACTACGACGCGGTCCTGCTGTGCATCGCCGCGACCCTGGCCGCCTCCCCCGCAGACGGCGAGACGCCCGCGACCGCCACGCTGCTGCTCGCGGCCGCGGTGTGGCTGTGCCCTCTGCTCAACCCGCCCGCCCTGTTCATGGCGGGGCTGCTCACGCCGCCGCTGGTGCTGGCGCTGGTTGCCGCGCTGCTGGGCCGAGCAAGCCACGGCGCCGCGAAGGCCACACCGGCAGGGCAGGCCGGCCCGGTCCCGTGACGTCGTGCCTGTGGTGTCGTGGTCGCGCCTAGGGCCGGCGGGCGGCGGGACGCTTCCGGCAGGCCTGCGTCCCGCTGGGCGGGCGCGATTCCGCCGCTTCCTGCGCCGAGGCGATGCCGCCCGGCCTCGCCTGTCGGCGCCGGTGCTCCCGGACCCCGCCCGTCCCTGCTACGAGAGCCCCGCGGGACAGGGAGGGCGTGCGATGCGGGTGCTGCTGGTGGGCTCGGGCGGACGGGAACATGCGCTGGCCTGGGCGATCGCACGCAGCCCTCTGCTCACGGAGCTGGTCGCGGCGCCCGGCAACCCCGGCATCGCCGCCTTTGCGCGCTGCGTGCCGGTGGCGTCGGCCGACGTCGCGGGGCTGGTGGCGCTGGCCCGCGCCGAGGCGATCGATCTGGTGGTGCCCGGCCCGGAGGCGCCGCTGGTCGCGGGCCTGGCGGACGCCATGGCGGAGGCCGGCATCGCCTGCTTCGGGCCGAGCGCCGCCGCCGCCCGGCTGGAAGGCAGCAAGAGCTTCACCCGCGAACTTGCGGACGCCGCGGGCATCCCCGGCGCGCGCTGGGAGCGCTTCGACGACGCGGCGGCGGCGCACGACTTCGTCCGCAGGCGGGGCGCGCCGATCGTGGTCAAGGCGGACGGGCTGGCGGCGGGCAAGGGCGTCGTGGTCGCGGCGAGCGTGGCCGAGGCGGAGGCCGCGATCGCCGCGATGATGCAGGGCGGCGTGCTGGGCGAGGCCGGGCGCGCGGTGGTGATCGAGGAGTGCCTCGACGGCGACGAGGTCAGCCTGTTCGCGCTGTGCGACGGCGCGCAGGCGGTGCTGCTCGGCGCCGCGCAGGACCACAAGCGCCTCGGCGACGGCGACACCGGGCCCAACACCGGCGGCATGGGCGCGGTCTCGCCGCCGACGGGCTTCGACGCCGTGGCGCAGGAGGCGGCGCTGGACGGGTTCGTGCGGCCGGCGCTGGCGGAGATGGCGCGGCGCGGCACCCCGTTCCGCGGCGTGCTGTTCGCGGGCCTGATGCTCACCGCGTCCGGGCCGCGGCTCATCGAGTACAACGTCCGCCTCGGTGATCCGGAGGCACAGTGCCTGCTGCCCCGCCTGCGCTCCGACCTGCTCGCGGCGCTCGCCGCCGCCTGCGCCGGCCGGCTCGCCGAGGTGTCGCTCGACCTGGCCGAGGTCGCCTCGGTCGCCGTGGTGATGGCCGCGCGCGGCTACCCGGGCGAGCCCGCCGCCGGCGGGGCGATCGGGCTGGGCGCGGCGGAGGCGATCCCGGGCGTGCGGGTGTTCCACTCCGGCACCGCGTCGCAGGGCGGCGCGCTGGTCGCCGCCGGCGGGCGCGTGCTCACCGTGTGCGCGACCGGGCCCACCCTCGGCGACGCGCGCGACATCGCCTACGCGGGGGTGCGCGCGGTGTCCTGGGCGGACGGCATCTGGCGCGGCGACATCGGGGTGCGCGCGCTGCAGGCGGTGCCGGCGCGAGGCGGCGTGGGGTGAGGACGGGACGCGCAGGAAGGAAGGCCAGGGCTCTGCCCTGGACCCGCTGGGGGCAGCGCCCCCAGACCCGCTTCCGGTTGGGGTCAGGGGCACGGGTCGCGGCGATGTGCCGCCGGCTCCAGGGGATGGTTTCCAAAGGGCTCGCCCTTTGGCGGGGTCCAGGGGCAGAGCCCCTGGCCTTGCTGTCCTGTCTTCTCCTTTTTGCCTTGCTCCTCCCGGTCTCCGCGCACGCCCAGGGCCTGCCCGGGCCGGCCTACACCGAGCCGCTCGGCATCGGCCTGGAGGCCTGGCCGTATCCGTACCCCGTGAAGTTCATGCCACTTACCGTGCAGGGCCAGGCCGTGCGCATGGCCTACATGGACGTGGCACCCTCGGCTGCGCCGAACGGCCGCACGGCGCTGCTGCTGCACGGCAAGAACTTCGACAGCTCGTACTGGGCCGGGCCGATCGAGGCGTTGCGCGGCGCCGGCTACCGCGTGGTGGTGCCGGACCAGATCGGCTTCAACAAGTCGGCAAAGCCCGACATCACCTACGGCTTCGACCTGCTGGCCGACGCCACGCTGCACCTGCTGGACACGCTGGGGGTGGGCGAGGCGGACGTGATCGGCCACTCCACCGGCGGGATGCTGGCGGTGCGCCTCGCGACACGGGCGCCGGCGCGGGTGCGGCGCCTGCTGCTGGAGGACCCGATCGGCCTGGAGGACTACCGCCGCGCCGTGCCGGAGCAGAGCACGCAGACCCTGGCCGACGCCGAGGCACGCCAGAGCGTCGAGGAGTACCGCGCCTTTGTCGCCCGCTACTTCGTCACCCTGCCGCCCGCGCGCTACGAGCGCTTCGTCGAGTGGCGCGCCCGCATCGGGCTGAGCGGCGAGTTCGACCGCTACGCCCGCGCCGTCGCCCTGACCTACCAGATGATCTGGCACGACCCGGTGCGCGCCGCCTACCCGGGCCTGGCGATGCCGGTCCTGCTCATGGTCGGCGCGAAGGACCGCGCCGCGCCGCTGCGCCAGTACGCGCCGCCCGCGCTCGCGGCGACGATGGGCGACATGCCGGCGCTCGCCCGCCAGGCCTGCGCGGAGGTGGCGCGGTGCCGCCTGGTGGTGGTGCCGGATACCGGGCACGTGCCGCACCTGGAGGCGTCGGAGCTGTTCGGGCGGGAGATGCTGGCGTTCCTGGGGGAGGCGTAGGCCGGGACGACTAGCCGGGATCGTTGGCACGCAAGGCAAGCAAGGCTGGGCTCTGCCCAGACCCGCCAGGGGCGAGCCGCCCCTG
>CAXSHI010000293.1:0-4535 GCA_964236755.1 uncultured Acetobacteraceae bacterium
CCGCGCCGGGCGGCCGTCGATGCGGACTTCGCCCGCGTGGCCCGGCTTCATGCCGAACAGCGCCAGTGCCAGCTCCGTCCGGCCAGAGCCGAGCAGGCCGGAGATGCCCACGATCTCGCCTGGCATAACGCGGAGCGACACGTCCTCCAGCTGCCCGGGCACGGTCAGGCCCGACACTTCCAGCAGCGGCTCGGCGCCAGGAGTGTCTTCCCAGCGGTAGGGTTCGGGCGCGATCTCCTGTCCCGTCATGGCGCGGGTGATCGCGGCCTCGTCGAAGTCCTGGATCGGGCCGGCAGCGACCACGCGGCCGGAGCGGATCACGGTCAGCCGCTCGCTGATCTCGAGCATCTCGCGCATTTTGTGGCTGACGAAGAGGACCGCGATACCACGGCCCTGGATGTCGCGCACCACTCGGAACAGGGCCTCGACCTCGCGGCCCGTGAGCGCGGTGGTGGGCTCGTCCATGATCAGCAGGCGCGGGTCGGACATCAGCGCGCGGGCGATGGCCACCAGTTGCTTGCCCGCGGTGGGCAGCGTGTCGACGGTCGCGTCAAGGTCGAGCTCAACGCCCAGCTTGCGCATTGCCTCCTCGGCGATGCGGCGTACGCGGCCCCAACGCACCAGCTTGCGGCTTTCCTGCAGCTCGGTGCTCAGCGCCAGGTTCTCGGCAACCGAGAGGTTCGGGAAAAGCGAGAAGTCCTGGTAGATCACCTGCACGCCGTGCGCGATGGCCGAGCGCGGGGAGAGGCTCGCGACGCGCTCCCCGTCGATCAGCACCTCGCCCGCATCGGACTGCCACACGCCGGAGATGACCTTGATCAGGGTGGACTTGCCGGAGCCGTTCTCGCCGGCCAGGCAATGGATCTCGCCCTTTCCGATCGCCAGGGACACGTCGTCCAGCGCGCGAACGGCACCGAAGCTCTTGCTGATGTGGCGCAGGTCGATCAGCGGAGCGGCCATGGGAACTCATCAGGAACGCGAAGCCGGGGCGGCCGCGGGCCACCCCGGCTGAAAGGGCTCAAACGTCGCGTCGTTCAGAAGTTATACTGCGCCATGTTGTCCTTGGTAACGCCGACCCAGCCCTGGCCCACCAGCACGTTGGGCTTCTTCGCGTCCGGCGCCTGCAGGCTGCTGTAACCGGCGAGGCCGAGATCGAGGCCCGGCTTGATGTCCTTCTTGGCCAGAGCCATCACCGCCAGGATGTTCATGGCGTAGCCGGCCGCCGCCGGGTCCCAGAACTGGATGTAGTTGACGTCGCCGTTGCGCAGGTACTGGCCTGCCACCGAGACCAGCCCGGTGCCGGAGAAGAACAGCTTGTTTTTCAGGTTGCGCTCGGCGATTAGCCGGCCGGCCCCGGCCGAGGTCGGCATCGGCGCGCCTACGATGCCCTTCAGGTCCGGGTAGGCGGTCAGCACTTCCTTGAGCTTGTTGTAGTCGGTGGTGGCATCGTCATAGGTCTCGATGCGCCGTGTCACCTCCTGCATCTTCGGGAAGTGCTCCTTCTGGTAGGCGACGGCGCCGTCGATCCATTCCATCTGCGACTGCGAGGTCAGCGAGCCCACGGTGGCGACGTACTTGCCCTCGCCGCCCATGTCGCGGCCCAGCACTTCCATCAGCTTGGCGCCGTAGGCATGGTTGTCGAAGGCCTCGATGTCGTAGTCGATGTTGGTCAGGCCCGAGGCCTCGTGGGAGATGACCACGATCCCCTGGCGGCGCGCCTTCTCGAGCACCGGCTCCACTGCCTCGCCCGAGAAGGGCACGATGCAGATGGCGTCCACGCCCTGCGCGATCAGGCTTTCCACCAGCTGCACCTGCGCCGCGGCATCGGCCTGGCTGGGCCCCACCATCCAGGTGTCGTGGCCTTGGTCCTTGCCGAACTGCGTGACGCCGACACGCATCCGGTCGAACCAGGCGATGCCGTCCACCTTCACCAAGGTCGCGATGGTGCGCTTCTTGCCGGCCTTGGCATTGATGTCGGCCGACACCTTGCCCGCATCCACCGCAGCCCCGGCCGCTGTCGCCTGGGCCCAGGCCGGCAATCTGGCCGTCGCCGCCAAGCCCGCCGCCGCCATCGCCCCGAAGGAGCGCCTGCTGATCCCGCGCATGATCCTGTTTCCTTGCCTGTTCGCGTTTCTTGTTGTCAGTAACCGCTGCTTGTCACGGGCCCGCCTGTGACAAGCGCGACGCCGGAGCTCGCCCCCAGGCGGGTAGCGCCGGCGGCGATCAGCGCCTGCGCCGCGTCCCAGGTGCGCACGCCGCCGGAAGCCTTCACGCCCAACGTCTCGCCAACGACGTCGCGCATCAGCACTACGTCGGCAACGGTGGCGCCGCCGGTGGAGAAGCCGGTGGAGGTCTTCACGAAATCCGCCCCCGCCTCGACCGAGAGCTGGCAGGCCGTGCGCTTCTGCGCTTCGTCGAGCAGGCAAGTCTCGATGATGACCTTCAGGACCTTGCCCCGGCAGGCGGCGCGCACCGCGGCGATGTCGGCGCGCACTGCGTCGTTCCGCCCGCCCTTCAGCGCCCCGACGTTGATCACCATGTCGATCTCGTCGGCGCCGTCCCGCACGGCGGCCGCGGTCTCAGCGGCCTTGATCTCAGGCAGGGCGGCTCCCAGCGGGAAGCCCACCACCGAGCAGGTCTTCACGCCGCTGCCTCGCAACGCTTCCATCACGAAAGCCACGTTGACCGGGTTCACGCAAACCGAGCAGAAAAGGTGTTCACGCGCCTCGTCGCACCAGCGGCGCAACTCGCCTGTGGTCGCATCGGGCTTGAGCAAGGTATGGTCAACAATTGCAGCCAGCGCGGCTCTGGAGAGCAGGTCAGCGTTTCCGGTCACGGTGGCGAAATCCCTCGCAGGCCGTGGAAGCCTGGTCCGGCTGCCGTTGACCCTGCATATGTAAGTCTTTTAACTGTTGTGACAAACGTCACATCAACGGGCTTCCTCGTCAAGCGGTGCGGAGGATTGGGCATGGCAATCGCTAGGAGGTTCTTCTTCACAGGCAGAGCAGCTTCCCTGGTCACGGTGGGAGATGATTTGTGTTGGCCTCCTGTGGTGGCTCTTGTTGGGTTCTGGGGTAGTGGTGAGTCCACCACGCAACCAAGCCGGCGATAAGCGCGCCGAGCAGTGCCTTGCCACGTCGGCGTGCGTTGTGCGCGAACTGGAAGAAGCCGAGATGAAGGGGCAGCTTGTCTTGCGAGAGAGCAGCGGCGGCCCGAAGCCTTTAATCGTGCTGAGGTGCACCTCGCAGAAGCCGTCCCTGTCCTCGTCGCGGGCACACTCACCGCGTCCATGGCGGACCGTCTTGTGCTGGTAGCCCCAAGCTGGCAGGCGCGCGTAGACGCCATACTTGTCCGCGTGGACGAGGGTGTCCTTCGCGACTGCGGCCTTGATGATCGGCTTGATCGTGGTCTGCTGCACGTTGGCCAGCATGCGCACGACCACTTGGCCACCATGCTGGATCAGGCTGAGAATGGGTGGCTTGTCCTTCCCCAACGTGCCGCGGCCCAGCGCGCCTGCCAGGCTGCGACAGCGTCCGAGTCGTCCTGTTTGACAACAGCCGCCGGCTGGCCCTTGTGCCCGGCTACTACGTAGACCTCGTCGATCCCGCTGGATGCCCTTGCATCCGGCTCCACCTCGCCCGTCAGCTCAACCGCTGGCGTTCTGGCGACCAAGCCGCTGCGGAGCTGCTCCATCATGGCCTGCACGTCAAACCCGCAAAGGCTCAGCTCCAGGGCGACCTGCCGGTTGGAAAGGTTCAGGCTCATGAAGTAGAAGCACAAGACCCACACGCGCAGCGGCTGGTGGTGCCCGGCCAGCATCGTATCGGTGAGATCATCGAAGCGCCCAGCGGATGCCTTGCACCGGTAGCGCTGCCAGCAGGCCTGTGTGTCGTCGTGGCCGTCCCGGACCACTGCAGGGCTGCCGCACCCCGGGCACTGCACGTCCTCCGGCAAGCGGTGCTGGCGCACAAAGGCGAAGCACTTGACGTTATCCATTAGGCCGGAAAGCTTGACCAAGTCGGGCGCAGCCATGGACGCCAGAGCTCCTCAAAGGAAAATGGGCGGTCGATCATCCCGCCGCTTTCATCACACCAGAAGCTCGCCGAAACCACCAGCCACTCCTCCGCCTGACAACACCCTGGCACCCAACAAGAGCCGCCTTTGAGGGAACGACCCGAGGATGCTGTTGGGACAGCCGGTGTAGCCCTACGTTCTCCCCGTGGACGGGCAAGGGACGACGAACCTGGGGCAATCAGCCAGCAGCGCGACGGCAGCGCCGGCCGAGACGCTGTCCGGCCTGGTTGAGCGCGTGACCTACCACAATGCAGAGAACGGCTTCTGCGTGCTGCGGGTCAAAGCACGTGGGCAGCGCGACCTCGTGGCGGTGGTGGGGCATGCAGCGGCCATCAACGCCGGCGAGTTCATCAGCGCTACCGGCTGGTGGACCACCGACCGGGACCACGGCTTGCAGTTCAAGGCGGCCAGCGTCACCACCACGCAGCCGACCACCCTGGAGGGGATCGAGAAATACCTGG
>CAXSHI010000294.1:0-4466 GCA_964236755.1 uncultured Acetobacteraceae bacterium
TCTTCTCCAGCGCCGCATCCAGCACGCGCTGGAAATCGCCGCTGTCATAGGTCTGCTTCATCGCCGTCACGTACGGCATGGCGCTCGGCGCCACCATGTTGCGGCGGCGAAGCTCGATGCGGTCAATCCCGACCTCGGCCGCCGCGGCGTCGATAAGCCGTTCCACGAGGTAGTTGCTTTCCGGCCGTCCGGCGCCGCGGTAGGCGTCCACCGGAACCGTGTGGGTGAACACGCCCAGCACGTTCACGTAGATGGCCTGGAACTTATAGACGCTGGCCAGCACCTTGGTGCCCGCTCCCGTCGGGATGAATGGCGCGAAGTTGGACAGGTAGGCGCCCATGTTCGCCACGTTGCGGGTGCGGAGCGCCAGGAAGTTGCCGTCCTTGTCGAGCGCGATCTCGCCCTGGGTGATGTTATCGCGGCCGTGGGTGTCCGACAGGAAGGCCTCGCTCCGCTCGCTGGTCCACTTGACAGGACGCCCGAGGCGGCGCGCCGCGTAGCAGGTGAGGGCATGCTCGGCATACAGGAACAGCTTCATGCCGAAGCCGCCGCCAACGTCGGGGGTCACGACGCGGAATCGATCCTCCGGCACGTTGAACATCGCCTGGGCCAGCATCGACTTGAGAGTCCAGCCACCCTGCGTATTGGTGTAGAGCGTCCACCGTCCGGATGTGGCGTCATAGTCGGCCACTGCCGCCCGAGCTTCCATCGAGGCCACGACGACGCGGTTGTTCACGACAGTTAGCCGGGTGACATGCGCCGCCTCGGCGAACAGGGCTTCGGTGCGCTCCTTCTCGCCCGTCTCCCAGTCGAAGCACACGTTGCCCGGCGCTTGCGGCCAGACGGCCGGCGCGTCGGCGTCCAACGTTGCGCCCAGGTCGGTGCTGCTGGTCAGGATGTCGTAATCCACGGTGATCGCCTCGGCCGCGTCGCGGGCCGCCTGGTGGGTTTCCGCCACGATGAAGGCCACGGGATCGCCAACGTGGCGCACCTCGCCGTCGGCCAGCGCCGGGTGCGGCACCTCGGCACGGGGCGAGCCGTCCCGGTTCTTCAGCGGAATGGCGCAAGGTAGGCCGCCGATCCCGTCCGCCTTCAGGTCCGCCCCGGTATAGATCGCGAGCACGCCGTCCAACCCGGCCGCAGCCGAGGTGTCAATCGACAGGATGCGCGCCGCTGCGTGCGGACTGCGCAGGACGATGCCCATGGCCTCGTTCGGCAACGTGATGTCGTCGGTGTAGCGCCCGTTGCCGATCAGCAACCGGGGATCTTCCACGCGCCGTACTGGCTGGGCCATGCCGAATTTTGTCATGCTTGGAATTCCTCGCTGGCGTGTAGGCTGGTCTAGGAGATGCTGCGGCTGGACGAAAGGCCAAGGGGCCTAGTGCACGCGCTCCAGCGTCTTGCCGGATTTTCTGCCGAAGCGGGCCTTGGCCTTCTCCCGCATTCCCTGGAACGTGACATACAGCATCGGGATCAGGAAGATGCCGAGCACGCTGGCCGCGATCATGCCGGCGAACACCGGCGTACCCACGGCGCGGCGGCTGACCTGCGCCGCGCCGTTCGCCAGCACGAGCGGCAACAGGCCGAGGACGAAGGCGATCGACGTCATCATCACGGCGCGGAACCGGGTCTTGGCGCCGAGCCGCGCCGCCTCGGTGATCGACTTGCCCTCCTCCCGCTGGTCCTTGGCGAACTCCACGATCAGGATGCCGTTCTTCGCCGCAAGCGCGATAAGCACGACCAGACCGATCTGCGCATACAGGTCGAGCGCCAATCCCGACACCCACAGCCCCACGAAGGACCCCAGGATGCCGACGCTGACCGAGAGCAGCACCGGCACCGGGATCACCCAGCTTTCATAGAGCGCCACGAGGAACAGGTAGGCGAACAGGATCGCCAGCCCGAGGATCTGGCCGGTTTGTCCCGACGCCGACTTTTCCTGGAACGCCGTCCCGGTCCACTCGTAACTGTATCCGGCCGGCAGGGTCTTGTCGCTGATTTGCTCCATCACCGCCAGCGCGTCGCCCGAGGAGACGCCGGGCTTCGGCGTGCCGTTCACGGTGATCGAGCGGTAGTTGTTGTAGCGGCTGATGGTCTGCGGCCCCAGCACGATCCGCGCGTCGGCGATGGAGCGCAGCGGCACCATGGTGCCGAGCCTGTTGCGGATGTAGATGCGCCAGACCGCCGGGATGTCCGTCCGGTCCGCGGCCTCGCCCTGGATGTTCACCTGCCAAGTCCGGCCGAACAGGTTGAAGTCGTTGACGTAGATGCCGCCCAAAGTGCCCTGCAGCGACGTGAAGACGTCGCTGATCGACAAGCCCAGCGCCTGCGCCTTCTCCCGGTCGATGTCGAGGTAGATGCTGGGCGTCGTCGGGCTGAAGGTGCTGAACACCCGGGCGAGCTTCGGGTCCTGGTTCGCCGACGCGAGCAGGCCGTTCAGCACGGTGCCCATTTCGGCCGGTTCCCGCCCCTCAAGGTTCTGCAACTGGTACTCGAACCCGCCGCTGGTCGAGAGGCCGATGATCGGCGGCAGGTTGAAGGGGAAGATCGTCGCCGAGCGGATCTGCTGCACGCCGGCGAACACCCGGCCGATCAGCGCCTGCACCTTGTCGGCCGCCGCCTTGCGGTCGGCGAACGGCTTCATGCGCATCACCATGAACGCCGCGTTGGACTGGTTGCCGCCGTCCAGCAGCGAGAAGCCGACGATGGCCAGCACGTTCTGGATTTGCGGGATGCCCTTCACCACCGTCTCCACCCGCTCCACCACGCCGCGGGTGCGGGTCACGCTGGCGCCGTCAGGCAACTGCACGGCGACGAAGAACGCGCCCTGGTCCTCGTCCGGGAGGAACCCGGTCGGCGTGCGCAGGCTCAGGGCGTAGATCCCGCCGCCGCACAGCAGCACGAGCAGCAGCCCGACGACGCCGACCCGCAGAAGCCGCGCGACGATGGCGGCGTAACCGTCCCGCACCCAGTCGATGCCTCGCCCGATCCGGCCGAGGATGCCGCGCCTGGGCCCGCCATGCCGCAGGAACACGCCGCACAGCGCCGGCGACAGCGTGAGCGCGTTGATGGCCGAGATCAGCACCGCCACGCTGATGGTGACGGCAAACTGGCGGAACAGCGTGCCGGAGATGCCGGGGATGAAGCCGATGGGCACGAACACCGACAGCAGCACGAGGGTGATGGCGATGATCGGCGCGGTGATCTGCGCCATGGCCTTCTTCGTCGCCTCCTTCGAGGACAGCTCCGGCTCCTCCTCCAGCACGCGCTCGACGTTCTCCACCACGACGATGGCGTCATCGACGACGATGCCGATGGCCAGCACGAGCGCCAGGAGCGACACGGTGTTGGCGGAGTAGCCGAGCGCCAGCAGCACGGCGAAAGTGCCCACCAGGCTCACGGGCACGGCAATTGCCGGGATGATGGTCGCGCGGATGTTGCCCAGGAACAGGAACACCACGATCACCACCAGCACGAATGCTTCCAGCAGCGTCGATTTCACCTCGCTGATCGTGTCGGACACGAAGGTCGAGCTGTTGTAGAACACCTGCGACTTCAGGCCTTCGGGATAGCGTTTCGACAGGTCGTCCAGCGCCGCCTGTACGCGGTCGGCGGTCCGCACCGCGTTGGCGCCGGGGGCGAGGTACACGCCGAGCGTGACCGCCGGGTTGCCGTTCAGCCGGCTTTCGCTGTCCTGCGTCGCGGCGCCCAGCTCGACGCGGGCCACGTCGCGCACCCGAAGCACCGAGCCGTCGGGGTTGGCGCGGATCAGGATGTCGCCGAACTCCTCCGGGGTGGTGAGGCGTCCCTTGGTCTGCAGGTTGATCTGGAACTGTGTGTCGTTGCTGGTCGGACGCGCGCCTACCCGGCCGACCGGCGCCTGCACGTTCTGCTGCTGGATCGCCAGGATGATGTCGCTCGGCGCCAGGTTGAGGCTGATTAGCCGGTTGGTGTCGAACCAGATGCGCATGGAGTAGTCGAGCGCGCCGAACAGCGACGCCGACCCCACGCCGTTCACCCGGGACAGCCGGTCGAGCACGTTGATCGTCACGTAGTTCGAGATGAACAGCGGGTCCTGCTTCGCCCCTTCGCTGGAGAACGCCAGGAACTCCAGGATCGCCGAGGACCGCTTCTGCACGGTGACGCCCTGGCGCTGCACCTCCGCCGGCAGGCGGGACAGCGCCGCCTGCACGCGGTTGTTGACGTTGACGGTGTTGATGTCCGGGTTGGACCCCAGCGCGAACGACACCGTCAGCCCGTAGCTCCCGTCGTTGGCGGAGTTGGACTTCATGTAGATCATCTGGTCGGCACCGTTGACCTGCGCCTCCAGCGGCTGCGCCACGGTCGCCTCGACCACCGCGGCGGAAGCGCCGGGGTAGCGGGTCGTGACCTGCACCTGGGGCGGCACGACGTCCGGGAACTGGCTGACGGGGATCACGGTCATCGCGATCAGCCCGGCGATCACC
>CAXSHI010000295.1:0-4462 GCA_964236755.1 uncultured Acetobacteraceae bacterium
GTCGGGGTTGGCCGCGGTCCCGCATCATCCCGCCAACTCCTTGCGGATGTCTACCACCCGCAGCACGGTCGCCACCAGCGTGATAACCACGCCCATCATCAGCACGGAGCCAGCGGCCGCCGGCGGGTATTCGAACGCCGACAGTTCATTGTTGACGGCGCCTATCGCAGTCGCGGCCTGACTGCCGCTCATGACTTTGACGATGAAGTAGTCGCCCATGACTTGCGTGATGACGAACACCGAGCCGAGGGCGATCCCTGACTTCGATAGCGGGATGACGATGTTGGCAAGGATTTGCAGTTCGCCCGCGCCGCAGTCCCGCGCCGCGGAAACCAAGCTCGAATCGATCTTGCCCATCGCGTTAGCGATCGGCGCCACCATCAGTAGTGTCATGATGTGAACGTAGGCGAGCACGACGGCAAAGTCGGAGTAGAGCAGGAAACTCAGCGGCTCCGACGTGATTCCGGCCCTAAGCAGCGCGGTGTTGACGACGCCTTCCCGCCCCAGAAACGGCACCCAGGCGATCATGCGGATGACGCTGGACGTCCAGAATGGGATCGCGCAGGCGAGCATGAACACGGTGCGCCACAGCCGGGTGCGGACGTGGAAAACAATGAAGTAGGCGACCAGGAACCCGATCACGAGTGTCGCGGCCCAGGTGATGGCGACAAACTTGAACGTCTTGCCGTATAGCGTGAGCGTCTGGCTCGAAAGCAGGTCGTGGTAGTTGTCGAGCGTGAAAACCGGCAGCACTTGGGCGTATCCGTAATCCATGAAACTGACGACGATCATCAGCACCAGCGGCGCCAGCACCATAGCCAGCAGCAACAGTGCCAGCGGCCCGGCCTGTAGCCAGGAGACGAGCGCGCCGGGAAGAAGCGGGCGGGACCTCACGCGGCGATGAACTCGTTCCATTTGCGCACGAGATAGCGGTCTTCGGTCATTACCGTGTTCCATACGCCGATATTGCCCATTCGCTCCCACAGCGCGCCGCCATCGCGGACCACGCCAGCCCTTTCCATGCGTTTGCCGAACGGGTTGAGGATGTCCTCGGCTGCGGGCTTGCCGGCATACCAGTAGTCCCACTCGTTCGCCGAAAGCTTGGTGCGCGCGGTCTCGGGCACGGTGGAGTAAAATCCCTGGCGACTGATGAAGGCGCCAGCCCAGCCGGAGTTGTACCAATTGATGTACTCGTACGCCGCATCGAGTTGCAGGCCTTGCAGGTGCTTGAGCGCCATCAGGTTGATGGACCAGCCGCGGTATCCCTCCTTTAGAGGGTTGTAGTAGCAGGGGACGTTCCTGGTGCGGACCTCGGTCACGGCCGGTGCCCACATGGACTGCACCAGCACCTCGCCTGAGGACATCAACTGCACCGATTGGTCGAAGTTGGTCCAGAATGCGCGGAACTGACCGGCTTTCTTGTACTCGATCAGCTTAGCGACAGTCTTGTCGATCTCGTCACGGGTCATGTCGCCCTTGTCGCCGTACGACACGTCGCCGGTGGCCGACAGCGCCATCGCCGCATCCATGGCGCCGACGCTCCAGCCGTCCTGGAGCGCCACCTTGCCCTTGAACGCCGGGCTGAGCATCGCGGCCCAGGAGTCGATAGGCTTGCCGATCAGGTCCGGCCGGGTGCCGAGCGTGTCGGCGTTGAAGTAAATGGGTACGCCGACCAGCCAGTCCGTTTGCGTGCGGGAATAGGCAGTCGCGGCGGCCGACGTGTAATACATGCTCTTGATCGGGGCGAACCCTTCGAGCGAGGCGGGCTTGCCATTCGGGTAGGTGCCGCGGGTGAACAACGGCGCGGTCTTGTCCCACCATTTATAGCGAGACAGCTGAATCGGCGCGAGGATGTCGCGGCCGAGGAAATACTTCATCGTCGGACCGCCGAAATCGGTCACGTCGATCGTCTGCGGCTGGGTCAGCAGGCGGTTCACCTGGGTCGGGGTGTCGACCGTCTGCATCTCAACCGTGAAGCCCAGATCTGCGGTCGCTTGGCGGGCGATATTGGGAATGGTGGAATACGACTGGCCGACGTGGACGATCTTCACGTCCTTGATGTTCTGCGCCCAGATCGTGGGAAAGCCGGCAACGGCGCCGGAGCCGATCGCGGCGCCGACCGCCGCTGATCCAGCCCGGATTAAGCTGCGGCGGGTGATTGCGCCAGGCACGGCTGGTGAAACGTGTTTCGACATGGTTGCCCTTTAGGCTGCCTCAAAATCATGCATTGCACGGACTATGCAGGGTTTACGGCCTTGCACCAACCAGTAAGTGACTTAAGATAAGCTGCTGGAAGCAATTTTTGCCCACGGCTTAGGCTTTGATAGGCTTGACTTTAACTAGATGCCTAAAGATTGGTCTATTCAGAACTGAAAGGTGACAGCATGGTTAAGATCGGCGTCTTCATTCCAATCGGCAGCCGAGGTTGGCTGATCTCGACTACGTCGCCCAAGACCATGCCGAGCTTCGACCTGAATCGCACCGTGGTGCAGCGGGCAGAGCATTACGGAATGGATTTCGCGCTGGCGATGATCAAGCTGCGCGGCTTCGGCGGACCAAGCGAGTACTGGGACCACAACCTCGAAGCGTTCACGCTAATGGCCGGGATCGCGGCGGTCACGAAACGGATAAAGCTGTTCGCCTCGGTCGCGGTGCTGACCATGCCGCCGGCGCTCGTAGCGCGTATGGCGGTGACGATGGATTCCATCGCGCCGGGCCGCATCGGCGTCAACATCGTCACCGGTTGGCAGCCCACCGAGTACAAGCAGATGGGCATCTGGCCGGGCGACAGCCATTTCCAGCGTCGCTACGACTACGTGTCGGAATACGTCCGCATCATGCAGGATCTGTGGACGACCGGCGTATCAGACTTTAAGGGCGAGTTCTTCCAGATGGAAGATTGCCGCCTCAGCCCACGTCCGTCCGGACATATTGACGTGGTGGGCGCTAATTCCAGCGACCGCGGCATGCAGTTCGTGGCCGAATATTGCGACTACAACTTCGTCGGCTCCGGCGGGCTGAACCAGCCCGAGAACGTGGCGGAGCCATTGAAGCGGTTGCTCGCCGCCGTTGCGAAGACCGGCCGCGATGTCGGCGCGTTCGCGTTGATGATGGTCATTGCAGCGGACACCGACGAGGCGGCATTCGCGAAATGGGAGCACTACAAGGCCGGCACCGACCTGGAGGCGTTGGAATGGCAGCGTACGCAGGCCTCGGCCGACAAGGACGCGCCGGCCAACTCCACTGCGGCGCGCATGGTGCAGCGCGCGCGGGAGGCGCCGACGCCGCAGCCGACCGGGATGCTGAAGCTGATCGGCTCTTACGCTAGCGTTGCCCGCATGCTGGACCAAGTCGCGGAAACGCCGGGCCTGGCCGGAATCATGCTGACATTCGACGACTTCGTAGTCGGCATGGAGCAGTTTGGTGAGCACATCCAGCCGCTGATGCGCAGCCGCAGCCCGCTCGCCGCCGCCGCCGAATGACTTCGCTCCCCAAGGTCGCCGTTATCGGCACAGGCGGCACCATCTCCGGCTCTGGCGCGGGCCGGCTCGACTTCTACGAATACGGCACCTCCGGCCGATTTATGCCGTTGGATGAGGTGCTGGCGACAGTACCGGAGCTGGCGCAGGTGGCCGAAATCCTGCCCATCCACTACCGCAACGTCGGCAGCGGTAGCATCGGCCCGACCGACTGGCTGGAATTGCTGCGCCTGATCCACGACGCGGCGACGGCCAACCCGGATTTGGCCGGCGTTGTGGTCACGCACGGCACCGCCTCGCTCGAGGAAACGGCCTGGTTCCTCAACCTTACGGTGAAGGCGCCGGTCGCCGTGGTGGTGGTCGGCGCCATGCGGCCATCGACGGCGCTGGGTGCGGATGGCGGGCTGAACCTGCTGAACGGCGTGCGCGTCGCGGGGTCGCCGGAAGCGCGTGGAATGGGCGCGCTGGTGGTGCTGAACGACGAGATCAACGCCGCCCGTGACGTCACCAAGACCTCGACCTTCCGAGTGCAGACTTTCGTGTCGCGCGACTTCGGCATGCTCGGTCAGGCCGACCCGGATGCGGTCGTGTTCTATCGCAGCCCCACCCGGCGCCGGACGCCCGACACGGAGTTCGACGTGGCGGGCCTGTTGACGCTGCCCAGGGTGGATATCATCCCGGCCTATGCCGGCGCGGACGGAGTGTTCGTCGACGCTGCGATAGCGGCCGGCGCCCGGGGGCTGATCTCCGCCGGGCTGCCGCCGGGTTCACCAGCCGCAAGCCAAAAGGATGCACTCGAACGCGCCGCGCAGGCCGGTGTGGTGGTGGTGCAGGCATCGCGCGCCGGCAGCGGCCGGGTGATTGACACGAAAGTGTCGCTGCGCACATCCGGCTTCATCGGCGCCGACAACTTGACGCCGCAAAAGGCACGCATCCTGCTGATGATGGCGCTGACCGTTACTTCGGACATCACTGAGATTCGC
>CAXSHI010000296.1:0-4459 GCA_964236755.1 uncultured Acetobacteraceae bacterium
CCAAGTGTTGGCGTATTCCCGAGAACGCCGCCTGCATCAGTCCGATGCCTGCAAGGCCGGCGGCCTCGTAGGTCTGCACGCTGTTGACGTGCAGCGCGCCTGGCAGCGGAAGCGTCGCATAGTTGCCGCCGTCACCGTCCGGATACTCCCACCCGTTGGGTTTGGCGCCGAGTGTCCTGCTGTAATGGATCGTCCGGTGTTCCTGAAGCCGCAGGTCTTCCAGCGATCGAGGGATGCCATGGCGCGCCAGGTATGCGGGACTGGCCGCATTCACCATGCGCAGCCGGCCCAGCGGGCGGGCGATCAGTGTCTCGTCTCCGATCGGCCCAATGCGCAGAACGCAGTCAAACCCCTCCTGGACCAGATCGACCTGCCGATCCGTGCTTGATACCTCCAACTCCAACTCGGGATAGGCGGCCATGAAATCCGGCAAGGCCGGCACGATCGTCGTGCGCGCCACCTCCGTCGGCAGATCGACCCGAAGACGCCCACGCAGCGCGACGCGATCTCCCGCAAACATCGAATGCAGGTCGTCGACATTGGTCAGCAGGTCGCGGGCGCGCGCATGGAACGCTCGTCCGTCTTCCGTCAACTGCACGCTGCGCGTCGTCCGGTGCAGCAGCCTTACGCCGACATCTTCTTCCAGCCTCCGGACCGCTGTCGAGGCCCTCCCCTTTTGGATGCCCAGGCTGTCGGCCGCGTGGGTGAAGCTCCCCATTTCGGCGACCCTTATGAAAATAAGGATGGGCTCAAGGTTCTGCATCTCCGCGCCGCCTTACTGATGCTCGAATGAAGAACAATGCATTAGTTTACGCGCGGCTTACCACATTCAAGCACACAGTATGTCCCGGAACAGCATGAACCCATCATCGAGGACGGCAAATGCCTGACATCACGAAACCGCATCGTGCCGTTTGGATAGGACGCTCAGCAAGCGCCCTGGTTGTCGCAGTACTGCTCGCAGATGGAGCGATGCAGCTGTTCGCGCCGGACAAGACCGCGGGCATGATGCGGGAAAACGGATTTGCGATGGACCTGGCCCCTAAGCTCGGCGGGATCATGGTCGCCTGCGCAGTCCTCTATGCCATCCCGGCTACTGCCGTCCTCGGCGCGATCCTCGTGACAGGCTTCTTGGGAGGCGCCATTTGTGTCCATGTCCGCCTTGGCGAACTGGGATCACCGCCGGAAATCATATCCCTGCTTCTAGGCGTGACGACGTGGGGTGGCCTTTGGCTGCGCGAGCCCCGTGTCCGCGCCATTCTGCCTCTCAGGCGTTAATCGGCCAAGCATTGTTGCCAGTAGGTGAAACAATGCGTTCATCATAGCATGGTTTATCACCGATAAAGAACACAGTATTCCTTGCAGCAAGCATTGCCGACGCTTGCATCGTCAACGCGATGGAGCGCCGGAGCGCCAAGGAAGCAACATGACCCACTCCAGCATCACGACTGCCGTCGTCCACCATTCAGGTTATGGGCACACGAAACGTATGGCAGAGGCTGTCGCCGAAGGCGCTGCCGCCTCGCTGATCGCGATCGATGCCGAAGGCGACATCCCTGAGGGTGGGTGGGAAACACTCAACGCTGCGGACGCCATCATCTTCGGCTCACCGACCTACATGGGCGGCCCGAGCTGGCAGTTCAAAAAGTTTGCCGACAGCTCTTCAAAACCTTGGTTTGAAGATAAGTGGAAGAACAAGGTCTTCGGCGGCTTCACCAACAGCGCCAGCATCAACGGCGACAAGCTCAACACGCTGCAATACTTCGTTCTGCTGGCGGGCCAGCACGGCGGCCTTTGGGTCAGCCTCGCCATCAAGCCGGCGAACGTCAAAGCATCCAAGCGCGACGATCCGAACAGGATGGGCTCGTACATCGCGCCGATGGCGCAGTCGGACGCGGATGCGGCACCGGGCGAAATGTCGGAAGGCGACCTTGAGACCGCCCGGCTTTACGGCGTCCGCGTTGCGGAGATCGCCAGCCGGTTTGCGGCGGCATCGACCGCCTAGAAGACTGCGCTGCCGCACTGAGCGGCCCAAGATCAGCCCATTCGGCGTCCGTCGGATTGCTCGGAAAGCTTCCGCTTCGCTGCTTGTGCGCTTTACGATGCGCGTCCGTCCACGTGCCGATCCAGGCTCCGCAGCACACGGGAGACCGCCATGATAAGGTGCGGGTGAAAAGCAGAGCGCCTTGACCCTTGTAGCCAGTGGCGTCCCGTAGGGGATTCGAACCCCTGTTACCGCCGTGAGAGGGCGGTGTCCTAGGCCTCTAGACGAACAGGACGTGGCCGAAGCCATGTCTATGACACGCCGCACCGGAGATCAACCCTCCCTCCCCTGCCGCGTCCGCGCCGCCGCGCGCTTCCCCGTCCGGCACGCATCCGAGCAGAACCGCACCTCGTCCCACGTCTTCTCCCACTTCTTCCGCCATGCGAACGGCCGCCCGCACGCCGCGCACGCCTTGGTCGGCAGGTTCGGCTTCCTGTGCGCCATCAGCGTGCCAGCCCCACCCGCCCCAGCACCCGGCCGGCGCGCAGGTCCACCACCACCACCCGGTCCGGCCCGCCGCCCTGCAACTGCACCGCCACCCGGTCCGCCGCCGCCGACACCCCGGCAATCCGGGTGCCGACTGGCTCATCCAGCACCGCACTGGCAATCTGCCCGGCGCCGGGCGACATGCGGGTGGCCAGCAGCGTGAACAGCGTCGCCGTGCCGGCAATGATCAGGACCCCCATGACAGCCACCGCAACCTTCAACCCGCCCACACCCAGCCCCCACCATGCTTGACGCCCCGCCGCCCGGCGCCGGGCTGCCCGGCGCCCCGCCTGTTGACGCCAGGCCCGGCCCGTTCGTGGTCGTGGCCGGTCCCGATGCCGCCGGCCAGCGCACCGACCGCTTCCTGGCCGACGCCATCGGCACGGTGTCGCGCTCCCGCGTCAAGGCCCTCATCCAGGGCGGCGCGGTGCTGCGCGACGGCGTCGCCCTGCACGAGCCTGCCGAGCCGGTCCGGGCGGGCGCCCGCTTCATCGTGCAGCCCCCTGCCCCGATGTCCGCCACGCCGCAGCCCCAGGCCATCCCGTTCGCCATCCTGCACGAGGACGCCGACCTGATCGTGCTCGACAAGCCGGCCGGGCTGGTCGTGCATCCCGCGCCGGGCAACCAGGACGGCACCTTGGTGAACGCCCTGCTGGCCCACTGCGGCGACACCCTGCCCGGCATCGGCGGCGAGCGGCGGCCCGGCATCGTGCATCGCCTGGACAAGGACACCAGCGGCGTCATGGTCGTCGCCAAGACCGAGCTGGCGATGACGGCGCTCGCAGCCGCCTTCGCCAGCCGCGACCTGGACCGGCATTACCTGGCGCTGTGCTGGGGGCTGCCGACGCCGGGCAAAGGCGACATCGAGGGCGCGATCGGCCGCGACCCGCGTGATCGCAAGCGGATGGCGATCGTCGGCCGCGGCGGCAAGGCGGCGCTGACCCATTATCGCGTCATCGACACCTGGGGGGCCGCCGTCTCGATGGTGGAGTGCCGCCTGGCGACCGGGCGCACCCATCAAATTCGCGTTCACCTGTCTGCGCGAGGCCATCCCATCGTGGGCGACCCCGTCTATCTGCGCCGCGTCCCAGCCCTTGCGCGCACGCTCGCCGAGCCGCAACGCTCGTCCTTGCTGGATTTCCCGCGCCAGGCGCTGCATGCCGCCAGCCTGGGCTTTCGGCATCCCCGCTCAGGGGAACAGCTGCTGTTCACCGTGCCGCCGCCGGACGACTTTGCCGCGTTGGTGACAAGCCTCGAACGCTTGGCATAGCAATCCTGTCGTATATTCTTGACAGGACCTGCCTGGTCCGGTATGACTTGCCTTGTCCGGCGCCGCAGGTGCGCGGCTCGGATGGCTGACCTGGCACACTGCCTTTTGGGGGTGATCGCTGGGATGTGTGCAGCCATTGACGCATCGTACCTGTCGTGAGCCGCAACTAGCAGTCATCCTACGCCGTAATGGGTAGGCATCCTGCAAGCTCAGACTTTAGGAGCCCGTTATGGTCTCTGCCGTTGTGAATGTCGCTCCTGAAGGCAACCTGTCACGTTACCTCCAGGAAATCCGCAAGTTTCCGATGCTGGCTCCCGCCGAGGAGCTCGCGCTGTCGAAGGCATGGCGTGACAGCGAGGACATGGACGCCGCCCACAAGCTTGTCACCTCGCACCTTCGCCTGGTGGCCAAGATCGCCATGGGTTATCGCGGATATGGCTTGCCGGTTGGCGAGCTGATCAGCGAAGGCAACGTCGGCATGATGCAGGCCGTCAAGCGGTTCGACCCGGACCGTGGCTTCCGGCTTGCGACCTACGCGATGTGGTGGATTCGCGCTGCGATCCAGGAGTACATCCTGCACAGTTGGTCGCTGGTGAAGATGGGCACCACGGCCGCGCAGAAGAAGCTGTTCTTCAACCTGCGCCGGCTGAAGGGTCAGA
>CAXSHI010000297.1:0-4430 GCA_964236755.1 uncultured Acetobacteraceae bacterium
CACGAGAGGAGAAACCAGCACCCTCCATGGCAGGATCAGCCGCCGGGTACAAGCCAAACCTCGCCGGTGGCAGCTGCTACATGATACCGCTGAAAAAGGGGGGTTCCGATGGCGACGGCCGCGTCACTGCCTGCACGGGCGGCAGGACGCGCAAGCGGTCGATCGGTCTGGGTTGAGATTGCGTTTGCTGCGCCAACAGGCGGCCGCTGGGGACGTCGTGCTGCTGTTCGGCGATGAATCCGAGGCGTTGACCCATCCGTATCTGGCACACGCTTGGGCCGAGCGGGGTGCTGACCTGCGCGTTTCGGCGCCGGGCCAGGCGCGCAAGCGGGCGTTGCTCGGCGTGCTCGACCATGGCGGCGGCGAACTGATCGTGCATGTCAGCGCCAGCAAGCGCAGCACCGACTTCATCGCGCTGCTGGAAATGCTCGACTTGCGCTACGGGCCAAGGCCCGGGCGAGCCACGGCGCCGGTCGTGTTGGTGCTCGACCATGGCCCGATCCACACCAGCAAGCTGACCCGTGCGGCGATTGCCGAACGACCCTGGCTGACCATCGAGTGGCTGCCGAAATATGCGTCTGAGCTCAACGACATCGAGCGATCCTGGCGCGATCTCAAGCGCCACTTCCTCGCCCACCGCACCTTTCCATCCGTCGAACATCTCGGATTTGCCATCAAGCACGCAGTCATCGAACTCAACCGTGAAAGGCAGCACCAAATGTATCGCGATCAACGGATTGCTGCTTAGGCCGTGAACGCCGCCACGGGCATGGCGTAGAGCACGTCGGAGGTCGCGGTGGCAGCCGCGTGCAGCCCGAGCGCCTCGGGCACGACCTGGTCCAGGTAAAAGCGCGTGCACGCTTTCCTTATCTGCCCGAACGTGTCGTCACCTGCCGCGCGGCCCTGCCGATTCATGAGCCAGCCGCACGCCGCAACCGAGAGCATGGTCAGGAAAGGGTAGCTCGCCGCCAGCCGGTCGTCATGGCTGGCGCCGGCCAGCCGCCCGATCGCGTCGCAGGTTTTGGCCAGTGCCATGAGGTCCTCGCGCCCGGTCTCGGCAGCGACGTGGCCCATCCCGCCATGCACCTGAATGCCGAGGCTGGCCACCTCGCTGTCAAGGTCGGTGCCGTACGCCTTCGCCAGCGGGGTCACCAGCTCCAGCCGGTCCTTGGCCTGCGGGTCGCCCAGCGCCGCGCGGTCAACCTGCCCGGCGGCATAATAGGCCAGGGCACGCGCAGCCTGGGTCTGCGCCGTCATGCGCAGCAGCATCCGGCGCACGTCAGGATGTTCCACAATCGACATGGAAGCGCGACCTGCAGCCCGACGTTGAGCCGGGCGTTGTTCATCATGGTGAACATCGCACGCATGCCGCCGTGCCCCTGGCCGATCAGCCCGCCGACGCAGTCGCCCGCGTCGCTGAACGCCAGCACGCAGGTGGCCGGAGCGTGCAGCCCCATCTTGTGCTCAATCGAGACCACGCGGACGTCGTTGAACGCGCTGGGCCGGCCCTCGGCGTCGAGCCGGTGCTTGGGCACCAGGAAGAGGGAGATGCCGCGGGTTTCCGACGGCGCGCCCGTCGTCCGCGCGAGCACGAAGTGGACGATGTTGTCCGCCATCCCTGGCCGCCCCAGGCCTCCGGTGCTCCAATCGTCCCTCAGCCGCCGTCCATGTGGTCGCGGTAGGCGCGGGCAAAGCCCTCGGGCATGTGCACGTCCTCCGGCGTCCACGTCGCGCCCACCTTGTCGTCCTTGCGGTTGATCGCTGCCCACTCGCCCGCCGCGAGCTGGCCGACGCCTTCGAGCACCACGTCCGGCGACGCCGCGCAGAAGCGCCCCGTCCGCGCGAGCTCGTCAAGGTGGACGTGACTTGGCACGAAACGCTGCTCGGCGATCGCGGGGACGAAGGGCATGGGTCTTGTTCCTCAGTTCGTCGTTTCGGAAGCCGCCGGGCGCTGCAGCGCGCCCGGCAACGGTCGAGAACGGCACGCCGGTCGCACTGGGCGCGCTAGGCTGGGTCAACCCAGCTGTGGGAAGCCGGTCCAACCTCGGTCAGAAGCCGACCTGGTCGGCGCCCTTGAGGCGCAGGATCGCACGCGCCTCCTCGGGCGTGGCGATCTCATGCCCCAACTCCTCCAGCACTCGCCTGATTCTCGTGACCTGCTCGGCATTCGACTTCGCAAGCTTGCCGCGCCCGATGTAAAGGTTGTCCTCGAGGCCGACACGGGCGTTGCCGCCCATCGTCGCCGCTTGCGTCACGAACGGCAGCTGGTGGCGGCCCGCGGCCAGCACCGACCAGACGTAGTCGCGGCCGAACAGCTTGTCAGCTGTCCGCCTCATGAACGAGAGATTGTCCCAGTCGGCACCGATGCCACCCAAGATGCCGAAGATGGTCTGGACGAAGAATGGTGGCTCGATCAGCTTCTGGTCCACGAAGTGAGCCAGGTTGTAGAGGTGGCCCACATCGTAGCATTCATGCTCGAAGCGCGTGCCATGCCCCTTGCTCAGCAGCTCGATGATGCGCGCGATGTCACGGAACGTGTTCCGGAAGATGAAGTCGTCGGTGCCGCGCAGGTATGGCTTCTCCCAGGGGTGCTTCCACTCCTTGTATCGGTCGGCCAGCGGGAAAATCGCGAAGTTCATCGAACCCATGTTCAGGGAGCACATCTCGGGCTTGGTCCGCAAAGGAGCCGCAAGCCTGTCCTCGACCGTCATGTTCATTCCGCCGCCCGTCGTGATGTTGAGCACGGCGGAGGTGGCCTGCTTGATGCGCGGCAGGAACTGCATGAACACCTCCGGATCGGGTGTCGGCCGACCATCCTTCGGGTCGCGGGCGTGCAGGTGGATGATCGAGGCGCCCGCCTCGGCCGCGGCGATCGCCTGTTCTGCGATCTCGTTCGGCGTACATGGCAGCGCGTCCGACATCGTGGGCGTGTGGATGCCGCCAGTGACGGCGCAGGTGATGATGACTTTGCTCGACGCCTTCGTCCCGCTCATCCGTTCTCTCCAATAGGTTTGATGGTTTGCGGTTGGGCGGCGGCCGTTCGACCGCTGCGAGCTGGCCGACCCCTTGGAGCACCGCGTCCGCTATGCCAGGCGATGCCGCCGACTCAGGCAGCCCTCAGCATCGCGGCGATGGCCGGCCGTGCCTCGACGCCGGTTTCGGCGCTCAGCGTGATGTAGTCGTCGTTGAGCCATTTCACGATGGCTTCGGAGAAGCTTGGACGTGCCTGGACCCTGGCCATCCATGATTGCAGGTGCGGCCGGCCGTCGAACATCAAGTCCATCTGCAAGTGGTGCATGCGCAGGGCGTATGGTGTCAGGCCGACGTCCGCCAGGGAATAGCTGTCCCCGGCGAGCCACTCGGTCTCGGCGAGCGCCGCGTCCATGTGGCGCAGCAGCTTGTCCATGCGCCGGGCGGCCATCGGCAGCTCGGGGTTCTCCATGCCGGTGCTGAACGCCACACGCTTGAACTCCCGGCGGGACTCGTCCGGGATGGCCTTGAGGATCTCCGCCAGACGGTCCTGCCCATTGGCAAGGTATTGGTGAAGAAACGAAATGGCCTGGCTCATGCAGCCGGTCGCCCGGTGTACGTCCTCGTCGAGCTGCCGTGTCCAGGACCGCATCGCGGCACGCCCGGCCGCGCTGCCCGGGATGAGCCAGCCAGCGCCGCGGGAGTCCACGAGGTACTCGTTGATCACGGTGGACTCGGCGACGATGAGGCCGCCGTCGTCCAGGACGGGAACCTGGCCCTTGGGGTTGATGCGGAGAAACTCCGGGCGCAGCTGTTCGTCGCCTCGCAGCTTGAGGTGGCGGCTCTTCCACTTCACCCCTAGTTCGGCGAGCGCGAGCCGGACCTTCTGCGCGCAAACAGACATGTCGTTGTGGTAGAGTTCCACGATTGTTTCCTCGCTGGCTCGGGCGCGGCAACGCTAGGTCCCGAACGCGACGGTCAGGAAGTCGAACTCGTACTTGGTTTCCCAGGTGGTCATTTGGGTGAGGCCCCAGTGCTGCGGCCGCTGCGGCATGTCCTCGTGCCACGGCCTCGGCTCGAAACTCCCGAGGTCGGGGAGGTAGACGTCCATGTCGGTGTAAAGCTCGACCAGGAGCTTGTCCGCGCCGTAGTGGTAGGATGCGAGGTTGTGGCCGGCGGTATGCCGCGACGGCCCCCAGACGATCGGACGGCGCCACCGCGCGAGCTGGTCCACCGCGTGAAACTGGTGGTCGCGCCCGCGCAGCTCGAAGGCCAGGTGGTGCGCGGTGGCCATGGGCGCCTGGATCACGTTGAGCACGTGGTGATCGCGGTTGCAGGTCACGAAGGTGACCTGCTCCTCGAACCAGTCGGTCGTCCAGAACCCCAGGCCATCGGCCAGGAAAGACAGCAGCTTGTCCGCCTCGGGCGTCAGCACGGCGAGGTGCCCGACGCGGTTCGGC
>CAXSHI010000298.1:0-4420 GCA_964236755.1 uncultured Acetobacteraceae bacterium
TTTGCCTGGACGGGAGGTGCTTCATGCTGCGGGCGCATGAGGCACGAGAAGGCCGGCGGCATCTCGCCCCCGCCAAACATCAGCGCCCCCGTCACAACCCCCCCAAAGTGCGGGAGGACCGAATTCTCCCGGCCACCTCTATCACCCTGGCCGGGTCAATGATTTCTGTTCAGTCCATCTTTTGGTCGTGCGTAAGCAGGCCAAAGCGTCATTGCTGAACTCTGACATCAGAGGACAAGGCGATGGCCCAAAACAGGGACCACGACGTGCAGCCATGCTGTGCAGGCAGGATGACGCTCCCGCTTGCCTATGCACTCCTGCTCGCCGCCTCGACCACGGACGCCAGAGCAGCGGAGCTGCAACAGCCGGTCCCGCTCTACGCGGCCGGCCTGCCGACCGAGGCGTCGCCGGACGCGACGGACCCGCCGGGCTCGCTCACGACCTGCCCGGCCACGGCACCACTGACCGGTTTGGTCAGCCCGGGCCGCCTGGTCGTCCGCGACACCGACCGGCCCGATGTCGGCCCTTACACCGTCACCCTGCCGGGCTATGCCGCAAATCCCGTGTCAGCCGCCTCAGACTCCTACCGACCGTTCCTGCTCGGCGTCTTGCCCGGCGACACGCTGCGCCTCGATCTGGTGAACCAGCTCGGCACAAGCGAGCCGCTCGGTGGCGCCGTGAACCTGCACATGCACGGCATCATCACCAGCCCGCGGCCCTGCACGCCGCTCGGCGACGACATTTTCGTCGCGATCCAGCCGGGCATCACTGCCTCCTACCGCATCGACGTCCCGGCAACCCTGCCGGGCACCATGTTCGGCAACGGAGCCACGCCGCAGCCCTACCCGTCTGGGCTGCAATGGTTCCATGCCCACATGCATGAGAAGACTGCGGACGACCTGTTCGCCGGCCAGGCCGGGATGGTCTACGTCGGCGACCTGCGCGCCGACCTGCTCGCCACACCCAATCTCGATTGGGCGAGCGCCGACGCGCTGAGCAACGCCGACGTGCTCTACATGGGGCTTCGCGACATCCAGCTCGCCGTGCCATCCGGCGCCGTGCCGGGTCAGGCGGCGCCGGGCCAGCGGGCGCAATGGCTGCAGGAGGCCGACTACGACCCGAATGCCTGCCTGAGCGTTGCCAACCCGCCGGTCCCCGTGCCCAACCAGTTCGCAGGGCCGGGCTACTGCGGCCACCACGGCGTCACAACCAGCGGCACGACCGATCCGAGCCAGGACATGGTGTGGCTCCACACCGTCAACGGCCAGCACAACCCCACCGTTACCCTGCAGCCAGGACGAAACCAGATCTGGCGCATCGCCAACCTCAGCCCCAACGAAACCTACTTGCTTGAGCTGGTAGACAACGCGACGGGACGAGCGGAGATAATGGACGTGCTCTCCCTTGACGGCCTTGCCGCGGGCACGACCGCCACGGACGGCACCGGGCTGAACGTGGGCGTGCAGCTTGCGCACTTGCTGCTGATGCCGGCGAGCCGTGCGGAGGTGCTGGTGATCAACGCAGGCGGCGCGTCGGGCCGGCAGATGACGCTGCGCACCGCGGGCATCACCACGGGCGCGGGTGGCAGCCACTGGCCGCGCATCGACCTGGCCCAGATCGCCATGCCGCCCGGCCCACAGCCAGCGGCAGCCGGATCGTCCCTGACCTCGGGCATGACGATGACCATGCCCATGATGGCCCCGTCCTCCGTGGCACCCTCAAATGTTCCGGCCGGCGCGGCGCCTGCCAACTGCATCACGCTGCCGCCTGGCCGGGTGACCCGGCGCCGCATCACCTTTGCCGACGACCCAGCCAGCAAAAGCTATCTCCTGGGCAGCGAGGTCGTGGACGTGAACGGCGTACCGGTTGACGCCCAGCACACCATCGCGCCGCAGCCCTTTCCCATGCAGGCGATGCTGGCGCCGAACACCATCCCCCATGTTTGCGCACGCCTCGGCACGCAGGAGGTCTGGGAAGTCGTCAACTACACGGGCGAGCTGCACAACTTCCACGTCCACGAAGACAAGTTCCGCCTCACGCGGCAAACTGATCCCGGCGCGCCGTCGCGTCTTCAAGCCGTACAGGACCCGGGAGGGCTGATCACGCAATACGAGCCGGAGGCGCAGAATGCCGGGGCGATCGAGAACGTGGATGTTTATCACGACACCTTCCCGCTGCCGCCCTACGGCGGGCGAATCTTCGTCACCGTTCCGTTCTTCGCACCGCAGCAGGTCGGCAACTTCGTCTATCATTGCCACATCCTGAGCCACGAGGACGCCGGCATGATGGCCGTGTTGGAAGTTTATGACCCGGCGCAGCTCGCCGCCGCCGCCGCACCCGTCAAGCTCGCGACGTTGCCACGAAACGCGATCTGCGGCTTACCGCCGCCACGCGCCGCCTCGTTCAGCGGCCGGCTGTTGGACGCAGCCTGGTCGGCGGCCCTGTCCGCCTTCGGCTTAGCGACCGACGCCCTGGGCCGCCCCGCCACGCGCTGGTCCGGGCTGGACAGCAGGTGAGCGTGGCAGGCAGCCTATGGAGGGACACATCCGCACTCACCGGAAACACCGGATCATCGCCGAGCTGAAGGAGAGCATTCAGGATCGTGGAGTGCTGATCGGGTGGGGTGAGATTCCGGGCTCACGGGACAGGAGTGGGCTGGTGCCAAAGCTGGCGTGGCGGGTGAAGCTGGCTGCGGAGTTGCAGCCTAAGCAGGCTTGCGTGGCTTGCGTCACGAATGCCTGCTTAGGAATCGTTGCGGACGCATCATTTTCCTGCTGCGCGTGGACACGCTCCGCAGGATGATGCTTAGGGTGACGACGGAAACCGAGGTTGCCCGCATTGTGCGCGATGAGCAGGCCGGCTTGGCCGAGCTTGGGCTCCGGCTCGACGAGACGAAAGAATGCTCTCGCAGCCAGGCGCGAAGCGGGGCCGCGCGCGCCCAGATAGGCCCCGCCACGCGCGGGAGACGCCGGATGCAACGACTTGCCGCAGCACCGCCCGCAGCACGAACGCGGCGGCGATGGTCGCGGCGACAGCGACGACGAGGGCCTGGTTGGAACTCATGCGACATCACGCTCCGGCCAGCTCTTTGCCCGGCGATGGGTTGCCGTGCACCGGAGGCGCCGTGCCGGCGTACATCCGCAGAGCCTGGCCGCAGTGAAGCCCGTGCCGCTCGCCGCGGACGAGGATCGTCATCGGCTCTCCCGCCTCAAGCGTCGCTTCCAGCCGGCGCTCGTCCCCATCGATGCAGATCGCGAGGCAGCGACCGCGCCACTGCACCCTGAAGCGGAGCCCGCGCCAACTCGCCGGCAGTTGCGGGTTCAGGCCGATGGCGTCCTCATGCAGCGTCAGCCCGGCGAACCCGAACACAGCCATCAGCCAGATCCCGCCCAGGGCTGCGGTGTGCACGCCGCCCGCGATCGCCACGTGGGTATCCGCCAGGTCGATCGCCGCGGTCTGCTCGAAGTAGCGCAGCGCCATGTCTGCGTCGCCCAGCCGGGCCGCGACAAGCCCGTGCATGGCGCGGCTCAACGAGCTGCCATGGTCGCAGCGCGGCTCGTAGTAGCGGAAATTGTTCATCCCGGCCGCACCCGGGAACTCTTCCGGCAGCAATGCCAGGAGCGCCACTACGTCGGCCTGCTTGAGGATTTGGGACCGTTGCGTCCGCTCCTGTCCGATCACCACGTCCATGGGCATGGACCGGCCGGCGTAGTCCGCGAGATCGACATGCTCAAGGGCGAAGAAGCCTGTGAACTGCTCGAACAGGCCGGTCTTGGGATCAAGCCCGGTCGCCATCGTGTCCGCCGCATGCTGCCACGTTGCAAGCTCCGCCTCGTCCAGGCCCAGGCGGGAGGACAGGCACGCCCAGGCGTCCGGCCAGCGGCTGCGCAGCAGTCCCGCCGCCTCAAGGGCGCGCCGGATCGTCCAGCGTGCCATGACGTTGGTGAAGGCGTTGTCGTCGATCGTCTCGTGATACTCGTCCGGCCCGATGACGCCGCGGATGTGGCAGCGGCCATCCGCCTCCGGCCGGGCGCGGCTGGCCCAGAACCGACCTGCTTCCAGCAGGATCTCGGCGCCGGCGTCGAGCAGGAACGCCTCGTCCCCGGTCGCCTGCCAGTATTGCCAGACGGCATAGGCCACGTCGGCCGTGATGTGCTGCTCTTCCGTGCCGCACAGCACAGCGACGACGCGGCGGTCCGGACCGATCACATGCTCCGGCGTCGCTTCCGCCCCGGTGTCGGCGGACTCCCAGGCATACATGGCGCCGCGCCAGCCCATCCGCGCCGCCTTCGCCCGCGCGGCATCGAGGGTGTGGAACCGGTACATGAGCAGCGAACGGGCCGCTTCGGGCCAGGTCAGGATGTAGAAGGGCAGCAGGTAGATCTCGGTGTCCCAGAACACATGGCCGCGGTAGCCGTCG
>CAXSHI010000299.1:0-4415 GCA_964236755.1 uncultured Acetobacteraceae bacterium
TGGCGTTGCGGCCGCATGGGGTGGGACAGAAGCTGCTGGCTGCTGGAGTGATGGGCTTCGCGGTCTATGGGATGCATTATTGCGGCATGCTGGCAGTGATGTTCACACATGTGGGCGACAGGGCGTCAGGTGCGGTCGATCCCGGGAGTCTGGGGCAGCAGGTCTTGGCGGTCTATATCGCTGGCGCTACCTTCGTCATCCTGTTCCTGGCGCTGCTCGCATCCTCCTTCGATCAGGCGCGGGTGCAACGGGATTTGCTGGTCAGCGAAAAACGTTTCCGTGCCGCGGCCGAAGTAGTGGGCGACATCATCTGGACCAACGACGCCGAAGGCCGGATGCTGGACGAGCAGCCGGACTGGTCCCGCTACACAGGGCAGACGCCGGCGCAGTACGTCGGCCACGGCTGGACCGTCGCCGTTCATCCGGACGACGCGCCCTCCACCCTGGTCGCCTGGAACGCGGCTGCTGCCGAACGCCGCGTTTTTCTACACGAGCATCGGCTCCGTCGGCACGATGGCGTTTACCGGCTGTTCGCCATCCGCGCTGCTCCCGTGTGGGACGGGTTTGGCGCCCTGCGCGAATGGGTCGGCGTGCACGAGGACATTACCGAGCGCCGCCTCGCCGAGGCCGAGTTGCTGGCCGCCAAGGAGGCTGCCGAGGAGGCCAACCTCGCCAAGAGCCAGTTCCTGGCCAACATGAGCCACGAACTGCGCACGCCCCTGTCCGCCATCATCGGCTACAGCGAGATGCTCGAGGAGGAGATCGAGGACACCGGCGATCCCGGCGGCATCATGGGCGACATGGCCAAGATCAAGGCCAACGCCCGCCACCTGCTGGGCTTGATCAACGACGTGCTGGACCTCTCGAAAATCGAGAGCGGCAAGATGGAGATCTACGCCGAAGACTTCGACGTCGCCCGCTTGGTCCACGATGTCGCAGCGACCGTGCAGGCCCTGGTAAAGAAAAACGGCAACACCCTCGTGGTGCAGGCAGCACCGGACCTGGGCGTCATGCACTCCGACATCACCAAGATACGCCAGATGCTGCTGAACCTCCTGAGCAACGCCGCCAAGTTCACCAAGCGGGGCACGATCACGCTGTCCGCCACGCGGGCCCTCGATACGGATGAGATCACGTTGCGGGTGGCCGACACCGGCATCGGCATGACGGCGGAACAGCTGACCAAGCTCTTCCAGCGCTTTCAGCAGGCAGACGCCTCCACCACCCGGCGGTTCGGTGGCACGGGGCTTGGACTGGCCATCACCAAGGCGTTTAGTACGATGCTGGGCGGCGACGTAGCAGTGGACAGTGCACCGGGCCAGGGCACGGCGTTTACCCTGCGGCTGCCTGTCACTTGGCAGCCCTCCGGGACGGAAGCGCCGGAGGCACCCATAGAGGACGCAGGCGGCCCCCGTCCCGTGCTGGTAATCGACGACGACCCGGCGGCGCTCGACCTGATCGCTCGCTTCCTGAAGCGGGAGGGATTTGCCGTGCGCACCGCGCTGGACGGGAAGACGGGGCTGCGGCTGGCAGCGCAGCTTCATCCCGCCGTCATCCTGCTCGACGTGGTCATGCCGCAACTTGACGGCTGGGGCGTGCTGTCCCGCCTGAAGGCTGACCCGACGCTGGCGGACATCCCGGTTGTGGTGGTCAGCTTCGTGAACGAGCGCGGACTGGGCTATTCACTGGGCGCCGCAGACTATCTGACCAAGCCTGTGGAGTGGGGCCGGCTCAAGCAGGCGCTAGATAGGTTGGCAGCCGGGGAAGTCGATCGCCCGGTGCTGCTCGTGGACGACGACGAAGACACGCGTGATCGGCTGCGGACCATGCTGACCCGGGCTGGCTGGGTGGTGGCGGAGGCTGCGAACGGCCGAACTGCGCTGCACCAGGTGGCCACCGCCCGGCCAGCAGTGATCCTGCTAGATTTAATGATGCCGGAGATGGACGGCTTCGCAGTCCTGAAGGAACTTCGCAATAACCCGGACTGGGCCTCGATTCCCGTGATCGTCGTGACGGCCATGGACATGACCCAAGCCGACCGCGACCGGCTGGGTCCGCAGGCGGCACTGATCCGCAAGGACAGCGCCGACATGCGTAACCTGCTGGCGGAGGTGCGCCGTGCTGTCGGCCAGACTCTCACGGTCGCTCCAGCCCCGGCCAACAGTGCCATTCGTCATGCGGAAGAGCTGGAGGTGGCGACCGGGCGACGTCGGACTTAGGCTTATGCCAGCCCTGTCGCCTCCACCCACCAGATCGGCCCGGTCAATGGACAGGATTGAGATTGCCCCGTTCTCCTGGCTCTCCTGCAGATAGGATGGACGACGCGTGGGGCATCGATGTGCCAAGGAGCCATGAAAACGAAGCGATCCCGGTCAGGGCTGTCCGCTGTCCTTCTCTGACTGGCTCCGCCGCATGTCCTTCAGCAGGTCTGCCGAAGCTCGCAGGCCGTCCCGCTCCCTTGCGTCAAGCTCCAGCTCAATCACCCGCTCGACGCCGTTCTTTCCAACAACACAAGGTGCCCCGAGATAGACGCCCTCGATCCCGTACTCCCCCTGGAGCAGGGTCGAAACCGCAAGGACCGCGTGCTCGTTGCGCAGCACCGCCTCGCAGATGCGCTGCACGCACAATCCAATCGCATAGGCCGTGTGCCCCTTGCGCTTCACGACTTCCGGCGCGGCACGGCGCACTTGGTCCAGGAGATCACCGTAGTTCGGCAGCGCCCGCGCGCCCGGGTAGCGCCCCAGCGTGACCCCGGCGACCCGTACGGCGCTCCAGACCGCGATCTCCGAGTCCCCGTGCTCCCCGATGATGTAGGCGTCCACCGCCCGCGGCTCGACGCCAAGCTCTTCCGCAAGCAGCCCGCGCAGGCGCGCGGTATCGACCAGTGTGCCAGTTCCGATCACCTGCCCCGCTGGCAGCCCGGACACCTCCTGCGCGACCTGCGCAAGAATATCCACGGGGTTCGACGCCATGACGAGGACGCCGGTGAAGCCCTTCGCTTTCAGCTTGCCGACGATGTCGCGGATGATCGCGACGTTCTTCGACAGCAGATCGAGGCGCGACATGTCGGGGCCGCTCGTTGCCTCTCCAGCCGTCACCACGACGATTGAGCTGCGTGCAGCCTCGGCATAGTCCCCGCTGATGACCCGGATCGGCGACTTCATCGGGACCGCGACGGCGTGCTGCAGATCCATCACCTCGCCTTCGGTCTTCTCCGGCTCGCGGCCGACCAGGACCAGCTCGCGGACGAAGCTGCTCTGGATCAGGGCGTAGGCGCTTGCCATCCCCACCCGGCCACAGCCGATGATGCAGACGCGGTTCTCATGGGTCGCGGGGGCCGATGTGTCCGCCGCCGTGTCGCCGCTGGTCTGGTTGGACGCATCCATGTCAGCTGCATGATCCTATCGTCCGGCCGGGAAGGCTGGAACAGGTGAGTCGAACGCTGCGGGTAGTAGCGCATCAGCGCCAGCAGCTTGACGGCACGTATGGTTGTTGAACGAGGGTCGGAACGCTCGTCGCAACAGGGGCGGCAGCCACAGCTCGTAGCACTTGTCTCGGCATAGGTGAGGACAGTTAGCCCGTTCCGCCGTCGTCTGGCTTGCCGCTGTTCGCCTGCTTCAGCAGCTCGTCAACGGTCAGCCCGACCGGCGTCGAGCCTGTCAGCGAGCCGTCGCCGGCATCCTGATGTGCCTCGTCGGTCGGCGCCCCCTGGCTGGTGTGAGTCTCGTCCACCGTGGGCTTTTCCACGTCCGAGGGAGCCGTATCCGCGTCGTTCTTGCTTTCGCTCATCCTGATCTTCCCAAGGCTGGAGTGTTCACCTGTTCAGCCCCTCGTGGGCGATCGGGCAAAGCCGGCTGCTGTCGCCAGAATGCGCCGACCGCAAGATCCACGTAGGCCAGCACGTCGCCCAGCGTGCACCCAATGTCCGGTATGTTGCGGACAGCAAGAAAGTGGACCTGTGGCCTCTTGTTCATTGCAGCCGCCGCCTCGGCCAACTCGCTGCCGAGGCCGCCGACCAGTTTTCTTCGACGGCCAGGATGGCACGTCCCTGGCCCGCCAGCCTAAATGGTCTTGGTCTGGACGGCTTGTGCGATCGAGATCATGCGCGCGCTTCGCCCGCAGTCGGGCGCGGCGCCCCAGCAGCCGGCGCCGGTGCCTGGCCCCCGTCGCCGCTGGCCGGCCTTACGGCGCCAGCAGGCATTACCTCGGCCCCGGCCTTCTCCAGCTGTCCCGTCACCGATGCGATCAGCTCGTCCCAACTCTTGGCGAAGGAGGCGATGCCCTGCTGCTCCAGCACCTCCGCAACGTCCGCCATGTCCACGCCGAGCCGGGCAAGGTCGTCGAGCACGCCACGGGCCGCGCTGTACCCGCTGCGGATGGTATCGCCCCGCACCGTGCCGTGGTCGGCAACGGCC
>CAXSHI010000300.1:0-4408 GCA_964236755.1 uncultured Acetobacteraceae bacterium
GCCCAGCAAATTGAAAGAATCATCGGGTATTTGCGTTCCATTTTCATTCCATAACATCCGTTCGGCGTTGCTGCTGTGTAGACGCAATATAGAGCTGTCACCCCTGTGCCAGGCGGAGATGACATGTTCGGCGCTGCTCGTGCCGCGGGGGCCAGTGGTGGCAGGCGCCCGATCCAGATCGGAGTTGATCGCGCGACTGCAGGCATGTCAGGCTGCTCGCGGACCGAGCCAGCAGCCCGGCGAGCGCCGCGCTACTGCCTCTGCCTGGAAGGGGCCCACCTCTATGCGCATTTTGCTGCTCGTCGGTGCCGCGTCGCTGGCCCTCGCCGCCCCGCTCGCGCCCGCTTCGGCAGCGCCGATCACGTTCGGCTACTCCGACACCGTCGTGGACTACACGGTGCCCACGACCGGCCAGTATGTGCTCACCGCCATCGGCGCGCGCGGCGGCAGCGTGCTGGACGGGGGTGGGACGGGCGGACTAGGCGCCGAGGCCGGCGGCTCGTTCGGCCTCGGCGTGGGCGAGGTGCTGCGCATCCTGGTTGGGGCAGCCGGGGCGGACAACCCGGCGGTTTCGTCGGGCTTCGAGAGCTTTGCCGGTGGCGGAGGCGGCAGCTTCGTCGTTGGCCCAGGCGGGTTGCCGTTTCTGGCTGCCGGCGGAGGCGGTGGAGGCGGGCAGCTCAACGCGGCCTACCCGCCCACCTTCCAGCCGGTCCGGGGCGGCTCGCGCTACAACGGCGGTGACGCCCTGCTCGGGACGGGTGGCGGCGCATCCATCGTCGCGGGCACCACTTCGGCCGGCGGTGTCGGCGGCACGGCCGGTAGCAACGGCCAAGGCGGCAGCTTCTCGGGCTCGGGTCGATCTGCCGTGAACGGCGGCCGCGGCTTCAACGCGTTCCCGTCCAACCTGGGCGGCGGCGCGTTCGGCGGCGGAGGCCTCGCCGACGACTTGGCCGGCGCCGGCGGAGGCGGCGGTTACAGCGGTGGCGGTGGAGGCGGCCTTGCCGACAATATTGGCACGTTCAGATACGGCGTTGGTGGCGGTGGCGGTGGCGGAGGTGGCTCGTACGACGCAGGTGCCGACCCGTTCCTGATCCCCCGTATCGGCACCGGCGACGGCTCGGTCACCATCACGCCAGTCGCGGTGCCCGTCCCCGAACCGGCGAGCCTCGCCCTGCTCGGCTTTGGCGTGCTCGGGTTCTGCCTGGCTGTTACACGGCGTCGCAAGGCCGAGTAGGTGTAATGGCGCGCAATGATGTACGCCTCGACGCGCAATCAGGGGCGATTTCTGGCGCACGTTGGGGTTCTTGTCCACTCTCGATGATTCAGAGCTGGACGGGCAGGCAGCATCACAGGGCGGTGCCACGTTATTGCTGACATCATCATCTAAAGTGGCCAAGAACCGCTGTTCGAGGCAACCTGGCGCCCAGGTGAACCGGTGCGGGTGGCGGCCTGGCGGGATGGTGCATGGGAACGCACGTTTGTTGCACATGATGCGTGACGGAGAGACACCTTCGTGTCCTGGCAGTGGGGGGGCGAGTTCTCCGAAGCCCACAGGCTGCGGGCCGTCGCAGCCCAACCAACTGCTGGGCCGGGGGAGGTTCCCGCGGCGTAGGATGGCCAGGCTAGATCAACGCCGCCGTGTCAGCCTGGCCGTCCGTACAAAGGGCCGTTCCAAACCCAGATGCTTTCCCTTGGTACCCTGAAACTCAGCTACACGCTCGCCTATGCTGGCCGTAGTCACCCGGGTGCCCACGGTTAGTCTCCATTGCTCCCCGCGAATTGCACTGGAGTTGCGATAACTGCACATTCGGCGTTGCTGCGGTGCAGCATAAGACGGCCCGGAAGCAATCGAGTTCTCGACCTTACGCGGCCATATGGTAGCAGGGCTACTTACCGATTTCAGCAAGGGCTTGAGGCAATGACCCGGTTCGAGATTTTGAGCGGCCTACCGCCCTACGGACCTATGGCGCTGCCGTTCCCCCCTGATGGCCGGCAAGCCTTCAAAGAGGGCTTGGTTGTCCGCATCTGGTCGGAAGACAAAGAATCATGGACCGGCAACTTCCAGCGAAGCTCTGCCGAGGGATACGATGCCGTGCTTGCCCATCCAGACGGACACCAAGTTGTGGTGATCGCAGGTGGCGCGGGGTACGTCGTTGATCCTGAGACACGTTGCGAAGCGCGCTGTAATTTGTCGGATACTATCGTGTCTGCCAGAAGCATCCCGGAGCTGGGTATCGTACTGCTCAGCGACGGATCGCAATTTGCAGCGTTGAAGGCAGGCGGCGAGAACTGGACAAGCAATGGGGTCGCATGGGGTGGCTTCTGCAACATCTCTATCGAGGGTGCTTGCTTGCGTGCCGAAGCCTACTCGCTGTTTGATGACCGTTGGCATCCGTTCATCCTCGATCTGAACACCGGCGAATGCACTGACGCAATTTATCAGGCGGAGATGGGAGCTGCGATCCAACTCAGGTGAGGTGGAAAGCTCCATAATGTCCGTTCGGCATCGCACCTTAACCCAGTGTTTCCCATTCTTGCACAGGTACTTCTGGTTAAATTTGGATGAACAATGAGTAGGTGGCAACGACGACGCTCGTTGGAGGAACTTGCAGACCGGCCTACACTGTTTGGTGGGCATAATCGCGTCCAGCATGTCCACTCTCTTGGACCGGAGCAAGTGTGCTTACCCAAGCTCCAGCGCGGATCGACATTCTTCAATCACATGAAAACTCGCGAGGTGCCTGCGCTCGGACTATGGCACTCAAATCAGTACCACTCTGTTGCACCAGCGTTGTTTATCATCAACGATGTTATTGTACACTCATCGCCAGGCATCTTAGCAGTCGGCGACTACGTTGTGTCAGAGTCGCTCGATCATACCGACACTTACCTACATGGTTTCGCTGCTTCTGAGCAGGGTGTTAAACTCCACGCTAGAGCAATAGAGCACATTGATGCAGTCGCGATCTGCATACTTGCGGGCAGTTGCGAAAGCGTTTATCACTGGATAGTGGACGCAGTGGGACGCTTAGGCGTTATTCCTATAAAATTTCTGGAGGCCGCAAGCATCTTGTTGATTTCAGACTCTGTTCCGCTAAAACAACGCCAGCTGCTGGGACGGCTTTTGTCGTTGCATGGGCTAACTGTAAAAGCAGTGCGCGCCGATGAAGCACTTCGTGTTCGCACGCTCCTAGTCCCAACCTCGGTCAGTGCCGAATTTCGCTATCACCCCTGCCTGAGAACCATGGTAAGAGGCGCGCTCGACCATACCAAGGTCATTCGAACCTGGTCAAAACGCATTTACATTGACCGTAGAGGCGCATCGGCACGCAGATTAGTCAATGAGAGCGAACTAGTAGAACAGCTCGAACGTATGGGCATTGTAGCGGTCGCTCTTGAACAACTGACCTTGAGCGAGCAAATCGAACTATTCCGTTCCGCGGAACTTATTATCGCGCCTCATGGAGCCGGCTTGACTAACTGCATCTTCGCGCCTCCTGGCTGTCGGATCATCGAGTTGCTGATGGACTCCTACGTAAACTGGTGCTTCCGTAACCTTGCTGGCCTATGCGGCTTGGAATACGATTGCATTATTGGCCGCACCCTCCATGAGTGGACTCAACTGTCGCCAGCGGTGCATGGCTCGCAGTGGGTGGTTTCCATCGCGCACGTTGCTGCCGCCGTAGCCGACCTGACACAACTTTAAGGGGCATGGCATCGGGTGTCATGCAGACAACGCGATGGATGAACGAGCCTGGATCAGGAGCAAGGTCAACACAGTCCGATTTCCATAACTATCCGGTATGCGTCCAACGAAAGCCGCCCACCAAACCCAGCCTTCCTCCTACTTTATTTCGACCAAATTATAGGAGATTGACGCTCCGAAAAGTCTCGTGACTTCTTTATCGAGAAAATAAACGCGGGGCACGGTGACAACCGCTTCTTTGGAACTTATCCAGGATAGCTTTGGCTCCTCGCCATCATACCGCAATATCAGATTAACTCGCGAATACTTCGTGTTTCTGGGATATAAGAACACATATGTGATAGAGCTGCTTCCAATGATGTCACAATCAGTGCGGTGAGCAGTCATAACCAAGTTCTCATAGTTGTCACTGGAAGATAACTCGGTATCCTCGCAAAAGAAGCTGCTTCCTCCCTGGGGATCATGACCATGCAGGGGCAGAATTCCTCTGATCGGGGGTTGCGGTTCCGGTCTGTCCGGCTGGCCCAGGACTGCCTGAACTGCCTGCTCGCGCCAGCAGCCACAACGATCGTCGATAGCCTGACACGCTCAAAGCGAGATGCCGGCCCGAGCGGGTCGGCGTTCGCAAGCGGCGCGGGCAGAGTCGAGCTTCCAACGACGAGGGGGCTGGGATGACGCTGCAAGTGTTGACCAAGGATGACG
>CAXSHI010000301.1:0-4373 GCA_964236755.1 uncultured Acetobacteraceae bacterium
TTTTGGAAGTGGTGGGGCCGATGGTGGCGGTGGCAGACGGAACCCGGCACAGCATTCGCGCCGTGCGGTTCCTCCCGCCTCCGGTTCCGGCGAGTGCGGGCGGGCTGCCCGCCGCCACGCTGAACATCGTCATGCAGGCCATAGACTCTGGGGCGATGGTGGGCGGAGTGGGGGTGCCGCTGTCCCCCGGCGGAGGACAGAGCAACGCCCGCGACGCCGTGCGGCACATCGCCCAAAGGCTGCGGGCCGCCAATCCCGACTTGGCCGAAGCGCACTCGGAAACGGTGGCCCGGCAGGCACTTAAACACCTTCGGCATACCTTGGGCTGCATCGAGGTGCAGGATGTGCCTGCTGCCAAGCAGTCCGGCGGCAAGCCGAACGGGAAAGGCACGGTGAAGGGTTTGACGTGCCGGTGGAACTTGGCGCCATGGGTAGGCGCGGTCGCGGTTGTCGGGACACCCGACGAAGGGTCTGGCATCGTGCCGACTGTAGATGGTGCCGAATGACGGGGTGCTCGGACGCTATGCCACCCAACCACCTAATCGCCACCGTTTGCGAATTGGATGGTTCGGTGATGGGTGAAGGGGTGGGGTGGCGGAGCCACCCACCCAATCACCTAGGGGGTATGGGGGATTGGGTGGGTGGCACAGGCATCCCCTCATACTGCTGTGGCTCTTTCTGCCGGCACTCCGGCGGACGTGCATCCTCATGCGATCCCACAGCAGCAGTCAGGAGATGAAGCCATGTGGTCGGATGACACGGGTTGGGCGGCGATCGACCATCGCGGTTCTGCATCGTGGAGGGCAGCCCGCGACGCCGCCCGCGCTGCCGGCGGCGATCTCACCCCGCTCATGGACATGCACCCGGTGGATCGGGAGATACGCCTTCAGGACATGGCCCGGTCAAACGTTCCCGGTGAGCGGATACGGGCGCTGGATGAGCTTATCGGCCTGCTTGACCCAGACGCGCTCTCGGCATCCTTGTGTGACGCGCCCTGGACGCCGCTGCAGAATGCTGGCCCGTGTCTCGTGCTACACGGCTGGCACAACGGGCATGTCATGGTCGTTCGGGAGAGCGGGTCCAGGCCCGGGACCTACTACCCCGTCGTCGATGGGCACCACCTGTCCTGGCGCGGCGGCCCTGAAACTTATGCGAACCTGCGTGACGCCATGGCCGCCGCCGAGGCTGCGGCGTCCTGGCCGGTAGGCACCTTCATCGGAGCGATAGATTAACCGAACTGGAACTCAGCCTGCCAGCACCTCTACCGAGTGAGGGGCATCCATCCGGGCCAGGAACGCGGCCCCTTGATTGTTCATAAGCCGACCTCGCCTGCAATGCGCAGCAGCAACCACACCGCTGGAATGGCGAGGGCATAAAGACCCGCCACCATCACCAGCAGCAGAGACAGCCTGGCGTCTATCGACGCAAAGCGTCTGTTGCGGTGGCAAAGCATAGACCTACACCCGAATGATCTGCGGCTGGGCGCCCAGCTTATGACCGATCGCCGTGCAGAGCACAGCCACTGTTGCGACCACAATGGCCAGGTTACGTGGTGTTTCCCAAGCCTTGCCGCTGCTCAACTGCCCACTCCTGCGGCCCGCAGCACGATGATGCCAATAACGATCATGGCCAGCACCAGGACAGCGCCGGCGCTGAAACCGGTCGCCAGCACCTTCCACGGCTCCCACTTGTGCAGCGGCTTGACCCGGACGGTCATCGTGCGGGTACGGCCTGCGTGGGGATCGGCGACAGCAGCTGCACCTGGATTACTTGAGGCGGTTGGCTGCCCAGCTTGTAGCCGGCCCATCCCGCGACCGCGCCCGCTATCGCGGCCACAGTCCCCGCTGCGATTGCTATGTTGCGCGGCGTTTCCCAGGCTTTGCCGCTGCTCAACTGCACACTCCTGCGGCGCGCAGGACCCCGAAAGCGATGCCGCTCATAGCCAGCGTCCAAACGGCCCCGGCGCTGGCACCGACCGCTACTACCTTCCACGGCTTCCAATCGTGCAGTGGCCTAACGCGGACGGTCATGTGAGGTAGTAGCCCGCAGCGAACGCCGCCGCGACAAGGGCCACGATGACGAGCGCGCCTATGACGCCCTGGATCTCGGCGTCGCGCAGGAGCTTGGCGATGTCGGCTTCCCGCCGCTCGCGGTTCGTTGTCATCTCGTTCACCCTGGTCGATTACACAAATGCATACCTTGGCACGTATTCAACAACGTCCATCACGGCATTGCATCCAACCCACAATTGGCTCCGTTCAAGCAGCAAACCTCTGGCGCAAATAGGCGAGATACGCCGCGATGCTTCTGGTGTGCTGTCGTTCGCCAGCATCACGCTGCCGCCGCATGAGGTCCACCAGAATCTGCGCCGGTCCATGCAGCACATTGCGAAGGAACGCTGGTTCTCTGGCCCACGCCTCGTCTCGCAAGGCAATGAGACGCGGAACATGGTCCCGAATGTCGGGATGGGCGGCAAGGCGCCCCTCAGCCACAACATTGTCGAAGGATTTCTGAGTGTTCAAGTTGCCAGCAAACACAGCCTTCTCGGCGGCTTTTCGAGCCTCGATCTCGGCTTTCTCCAAGGACCAGCCCTCTCGTGCACTACGGCGAGCAAGGTCCTCCAGCCACTCCTCCCGCCTACGATCTCCGCGTTGATGCGTCTGAACGAGGGGGTTTGAACGTCCCCGTCTTGCCTTCGTCACTTTCCGACCTTGGCCTTTCCGACCCAGTTGACCTGCCCCTCCACGTCGTCCGGTTCCACCTCCCTTTTTCACTACCGTAGCTCCTTCCTAAACGTGAGCGCACAGTCCAGCAGCCGATCCAGAAGACTGGGTTCGTGCTCACCAGCGACAACGTTGATCCGATTTTGGGATGTTCGCAAGATGTCCGTAGTGGGGCTGCCGACCTATTGCAGATCGGCTTGCCGCCATGCCTCGTTCTCGCCGCTCACCCCGTCAGGTGCGGCTTCAGGAGTTGCTGAGTTCGGGCCGTGTAGCGGCAGGCATGACACAGCAGGATCTTGCTGAGCGGCTGAGGCGCCCGCAGTCCTTTGTCTCAAAATACGAAAGCGGCGAGCGTCGCGTCAGCGTAGTTGAACTGGTCGAGATCAGTGATGCCATCGGGGTCGATCCAAGGCAGATTGTCGGAGACCTTGCCGAAATGACCGAGGATTAGTCGGCAGCAACGTGGAAGATTGGATGGCCATCCGCTTCCGGCTTACCTCCAGATCATCACGCTCTTACTCGGCCAGACCTCGCCTTCTCGGCTTGCAAGCGGGACTGTCAAGCCGCCGGACTTCTCGCTAGTCGCCATCAATCGGGTCGTGGTCCACCACGCGGTTCCTCGGCGCTACCGTCGCAATGCTCTCCACATCCCTTCCGTCCAAGTAGATGTTCACAGCGAAAATGCCTCGCCCACCATCGGGGCCGGCCTTTGCTTGCCCATAGCCACCGTGCCCGCCCATCTTCGCGCGGACCTCGGCAGCACGGAGCTGCTGGGCCGACAACGACGCGACAGCCAGGCGCTGGCTGTCTTGCTCCGCGCCGTCCGCAGTGCGTTCCAGCCGAGCATGAACCTTCTGCAAGTCGGCGACGATGGCCGCCAGCGCGACGAACGCGGCAGGGTCCCCGGCCTCTGCCGCGGCCATGACCTGTGCACGTTGCTCAGCGGCGTCCCTGCCCTTGCCTGCGGCTTCGGCCAGGGCCTTTGCGGGCGTCACGACGTGGTTGAGGCGGTGTCGTGCGACGGCCATGCGGCTCACGCCACCGATCCGGTCAGCAATGGTTTGATCGGAAACTCCGGCAGCGATCATTTCGCTGGCCACGCGCTGGAGCTTGCTATCGCAACAAATCGAACAGGGACGACCCATGGCGCTCTCGATTACCGTCGCCGTCCACTATGCACGATTTGCACGAAACCTGCGAAGGATTATACGCTATCTGAAACGTTCATGATCGGCTTTTCTGAGCCGCATCCGGCCGGCCATGCCTCCTGCCGGGCCTGGCGCATCGACCGACTTACCTGCTACACGCGGGCGCCGCGATGCGGTTTGCCTCACCCCCTCGCCGAGCCGAGATCCTGGAGGAACTCCGACGCTGGGTTCACCCCGGAAACCAGCAGGCGGTCCCGCGCCCGGGTGCAGGCGACGTAGAACAGGTGGCGCTCGGTCTCGTAAACGTCGTCCAGCTCCGTCTCGTCGGCAGCAGCCTCCAGACGTGACCGAAGCGGCAACACGCCGTCGTCGCACGCCATGACGCAGGCGGCCTTGAATTCCAGGCCCTTGGCGAGGTGCATGGTGCCGACCAGCACCCTCCCGTTGGCGTCCTGCTCGCGTTCGGACAGTTCCAGCCAGGGCAGGCCAGCCGCTTCCACAG
>CAXSHI010000302.1:0-4364 GCA_964236755.1 uncultured Acetobacteraceae bacterium
TAGCCAACAAGCTCGACCACCCTTGTTCCTTCCCCGTATGCCCCTGAGAACCTGCCTTGTTGGATGTTTGTGGTCAATTGAATGCTGTGGGCTTGTCGTGGATCCCTGCCTTCACAAGTGAACTTACCCTGCCAGTTCACGACAAGGAAGTGTTTGTCATGATCAGGGGCTACGCATGAGATTTGTCTCGCCTGCCGCAGCCTGACGTAAGATGACGCACCCTCGCGATTGCGGGGAAGCGGAGCATGTCGATCGAGAAGCTGGGCCAGTATCTTGTTGCGGTTGAGGACCCGCGCTGCTCCAGCAAGGTCGAGCATCGCCTGGTTGAGGTGCTGGTGATCGCAGTCTGCGTGACTATTGCCTGCACCGAGAACTGAGACGACATCGCGCTGTATGGCCGCAGCAAGCTGGCTTGGTGTGAATCAGCGCGAGCGCGGAACCCAGGGGTAACCGGATTTTTCAACATCTTCGCGCTGATCAGCGCCGAAACCCACGGCTGACTCACAGGCATAGCTCCAGGCGGCATGGAGTTGCCCACAGCGGGTAAACGTTAAGACAGAGTTAAGAGTCTAACTCTGTTAAAACGTTAAGCATGGCACAAAACCTTGATATCACAATGTTTTCAGGCAACTCATGCGCCTGATAGGCCAAGCCGATGCGCCTGATAGGCCAATAGCCGTGCGCCTGATCGGCCAAGCCTGCTGCGCCTGATAGGCCAACAGTATTCACAGGGCGCGCGAGGCCTAACCACAGGCCCGAACAGACAAGTTTTGCGCCTGATAGGCCAAGTCAGACGAAGGTCATGGCCTTTGCCCCAATCCCTCTGCCCTGCCGCCTGCGGGTGCTGCGTGGCATTTGGTAGCGCGGATCATCTGAAGACAGATGGCACCGTCGAACCATGGAAACGACTTCCTCGTCCTCACGGTTGCGGTGCAGGCTGAGCGCGTATTCGGGCAGGTTGTCAGCCTCGATGATCTTACGCACGTCGATGGCAAAATCAGAGAACCGGGCCGCGCTGCCGGACTTCTCGTAGAGCTGACGCATGGTGAAGGACCATCCCGATTCTTGATGGCCTGCGTGCTTTCGCGCTACGCGATACAGCCAGCGCGCGACGCCGCCGGTCAGCAGGAAGTAGTCCTCATGGATCGACAGCACCCCACCTCCCTGTGTGATGCCCTCATACAACCAAGGCGGCAGCGTGATCGACATGCCGAGCGGCTTCCCATTGGCATCCTCGATCGCGTCCCAGTCGTCGAGCCATGAAAAACCATGCGTCTTCTTTCGGCTGCCTTCCGGGAGGCGGATGTTTGTCTCGACATATGTGGCCTTGAGCCGCCGGCATGCATCCTGGATTCGCTTGTAGTGGTCGCCGCCAATGGGACGCCGGATGCCCTTTAACAGGTTGTGGGGGTGGAACTGGATTTTAGGGGACGCCTCTCCTCCCCTATCGATGATCTCGGTGATCTGCGTCGCGGCCCAGATCAGGATGTCCGCATCCCAGATTGTCGCGATCCCGAACTCGGCGACCGGGAACACCTTCACGACGACGCCGCCGACCTCGTAATCGATCCTGGTCTTGCGCGGCGTCTTCGCCAGGCTGAAGAACGGGCGTTCCATCATGTCGCGCTGATCCCGAATTGGGATGTCGGCGTATGAGGCATTGAAGAACTCAAGCTGGCGTTCGCTGCGCGCGGTCACTTTAGCTTTTCCTGCAACGCTGCCAGCGCCGCCTCGACCGTCTCGCCGATCTTCCAGCCGTTCGCCTTAGCGATTGCGTAGAAGGCGTCGTGGTCCTCCGGCCGGATGCGAACGCTGAACTGCTCTGTCCGGCCAGTGCGGTATCGGTATGGTTCCCGTGGCGGTCGTGGCGCAACTGGGGGTGGCGCCTGCCTGCTCGGAAAACCGCCAGCTATGGCGACAGCTTTCACATGCTCCTTTGTCGGAGCAAAGCGGCTCAGGTCGTCCTCGTCATCAAGTACGCTGGGGCGGTCGCTCATGCCGCCCGCCTCGCCCGGTTAGCGTCGAGAGTCCGAATGACCTCGTTGGCAAAGGCCTTCGCATTCTCGATGGAGGCCGGAAGATTCCGGACCTGCTTGCCGTCGAGCGTCGCCAGGGTCCCGCCGAAGGTGAACAGGGCGCGGTAGGCGTCGCGGTCGTGTATCTGGACGTTGAACAGCGGCACTTCCTTGGCGACGAACTCCGCCTCGATGCTGGTCAGTGTCCGGGGACGGATAGCCGCGCTGGTCTGCGTGAACAGGACGGCAAAAGGAATCTTGGTGCGATAGTTCTTTTCCTGGAAACGGATGAACTTGACCGCCTTGAACGCCTCGACAGCGTCCAGTGCAGATCCTCTCGTCGGGATAATGACTAAGTCGGATCGGCTCATGGCCTGAGCCACCATCATGTTCGCTGTTCCCTCGAGGTCGACGATGACGAAGGATGACCGTGCCGAGGCCTCCTCGACTTGGTCGATGAGGCTTTCTTCAGTGACGTCGCCGATGACAGTGAGGCTGTCCGGCCTGCCGGGCTTCCTGGCCCAGCGGACGATTGGCTGGTTCGGGTCTGCGTCAATGACAGTGACCGATGCCCCCTTGGCTGCCAGCTGGGTGCCGAGAAGTATGACGGAGGTTGATTTGCCGGCCCCACCCTTCGACGAGGCGAAACTAAGCACTGCCATCTCGCTGATCCCCATACTGTCCGGACCAGACTGATGATGGATGGCAAACCATTTGTCAACAGTCAGCGGTTTATCGACAGTTTGTCTACAGTTTGCTAATAGTTAGTTGTTAGTAAGCAGACAGTCGGCAATCTAGCGACGGGCGGAAGACGATCAGTCATCGCTCGATCTCCTGATCCTGCTTCACCTCGGCCCACTGCCTTAGCAGCGCATCCTGCCGCTCGATGACAGATGGGAATGGGCGTTGGTGCACTTGGCCATCGAAGGACGAGAAGACCCCTGACCCTAAGCTCAACTTTGGCCAATCCTGGGTGGGCTGACGGGGGCTGGGTGGCGGAGCAGGTGGTGCGTTAAGCTGGCGTGTCCACGCCAAGAGACGCTGCCATGCCCCGCCTGCCATCCCGCTTCGCCACGGTCATCCTAGCCTTTGCGCCCTTGTTCCTTCAACGCAATTGGCGCCAGGCCAGCGCACGGTGACAAGTATCCTGCGTATCACCGGCCTGGCGCAGGAGCGGCGGTTCGTGAACTACCACCGCGTGCTGAACCGCGCCGCTTGGTGCCCACGGGCCGCATCGCGCATCTTGCTTGGCCTGCTGGCCGCTGCCTTTGTGCCGGCCGGCCCAATCGTGCTGGGGATCGACGACACCATCGAGCGCCGACGCGGCAAGCGCATCGCAGCCAAAGGCATCTACCGCGACCCAGTGCGGTCCAGCCATGGGCACTTCGTCAAGGCGAGTGGCCTGCGCTGGCTCAGCCTCATGCTCCTGACCCCGATCCCATGGGCGCACCGGGTCTGGACGTTGCCGTTCTTGACGGCACTGGCTCCCTCGGAGCGCTGCTGCCAGCAGCGCGGGCGGCGGCATAAGAAGCTCACGGACTGGGGACGGCAACTCGTGTTGCAAGCCCGTCGCTGGCTGCCCGGCCGCGAGCTGGTCGTCGTGGCCGACAGCGCCTTTGCCGCCCTGGAACTCCTGGCCGCCGTCAGCCGCCGCGGCGTGGCGTGCATCACGTGCCTGCAGCTGGACGCCGCCCTCTATGACCCCGCGCCGCCCCGCTTGCCTGGCACGAACGGCCGTCCCCGCACAAAAGGCAAGCGCCTGGTGTAGCACGACAATCAAAGTGAGAATCGCATTGCCCGCATTGCCTCATCCAGATTGTCGCGCTACACGCCTGGCGAACCTGTCCGAGGTGCTGACCGATCCGGCCACAGCCTGGCAGCTCATCACGGTGCCAAGCTGGTACGACTGCGGCGAGCGCGACATCGAGGTCATCACCAGCACCGCCGTCTGGCGACGTGGCGGGATGCCAGTCGTCCCGATCCGCTGGGTCCTCATCTGCGACCCTCGTGGCCAGTTCGAACCGCAGGCCCTGCTCTGCACCGGTCCGGCGCAGGACCCCGTCCAGGTCCTGCGCTGGTTTGTCCAGCGCTGGCAGGTCGAGATGGCGCTTTTTGAACTACACCCATTCTTCGTGCGCCGCGCTCAGGCGCGGATCAGGTCGAGCAGCTCCTCCTCGCTCAGCCGCGCGCTGGTTTCCGTCCCTTCCAGCAGGTCGGAGGCCAGGTCGCGCTTGTCGCGGTGCAGGCGCACGATCCGCTCCTCGATGCTGTCCTGCATGATGAGGCGGTAGATCGTCACCGGGCGCTCCTGGCCGATGCGGTGCGCCCGGTCGGAGGCCTGGTCCTCGA